>JBBSGB010000013.1:0-87690 GCA_038254545.1 Burkholderiales bacterium | reverse complement strand
CTTCGAGCACCCTTGCTTGCTCTACGCCGACGCGAACTGAGCGCTTACAAGGCTGAACTGCTTCGAAATCGCGGAGCAGACGCAGGTCTGACCACCATCGCCCGAGCACTCGGTGCTGTCGGGCGATGATCGGGCATAGCGCCGACGCGGTTCAGGCAATTGACCTGCTATGTATCGGCGCACCCTTTTTCATGAGATGACCGGCCCCATCCGATTCCGGACTTCAACCAATTGACAAATGCGGATCGCCACACGAATTGCCAATCAAGTGTTCTGGACTTGATCGGCAATACCCCGCTCGTGCCGTTGCGCAGGATAGTTTCGCCGTTATGCGCTCACGTATTCGTCAAGGTCGAGTCTGCGAACCCGACAGGAAGCATGAAGGACCGCGCCGCATTGGCCATCGTGACCAGAGCGGCGGAGGATGGACGCCTGGTTCCCGGCGGGACCATCGTCGAGTGCACCAGCGGAAGCACCGGAACCTCTCTCGCGAATGTCGCCATCGCTCTGGGGTATCGCTGTCTGCTTATCACCTCCGATGCCTTTAGCCAAGAAAAGCTGCAGCATATGCAGGCGCTTGGCGCGGAGCTCGAACTCATCAGGAGCGACCGCAAGCGAATCACGGCGGATCTGGTAAAAGCGATGATCGAGGCGTCACGCGAGCGGGCTTTGCGACCTTCGCACTTCTGGGCCGATCAGTTCAACAACGTCGACGTTCTCTCCGGATACGCGAGCCTGGGTGACGAGATCTGGAGTCAGACAAACGAGAGCGTCGACGCTTTCGTTCACTCAGTCGGCACCGGCGGTTCACTTCGAGGCACTGCGGAGGCGCTTAAGAAGAAGAGGTCGACCATCCGTGTTGTCGCTGTGGAACCGGCTGAATCCCCCGTGCTGTCCGGCGGGCAGTCGGGTGCTAACAAGATCGAAGGCATCGGCATGGGCTACGTCGTGCCACTCTGGAAGCCGACCTTGGTCGACGAGATCATGTCCGTGTCCGCGACCGACGCGATGAGCATGGCGCGACGCCTTGCGCGAGAGGAGGGTCTCTTCGGCGGCGCCTCTTCCGGAGCCAACGTGGTCGCCGCTTTGAGGGTGGCTGAGATGCTCGGTCCGAAGGCCACCGTGGTGACCGTGTTGGTTGACACAGGCATCAAGTATCTGAGCACAGAGGTGTACCGATCACCCGGGGGTGACCCGCCTAAGCGCCAACGTATCGAGAGCGCCACCTGCAGGTGTTCAACGCGAATGTTGAGAACGTCTGCTCCCCGGCAGGGGGTTCGACGCCGCCGATGACAGCAACGGGTCGGTAGCGTCTCGTCGACCGTGGGAGTAGCGGACATTCGATCGGCCGACGGCCGTTGGGCGCTTCCGGATGTCTGCTGCCTACCCAAGACCGGACGGTGACTGACATTGGCGCCTCAACGGCGCGATGACCGTTATCCGTCCTCGAGCGGAAGTTCACAGGCCCGCCGCGACCGACGGCAACCGCTGCTTTGCTGTCGTCCGCTGGCGTCGGTTGAAGGACAGCAACGGGTCGGCAGCCGACTTTCAAACTGAGACACTACCGAGCGCTCCTTGGCGTTCGAAGCGATCGAGAAATTGCGCGCGCCGCCAGATGACTCTGATCGGCGCAAGTCAGACCAATTTACAAATAATCATACTTATGCTCCAATGACCATCCAATTGGATTCTACTTGGATGGCAAACGTGCGCAAGAGCCTAGTTGAACCCCGGCAACGTGCCGGCGAGACCGAGAAAATGACGATCAACCTCGGGGTCGTCGATCTGGGTCAAATCGACCTGTTGGTGCAGGAGGGTTTCTACTCGAATCGAAGCGACCTCGTGCGCACAGCGGTGCGAAATCAACTCCTTCAGCATGCCGACATCGTCAAGCAGACCGTGGCGCGACGCGTGTTGACCGTGGGTCTCCTTGACGTGAGCAAGGACGAGCTCGAGCGGCTGTTGGGAGCGGGGCGGCGATTGCAGATCCAGGTCGTCGGACTGGCGCGAATTGCGGCCGACGTCTCTCCAAAGCTTGCCCGCGCCACGATTGAATCGGTTTCGGTTCTCGGCGCTTTCCACGCCAGCGCCGATGTCCGGCGTGCACTCGCTGACCGCATTTCCTGAATACGACCACCTCACGGAAAGTTACTCGATGAATCACCGCTTCACGTTTCAAGCACCGCCGTTTCACGCCAATGCGATCACCGAGACGATAGAGATCGCGCTCACCGCGGCCGGGTTGCAGACCAAGACCGGCTTGGTGCACGGCGTCACAGAAACCATTCGACAGGCATTTGCATCAGCGGGCTTGCATGCAGGATCGGCGTCGAGCCCTGACGATTCGGTCATCGACGTGGTGGCCCGCGAAGTCCGGGGGACGCCGGAGCAGACCATCATTCCATGCGATTCCTCCCTTCCGAATGCGCCCGACGCATCGGGACAATTCGTGACGCGAAAATTCAGCAATCGCGCCGGGGCTCGGACATACAAACTCTACGTCCCTTCACGTAGATCGGCCGCGACCATGCCGTTGATCGTGATGCTGCATGGCTGCACGCAGTCAGCCGACGATTTCGCGGTCGGGACCCGGATGAATCGGCTCGCGGAGCAGCACGGCTTCTTGGTGGCGTACCCCCAGCAGGCGGTCAACGCCAACGGATCGAAGTGCTGGAATTGGTTCAAGTCTCTCGATCAGTTGCGCGATAGCGGCGAGCCCTCGCTGATCGCTGGTATCACGCGCGAGATCGTCGCGAACCATCCCGTCGACCAGAGCCGCATCTTCGTAGCGGGTCTCTCGGCAGGCGCTGCCATGGCCGTAATCCTTGGCGAGACCTATCCGGAGCTGTACGCCGCCGTCGGCGCGCATTCCGGCCTGCCTTTTGGCGCCGCTCATGACATGCCCAGCGCATTCGCCGCAATGCGCGGAGGCCGCCATGCAACCCATGACTCTTCCAAGCCGCGCGCCGCAGTCGGATCGCAGAAGAAGGCCGCGCAGTTTGTGCCGACCATCGTGTTCCATGGCGACCGTGATCAGACCGTCAGCCAAAGCAACGGCGCCGAAATCATTCGGCAGGCCGGCAACGCGTTCGTCGCAAAAGCCGGTGAACCCGGTTTGCCCGCCACTACGGAAATCGGTCATTCACCTCACGGTCGCGGCTACCGCCGCACGGTGCATTCCGATACCACCGGCCGCGCCTTGATCGAGTCATGGATGCTGGACGGCGCCGGGCATGCCTGGTCGGGCGGGGACGCCAGCGGGTCGTTCACCGACCCCAAGGGTCCGGACGCATCAGTGGAGATGGTTCGCTTTTTCCTCGCGCAGCGCGCTCAATAATTCCGGATGTCGTCGATCTCGGTCTTGCCGAAGTCGTCGCGCTCGAGAAAAGCGACGATCTTCTCGGCCACCGTATCGGGCGACGAAAGCCGCCCTTCTTCCTTCATCGCGCGAAAGGTTTTCGATTCCGGAAAGCGCGCCGCATCATGACCGCGCATGCCGATCTGCATGTCGGTGTCGATCACGCCGGGCGCGAGCGACACCGCGCGCACCCGCGCCTGCGTCGCCTGCGCTTCGGCGTTGATGCAACGCGTGAACATGTCCAGACCCGCCTTGGTCGCGCAATAGGCCGCGGCGCCATCCATTGGCCGGCGTGCCAGCCCCGACGAGATGTTGAGGATGCGTCGCTCGCCATGGAAGCGCTTCGTGGCCGCGAGCAGACGCGCGGTGAAGATCATCGCGGCCGTGAGGTTCACGTGTGCCGCCGGGGCCAATGCTTTCACGTCGAGCGTGGCTAGCCTGCCGACCGGCTCCGCGAGTCCGGCGTTGTGAATCAGCGCGTAGCGCGAGGCATCGTTCGGCAGGGTCGAGCAGATCGATCGCGCGAGGTCGTCGGTCGCATCGGCGTCGGCCAGATCCTGCAGATACCAGTCGAGCGCCGCGCCCTTCGCGCGTGCGATTTCGGCGAGCGCCTCGTTGGGCTTGCGCGAAATGCAGATCAATTGGCAATCGGGCGCGATCAATCGCGCGGCCATGGCAGCGCCGAGGCCGCGCGATGCGCCGGTGAGGATGACGACGTTCATGATGTGGGGCCCTGGTTGGTGTCCTTCGTTGCCGGCCGACGCGTGCGCTCCATCGCGACCGTCGACATCCGAAACCCGAGCTTCTCGTAGAAGCCCTGTACGTCCGGGCGCGCCGCGCGCAGGACCCACGTCATGTCGACGTTGTCACCCATGACCCGCTCCACGAGCGCGCGACCAACGCCTTGCTTCCTGCGATTCGCATCCACGACCAGCATCGACAGGTAACCGTTGAAGCAGCCGTCTCCAAGTGCGCGCGCGAAGCCGACGACGCGTCCGTCCTCGATGGCGACCCATGATTCGCGCGCGAGTTCTCGATGAGCGTCTCGAACGCCGAAGGTTCGAAGCGCACACCCTCCCATCCGTTGTCGAGCAGCAAGCGACGAGCGGCTTCATGCTCGTCGGGACGGATAGTGCGAATCGTGATTCCCACGCTAAACCCCCTGCTTCAAACTCGCTTCGATGAACAGATCGAGATCGCCATCGAGCACCTTCTGCGTGTTGCCGGTCTCGACGTTGGTGCGCAGATCCTTGATGCGCGACTGGTCGAGCACGTACGAGCGGATCTGGTGCCCCCAGCCGACATCGGTCTTCGACGCTTCGAGCTTGTCCTGCTGGACCTGGCGCTTCCTCAACTCGGCTTCGTAGAGGCGCGACTTCAGCATCGCCATCGCCTCGGCGCGGTTCCTGTGCTGGCTGCGATCGTTCTGGCACTGCACGACGATGCCGGTTGGGTTGTGTGTGATGCGGATCGCCGAATCGGTCTTGTTGATGTGCTGGCCGCCCGCGCCTGACGCGCGAAAAGTGTCGATGCGGAGATCCGCCGGATTGATCTCGACCTCGATCGAGTCGTCCACTTCCGGATAGACGAACACGCTCGCGAACGAGGTATGGCGGCCACCGGCCGAATCGAACGGGCTCTTGCGAACCAGCCGATGCACGCCGGTCTCGGTGCGCAGATAGCCGTAGGCGTACTCGCCCTCGATCTTGATGGTGGCGCTCTTGATGCCCGCGGTCTCGCCTTGGGACTCCTCGAGCAGCTCTGCCTTGAAGCCCTTGCGCTCGGCGTACTTCAGGTACTGGCGTTCGAGCATCTGCGCCCAGTCCTGCGCCTCGGTGCCGCCGGCGCCGGCCTGGATGTCGAGGAAGCAGTTGAATGCATCGGCCTCGTTGGCGAACATGCGACGGAACTCCATCGCCTCGACGATCTTCTTCAGCGCTTCGGTATCGGATTCGACCGCGATCAGCGTCGCGTCGTCGCCCTCTTCCTTCGCCATCGCGAACAGATCGTTGGCGTCGGTGAGGTCGCTATCGAGCCTGGTCAGCGTTGCGACTACATCTTCGAGTGCCTTCTTCTCGCGGCCGAGATCCTGCGCGCGCTTCGCGTCGTCCCAGACCTTGGGATCCTCGAGCGCGTCGTTGACTTCGTTCAGCCGATTCGCTTTGGCATCGAAGTCAAAGATACCTCCGCGCCTCGTCGGCGCGGGCGCGCAGATCGGCAAGCAGGGCGGCAATCAGGTTGAGGCGTTCAGCTTCCATGTTTCTGTGGTCGGCGGTTCCATGAAGGGGGCCGATTGTACGTGAGGCCTCAGGCCGCGACGGGATGTTTCGGCGGCGTCGCGATGTCGACCCCGAGATGCCTTCTCACCATGTCGATGTGAGCGCGCAGCAGATGCACCTCGTGATAGAACGAGAGCGGGATCTTGAGCGCGCCCACGGCGCGTTCGATTTCTTCCAGACGCATCGCTTCCTCGCGCTTGATGCCCTCGTCGCCATGCCCCTCGAGCGCCCGCACCTCGAGTGCCTTGACCTCGCCGTACCAGCGAAACACCTTCGATCGCACGCGCCAGCTGTAGAGCGCGGGAACGATGCGCATCAGGGGAATCATCAGCGCGACGATCGGCACGATGATCACGAGCAGGCGCTCGAACAGATTGGCGAGCCAGAACGGCAGGTAGCGTTGCAGGAACGGGCGACCCGACTTGAACCAGCGCGACGCCTGTTCCGAGATCGGAAAATCCTGCACCTTGGCCGACGGAAACTCGCCGCGCTGCTGGAACAGACCCGGCCCGCCATGCACTTCGGTCGCCGCTTCGAGCAGCAGCGAGACGAGCGCCGGATGCAGATCGTCGCGCGCGACCAGCATCGATGTCGCGGCGAGCAGCCTGACATCGTGTGAAGGTTTGCCGTCAGCCAGGTCGACCGCGCCTTGCGGCAGGACCAGCGGCGTCAGCGTCGGGAAATAGCGCGCGATCGCTTCGGACTGTGCCAGGCTCACGATGTGCAGCGAACTGCCGAACAGCGAGCGAATGAGGGGCGACTCGGGGGCGCCGATCAGGAAGGCGATGTCGAGCTTGCCGTCCTGCAAGGCCTTGACGGCGAATTCGTCGTAGGCGCCGCCCGGGGTTGCCGACGGTCATCTGGATCGTAGAAGGCGGCGCGGGTCGCACGAAGCGCTGGGCGACGTAGCCGACCAGCACGAGCAACAGCACGACCGGCAAGAGCGCGATCAAGGCTTCGCGCGGCGAGATGTGGAAGCGGTCGGCGATGCGTTCGATCAGGTCGCGACGTGTGGTCGCAGCGTGAGGCTCGCCGCGCTCGGCGGGCAACGGGTCGCGAGTGGACATGGATCGATGTTCGCACAGCCGCGCGTGGCGGCCATCCGCCACGCTTTGCATTGTTTAAGATAACGCCTCGCAAAGGGAGCATGTCATGACGCTGTTGATCGCGGGCTTGATCATTTTTCTCGGGATTCATTCGGTTTCCATCGTCGCGCCCGCGTGGCGAGACGCACAGCTCGCGCGACGCGGCGAGCGGGCATGGAAAGGCGCCTATTCGGTGGTGTCACTGATCGGCTTCGCGCTGCTGCTCTACGGCTACGGTGCGGCTCGCCAGAGTTCGCCGATCCTCTACGCGCCGCCGGCAGCGATGCGCCACGTCGCCTTGCTGCTGATGCTGCCGGTGTTTCCGCTGTGCTGTTGGCCGCGTATCTGCCGGGGCGCATCCAGAGCGCGATCAAGCACCCGATGCTGCTGGCGATCATAATCTGGGCGCTCGCGCACTTGCTCGCGAACGGCACGCAGGCCGACGTGTTGCTCTTCGGCGCTTTCCTGGCTTGGGCCGTGCTCGACCGCATGGCGGTCATGCGCCGAACTGTGCCGCATGTCGTCCGGGGAGCGCCTGCCTCCAAGATCAACGACTTGATTGCCGTGGCGGGAGGCCTCGCCATCTATGCAGCTTTCATCATGGGCGTGCATTTGTGGCTGATCGGAGTCTCGCCCTTGCACTGACTTGAAGGGTCTTGCGCGTCAGCTCTGCTCAGTCGGTTTCCTCTTCGAGCTGATGGCGTACCGCCGGGATCCTCGTTGCGCAACAACGCCCTGTCGTCGATCGCGTCGTAATCGTCGCCGCTTCAGCGGCAAGTCCGTCGCAAAGCAATGCCTCAGCGCCCCGGCTGCATCAATGTCCAGCCGCTGCCGGTCCATTGATAGTAGCCCTTCTCGTTCTGGATGTAGGTCTGTCCGCCCGAGGTAAACGGCTGGTTGTAAGGCTGGGCGTATGGGAGCCACTGCCGCTGCCCGCTGCGGGGATCGGTCACCGCCGTGTTGCCGCGAACTGCGCCTTGATTGTAGTTCTCGGCGGTGCGGCTGGTTCGCGCGCTGTTGTCGTACATGCCCTGCTTGTACGAATCGTTGCCTTGCTGGATCGTTTCATGGGCTCTCTGATTCCCTTGAAACTGATCCTGCTGTGCTTTGGCGGCGCCCGCGATATTGGTTCCATTCGCTGTCATGAGGTTCCAATAGGCGAACTGTTCGAAGGTCATGGGCCCGCGATATTGGCTGTATTGCTGGCGCAGCCACGGGCCATTGGTCTGGAGATAGTTCCGCCATAACTGTTGCTGGGCTGCCGTGGTTCGAGCTTGATTGGCACTGTTGATGCGTGCCATGCATGCGTCGAAGTCGGGGCGCCCAAGACAGCTTTGGGCCTGCGCCGTCGTCGCCCACAGTGCCAAGATCCCGGCCGCGAGAAGCGTCCATCGTTTTGATTTCATGATGTCCCCCGAGTTGCGCTCAGGTCGGGGATGCTAACACCTCCGCACAGACCCATCCCCACTGATTTCCCCCGAAGGCAGACGCAATTACTCCGCAAACTCCACGATCAGCTGCAGTCGCGTACTGCCGTTGTACGAATCGGCTGCGATGCGATAGACCACGTGCGCGCGATCAGGCAGCGTGACGACATGGTTGAACCAGATTGCATCGAACATTCTGCCGCGCTTCCTCATCGTCAGCTTCAAATGTTTTTCTTTCACGATGCGCTGACTCTGGATCTCGAAGGCATCGGCGAACAACGGCGCCGCAAAGCCCTGCCCCCAGACCTGCGCGTCGAGGGCGCGCACAGTCGCGATCGTGGCTGACTCTTCGTCCAGCGGACCGTCGGTCTCGATGGTGCGCGTTAGAAGCGCGGGATCGAGCATTGCGCACACGGCCTTTTCGAACGCGGCTTCGAAGCGCGGAAGGTTTGCACGCGCGATCGTCAGGCCGGCGGCCATCGCATGCCCTCCGAATTTCTCGATGAGACCGGGCTCGCGCTTGAACACGAGGTCGAGCGCGTCGCGCAGATGCAAGCCGGCGATCGAGCGGCCCGAACCGCGCAGCGTGCCGTCGGCCGCGGGTGCGAACGCGATCGTGGGCCGATGGAAGCTATCCTTCATACGCGATGCGACGATGCCGACCACACCCTGATGCCACCCCGCGTCGAAGAGAACGATCGCTGCGCGCAGCACTGCATCCGGACGTCCTTCGACCTGTTCCTGGAACGCACGGCTGCGGGTTTCGATCGCCGCGAGCGCGGTCTCCTGCATCGTCGCCTCGATGTCGCGCCGTTCGCGGTTGATCGCGTCCAGTTGCGTGGCGATCTCCGTCGCGCGCACGGGATCGTCGGTGGTCAGGCACTCGATGCCGAGCGTCATGTCGGCGAGACGCCCGGCCGCATTGATGCGCGGGCCGAGCGCGAAGCCCAGATCGAACGCACCGGCGCTGCGTGCTTCGCGGCCCGAGACGCGAAACAGCGCGGCGATGCCCGCCTGTGCACGACCCGCGCGTATGCGCTCGAGTCCCTGCGCGACCAAGAGACGATTGTTGGCGTCCAGGCGCACCACGTCGGCGACAGTGCCCAGCGCGACGAGGTCGAGCAGGCCGTCAAGCCGTGGCTGTTGCGCGGCCTCGAAGACTTCGCGGCGACGCAGTTCCGCGCGCAACGCGAACAACACGTAGAACATCACGCCGACGCCGGCCAGATGCTTGCTCGGAAAGCCGCATCCCGGCTGGTTGGGATTGACGATGCACGCGGCCTCGGGCAGGTGCGCAGCCGGCAGGTGATGATCGGTGACGAGGACAGCGATGCCCAGGCGATTCGCGGCGTCGACCCCTTCGATGCTCGCGATGCCGTTGTCGACCGTGACGATCAGGTCGGGCTCTTTCTCGCTTTTTGCGAGCGCGACGATTTCCGGGGTGAGCCCATAGCCGTATTCGAAGCGATTGGGAACGATGTAGTCGACGTGGCTCGCACCGAGCAGCTTCAGGCCGCGCAGCCCGACCGCGCACGCGGTCGCGCCGTCGCAGTCGTAATCGGCGACGATGCAGATACGTTGGTCGCGCGCGATCGCGTCGGCCAGCAGCACGGCGGCGCGATTTGCATGCAGCAGCAGCGACGGCGGCAGCAGGCGCGACAGATCGCGATTGAGCTCGCGCGGATGCGAGACACCGCGCGCTGCATATAGGCGCGCAAAGAAAGGTGCGATGCCCGACGCGACCAGCGCGTCGTGGGCATCACGATCGATGCGACGCTGCGCTATCTTCATGCGCTCGCGTCCGGCTCGACGTGATCGGTAAAGAAATCCGCGAGCGATGCAGCTGCGCCCCATCCGCGCCAGAACTTGCCGAGGTCGCGCGGCGCCACGCGCAACGGCCTGATGCGGTCGCGTCCGCACAGGACGATCGTCAGTTCGCCGATCGCGCCCTTGCGTTGATCTTCCAGCAGCGCACCGACGCGCGCATCGAGCGTTTCGAGTTGTATGCGCCAGCCGCTCCAGTCGTCGGTGCGCTCTGCGACTATGAATCCGTCGAAGCTTTCCAGCGCGCGCGTCGCATCGGGTTCGACCGGCAGCGATGCCAGCAGCGGCAGGCTCGAATCGATCGCGCAATAGTGCGGCAAGAGCGACGGCGGCGCGCCATTGCCCGACAACCATAGCGTGTTGACGGACGGCAGCCCACGCTCCTCGCGCGCGTCGTTGACCGGATGGCCGAACCACAGCATCTGGATCTCGTTGCTGCATCGACGCCAGTCGAGCGCGGCATTGCCGCTTCCAGCGTTGGGCGCGTCGTTCGATTCACCATGCACTCGCGGCTGCCACTCGGCAACGTTGTCGCCGATCGCACGCTCGATCGCGGCGCCCGAGAGGTCGAGCCCATCGTCGCGATGCAGGAGCCAGTGCGTCAACGTCGCCGGCTCGATCGGTTCGAGCCGCCATCCCGCCTCGGACAACACCGGCTCGATCGCATCGGCCAGCGCCCGCGCCTCGGCGATCGTGATGCCCAGACCATGCGGGTCGTCCAGCCGCAAGTGGTCGTGTGCGATCACGAAATGCGCGGGTTCGGCCAGCCATCGTCCGCGATTCGATGCCGGCGCGAAGCCACAGGCCATCGCCCAAAGCTCGGCGAGGTTGATGGCGCTGCTCGCGTCCGACCCCGCCTGCACGCCGAAGACCCACGACTGCCACGGCGTCAGCGGCGAGTGTTCTGTCAGCACGAGGTCTTCGATCTTGCCTACGCGCGCGAACACGCGCGACAGGTGCGGCAGCGTTTGATCGCGCAGCAGTTCAGGGGTCAGCGTGCGATCGACGAGGGCCGATGGAACGAGTAGATCGAGGTGATGCATGCGGTCCGATTCTAGCGGCTGGGTCGCGGCCTGCGACGACGACGTTTGTATATCGCGCACCACACACGAAGCACCCGGCATCCGTTTGTTGCGACCATCCGTCAGGGTTTTCTTGCCGTCCTTCGCGTACCTAACGTCTATTGAGGGCTCGACCGCCCGTTGGACCTTCGATGCCCTCAGAGGAGAAATGCATGCTACGTAGTTTGCTGATGACCACGCTGATTGCCCAGGCGTTTGTCGGTATTGCCCTCGCACACGATGCAGAGACCACCAGTCCCTACGATCCGACCATACAGGATCTGACCAAGCGCAACGAACCCCCGATGCTGGGGATCCACTGGAGTCGCGAGCTCGCCGGCAGTCGCGCCGCGCGCGCGACGAGAAATCCGCTAATGACTTATCACGGCGGCAAGATCCTGCCTTCGACCACGGTCAAGGCCATCTTCTGGGGACCGAGCTGGGCCAGCAACCCGGGCGACAAGCTCGCTGGCATCGACAGCTTCTACGAAGGCTGGGGCGGTTCGAACTACGCGAAGACCAACATCGAATACACCGGCACCAACGGCAAGGTCGGAACCGCGTCGACCTATCAGGGGCACGTAATCGACGTGTCCACCGCTGCAAGCGGCGCGAGCACGTCGGCGATCCTCGCTCAGGTGTGCAAGCAGATCTCGGCGGGCAACATCGTGGTCGACCAGTCGGGCAACGGCTACTACCCCGTCTATACGGACGTTCCGCGCGGCAACGCCGGTTATTGCGCTTATCACAGCGCGGGCACGTGCGGCGGCAAGCCCGTGCAGTTCGCGTTCTTCTGGAAGCTCGACGGCGACCCCGGCTGCGATCCGGCCGATTCTTCCGGGCAGCATTCGCAGGGGCTCGCGGCGATCGCCAACGTGTCCGCGCACGAGTTGGCCGAAGCCGTGACCGACCCGGCCAATCCCGGCGCGTGGTATGACGCGAGCGGCTCCGAGAACGGCGACAAGTGCGCGTGGACCTTCGGCGGCCCACTCGCCACCTTTGCAAACGGCAGCAAGTGGAAGGTGCAAGGTGAATGGTCGAATGCGGCCTACAACGCGGGCACCGGCTATCCGAATTCATCGGGACAGAAGGGTTGCCTGGGCGGTCTCTGAGCGATGCGGCTGACCGCCGCTCACCGCTCTCGATCTGATGCGGGGCCGCTCGAACACGCGTCGGGCGGCCCCGCGTTTTTGGCGCTACCCTCTCCGCTTGTTCACCTCTCGTGATCGGGGACCCCCATGCGGTCATTGATCGTTGCGCTGCTGATCTTCTGTTCGACCGATGCGCTGTCGCAGTCGCGCCTGCCTCCGGGCGCGCGTGGTCCCGAAACCGGCATGGCCACGCGCAGCGTCTCGAACTACCTGATGCTCGAGCGCGGTCTTCTCGACGCGCTTCGGTCTGGTAAACGCGATGCTGTCGCCGGCATGTTGGCCGATGGTTTCGGCGTCCGCTCGGCCGTGTCCCCGGACGAGATGGCCAACGCCGACTGGTTGAAGAGCGAGGCTGACGATTCGAGCACGACGGTGAACGTGCGCGACCTCACGGTGCGCGAGTTCGGCGATGTGGCCGTCGTCAGTTTCCTGCTCGATCATCGCCACGACTCGAAAACCAGACGGACCGGCAACACGGATTTCGTGGTCGATGTCTGGCAGCAGAGCACGCACAAGCTGCTGATGCGCAACGTTGCCCCGTCCAGCAAGGCAGCGCCGAACCCTTCGCGGCCCGACGGACGCGAGTGATCGGCATGGCGAGCGGGCACAGGGGGCGAGCGCGGATGGGCGCGACCGCCTCGATCGCTATGGCACACTGCGCGTCTTGCAAATTTTGATCGAGTCGCATCGGCGCGCGTGCTTCACGTCCCGCGCGTTCTGACACGGTCGTCGTGAGCGGCGCATCTGCCGATCCGCACGGCCCTGCAGTCACCGCTCGGCCGGTTTCTTCCTTCCGTGAACCTCCCTTTCGAATGGCAAGTCGGCCTGCGCTACACGCGCGCCGGACGGCGTCGCGGTGAAGTCGATACCGACGGCAAGACCGGCGATGGCTTCGTCTCGTTCATCGGCGCGATCTCGATGGCCGGCATCGCGCTCGGCGTAGCCGCGCTGATCGTGGTGCTGTCGGTGATGAACGGCTTTCAAACCGAAGTGCGCGACCGCATGTTGTCGGTGCTTTCGCACGTCGAGGTGTTCAACCCGGACAACGGCATCGCCGACTGGCGCGCGCTCGCAGCCGTTGCCAGGCAGGTCCCCGAAGTGCGCGAGGCCGCACCCTACGTGCAGGGCCAGGCGATGCTCACGCGCGACGACGTGGTGCGCGGCGTGCTGATCCGCGGTGTGCAGCCCGACGCCGAAGCGAAGGTCTCGGATATCGCGACCGAGATGCGCGCAGGCAAATTGTCCGACCTCGAAGCCGGCAGCTTCGGCATCGTGCTCGGCTCCGAGCTCGCGCGCGCGCTCGGCGTGAACGAAGGCGACAAGATCAACGTGGTGGCGCCGCAGGGACTGATCACGCCGGCCGGCGTGGTTCCGCGCATCAAGCCCTTCACCGTCGTTGGCGTGTTCGAGAGCGGCCACTACGAATACGACAGCACGCTCGCGCTGATCAACATCGACGATGCCGAGAAGCTCTTTCGCCTCCAGAACTACACCGGCATTCGATTGAAGCTTGCCGACATGCAGACCGCGCCCGAGGTCACGCGCAAGCTCGCCAACGCGATCAGCGACGACGTGCTGATCCGCGACTGGACGCAGCAGAACCGCAACTGGTTTTCGGCCGTGCAGCTCGAGAAACGCATGATGTTCATCATCCTCGCGCTGATCATCGCGGTCGCCGCGTTCAACCTCGTCTCGTCGCTGGTGATGAGCGTGCGCGACAAGGAGTCCGACATCGCGATCCTGCGCACGCTGGGCGCCGCGCCGCGATCGGTGCTCGCGATCTTCGTCGTGCAAGGTGCGCTGATCGGGCTGGCGGGCTGCTTCATCGGCATCGTTCTCGGCGTGGTCATCGCGCTGAACGTGGGCAGCATCGTGGGCGCCATCGAGCACGTGTTCCACATCGCGTTCCTGCCGCAGAACATCTACTTCGTCAGCGCATTGCCGTCGGACCTGAGGCTCTCGGACGTGATCGCGATCGGGTGCGTGTCGGTATTCCTCTCGTTCGTCGCAACGCTCTATCCGAGCTGGCGCGCGGCAAGAGTCGAGCCCGCGCAAGCCTTGCGCTATGAGTGACGGCCCTATGGTGGCCGCCAACGATGGCGCGGTGCTTCGCTGCGAGCGGCTCGCCAAGTCTTTCGGTCACGGCGAGACCGCGGTCCACGTGCTGCGCGACGTGGCGTTGTCGATCGCGCCCGCCGAAACCGTCGCCATCGTCGGCGCATCGGGCTCGGGCAAAAGCACGCTGCTCCATCTGCTGGGCGGCCTCGACACGCCCACCTCGGGCGCTGTCGCGATCGACGGCCGGGACTTCTCGTCGCTATCGGAAGTCGCGCGCGGCGAAGTGCGCAACAAGCGCCTCGGCTTCGTCTATCAATTTCATCACCTGCTGCCCGAGTTCAGCGCGCTGGACAACGTCGCGATGCCGTTACGGATCCGGCGCCAGTCGGTCGACGAGTCTCGCGCAAACGCACAGGAGATGCTCGCGCGCGTGGGCCTCGCGCATCGCGTCCATCATCGTCCCGGCGAATTGTCGGGCGGCGAACGCCAACGCGCCGCGCTCGCCCGCGCGCTCGTCACGAAACCGGCGTGCGTGCTCGCTGACGAACCTACCGGCAACCTCGACCGCGGCACGGCGGCGGAAGTGTTCGCGTTGATGATGGAGTTGAATGCGAATTTTCAGACGAGCTTCGTGGTGGTCACGCACGACACGGCGTTGGCGGCGCGGTTGGGCAGGACGTTGACCTTGACGGATGGGGTGTTGGGTTAGCGGAATCACGATGTGCCTGTGTCGCTTCTTGATCGAGGTGGAGTTGAACAACGGCTGCGCCTTTGAATTTCCAGCCGATCAGGCAGAAGTCTTGGCTGGAGCAAAAGCGACCGATTTGCGGACGATTGAGATACAGGCTGCAGGCCTCGGGCCGCATTGGCCCAAGCTCGACGCAGACCTTTACGTACCCACATTGGTGAAAGGCATTTGGGATACCAAGCAGTGGATGGCACAGATTGGCGCGTCCGGTGGGAGGGTGGCAAGCACCGCCAAGGCGGCTGCCGCCCGCGACAATGGCAAGCTCGGCGGACGCCCAAAAAAATCGCGCGAACTGGAAAGTTGATAAGAGTACTTGGGCCGGGCAGTGTCGCTGTTCACCCGTGATGCGCAAGTTAGTGTTAAGGACGAGGGAGAGCAGACGGCGACGCGGTCAGCATGTCGATGAACACCACCGCATCGATCTTTGTTCCTTCGCGATAGAGCCTGCCCGCCGCGATCGGTCTCTCTTTGTAGCCGCCTCCTCCTGCCGACCAAGCCATGCCGCCGCCCGTTTCGAAGCCGATGATGAAGGTAGGCGCCTGCTGATTGATGAGATAGCCCATCGGCAGGAACTCGGGATCCTGCGCATAGCCTTTGGCGGTATGCGAATGGCCAGTCAATGCAACGATCACGTAGGTGCGATACAAGATCGATGCGAACAGCAAGTTGTCGGCCATCGCGCGGTCATAGATGCGGGATTGCAGGATGTTGTCTTCAGGCGTAAGTGGAGCGCGCTCGGCCGCAGTCATCGGAACATTAAGATTCTCGTTACGACCGAGCGCAAGGACGCCGATGCGCTGGCCCGCTTGACGCAACGCGCGCATCGACTCAATCAATTCGAGCATCGCCTGGCTCGCGCGCCCATCCTGATATTTCGATTGCCAACGCTCGCCTTGCAGCAACGCGTCGCGGGCGCTGTCGCCGCCCTCGGAGTCTAGATAGCGATTCAGTCCCTCCTGCTCCTCGCCATTGCGCTCGACGGCAAGAATCACCGACTTTCCCGCACGCAACAGGCTGCAAACGAGGCCCGCCGTAAATGCGGGCAACTCCTTGGTGCCGTGTGACTCACCCACAAGAACAATCTGCGTATTGATCTTCGCGGCGTCGATCTTCGTTTGCGGCGCGCAGTCCGCTTCCATCGCTGCTGCGCTGCCCGCTAACATCGATGCAAGCAGTGCGGCAAACAACGCGCGATGGATTGGCGAGGGCGACCATCGATCACATCCGTTCATACGCTGCGTCCTCATCGCTACCCCGACAACGGCAAAATTTATAGTGTTGGGCGTCAGGCTCTGACCTGTCGCGGTGCGCACCGCTGTCCTGGCAAAGGCGCCGCAAATGCTTCGCCGCGTCGCTGAACCCGGTCCTAGCTTTCCGAATCCACGACCTGCAGACCAAGATGCGTTGCGAACGCATCGAAGTCACGATCCGAGTGCAGAAGCACGTAGCCGCTTTCGATGCAACGGGTCGCAATGATCGTATCGATGGTCTTGCGGATCGAAATGCCAAGGCCGCGAAGCTTTCTGTAGTTTCGCGCGGCTTGTATCGCGATCTCCTTGCCCACAAGTTCAACCTGATAAAAGGTATCCAGCGTCCTGCGCACTTGATGAAACTCGCGTTCATCCCGCACGCCTTGCAGGACTTCGGCCACGATCAGGTCGCCCACAGCGATATGCGTCGTTCCAAGCAAAGCATCCAGTCTCTCGACTTGCGGTGTCGGCGCACCTCGAAAGAAATCGACCCATACGCTCGAGTCGACGAGTATCACTTGTCGGTCCTCATGGCCTCCAGGTCGCCCTCCCACGTGATCTTGCCTTTGAGCTGCCTCGCTTGTTGCTGTTTACTCAAATGAACCAGGGTGAGGAGACCGAGCTCAACGACTTCCCTCTTGGTTTTCACCCCGGTCGTACGAAGAGCGTCCTTCATGAGCTTGTCGTCAATAACTATATTCGTTCGCATGGTGTGTACTCCGTTCGCAACAATACACATCATACGCTGATGCGTACCCGCATCCCTCACGCTTTACTTGGGCAATGGACTTCCCCGTTCACCCGATGAGCGGATGCCCATGACTGCGAGCTCGTGTGAGAATCACCCGATGCCTCACCGCCCCTTCATCATCGACACCCACTGCCACCTCGACGCGGCCGAGTTCGATCGCGATCGCGATGCGGTCAAGACGTCTGCGGTCGAGCGAGGGGTCGGGGCGATCGTGATTCCGGCGATCGCGGTTTCCAATTTCGACATGGTGGCGCGGCTCGCGAAGAAAACCGTCGGCGGCGCATACGCGCTCGGCATCCATCCGATCCTGACGCCGGGCGCGAGCGACGAGGATCTGGCGACGTTGCGTCGTGCGGTCGAGGCGGCGATGAACGATCCACGCTTCGTCGCGATCGGCGAGATCGGGCTCGACCTGTTCGTGCCCTCGCTGACGACGAGCGAAGCGATCGCGCATCAGACCTGGTTCTTCGACGAGCAGTTGAAGATCGCGCGCGACTTCGATCTGCCGGTCCTGCTTCATGTGCGTCGTGCGCAGGATCAGGTGCTTGCCGGGCTGCGTCGCGTGAGGCGCAATCGAGACGACGTGCATGCGACCGGCATCGCTCACGCGTTCAACGGCAGCCGGCAGCAGGCCGATCACTACACGGCACTCGGATTCAAATTGGGTTTCGGCGGCGCCTCGACCTTCGAGCGCGCGCTGCGCATTCGCGCGCTCGCCAGGAATTTACCCGGCGACGCGATCGTGCTCGAGACGGATGCGCCCGATATAGCGCCAACGTGGATCTACAGCGCGGCGGGCAAGGACGGGCGCAACACGCCGGCCGAGTTGCCGCGCATTGCCGAAGAGATCGCCGCGCTGCGCGAGTGCTCCGTCGAGGCGCTCGCGATACAGACGACGCGCAACGCCTGCGCGGTCCTGCCGCGGCTGGCCGCGCTGCTCGAACGCGCGCACAGGTCGATCGCGCAGGCCGCATCGACGACGACTGCGAGCGCGTAAGCCGCCACCGGCATGCGCGCCGCATGCCTGGGCTTCGCTGCGGGGGCGTGGTGGCTGCAACAGCAGGCGTATTTGATGCCCGCCGAAGCGGTTGTGCTGCTCGGCGTGAGCGCTTCGTGCCTGATCGTGGCAACAAGGCGATGGCGTGGTGGCGACGCATCGCGACATCGCTCCGTCGCGCGGCGCGCACTCGTCGTGATCGCTGCCGTCGCGATCGGCTTCGCGTGGGCATCGTGGCGCGCCGACCGTCGCCTCGCCGATGCGTTGCCGCACGAACTCGAAGGCAGGGACGTCGTCGTGGTCGGCACGGTGGCCGCGCTTCCAGCGCTCGTCGAGCGCGGCGTGCGCTTCGCATTCACCGTCGAGTCGGTCGAATCGCGCGATGTGACCGGGCGGCGAGCGAGCGTTCCCGAACATCTCGCGCTCGGCTGGTATGCGCCGCATACCAGCACCGATGCTGGCGACGCATCGCTGCCGCGCATCGAGCCCGGACAACGCTGGCGGCTCACAGTGCGTCTGAAGCGTCCGCATGGCGCGGCCAATCCCTTCGGCTTCGACTACGAATACTGGTTGCTCGAAGAGGGTCTGCGTGCGACCGGCTATGTCAGGCCGGGCGCCGACGACGCAATCTCGTGGGCCGATACAGTCGACGCGAATGAGCGCAGCGACGCGTCGCAGTCCGCGATCGAAGCTCGCGCCAGCACCAGAACCCGCAATCTTGCCGACTTTGTATGGAGCATCGGCCACGTCATCGAGCATGCACGCTCGCGCCTCCGCGATCGCGTCTTCAACATCCTCGCCGACGGCAAGCCGCTGAACGACAACGCGCCCTATGCCGGCGTGATCGTGGCGTTGATCGTGGGCGACCAGCGTGCCATCGCGCAGTCCGACTGGGTGGTGTTCAACCGCACCGGTATCGGCCACCTGGTCTCGATCTCGGGGCTGCACGTGAGCATGCTCGCGGCGCTCGGCGCGTGGCTGGCGTTCGCACTCTGGCGACGGCATCCGGCGTGGTGCGCCCGCCTGGCCGCTCACAGGGTCGCGGCGCTCGCAGGCACGTCGGTCGCGCTCGGGTACTGCCTGCTGGCGGGCTTCGGCGTGCCTGCGCAACGCACGCTATACATGATCGCGGTGGTCGCTCTGGCCTTGTGGGCGCATCGCATGAGCTCGGTGTCGCGCGTGCTTTGCATTGCACTGGTTGTGGTGGTCGCGCTCGATCCCTGGGCGGTGATGGGGGCAGGCTTCTGGCTCTCGTTCGCTGCAGTGGCCGCGATCTTCTACGTGACCGCCGGACGTTTTCAGATCATCAATCCCAACGACTCATGGCGCGCCCGTTTCGCGCGTTCGTTCAGGACCGCGGTGCGCGTGCAGTGGGCGGTCACGCTGGCGCTCACGCCGCTCACCTTGCTGCTCTTCTATCAGGTCTCGATCATCAGTCCGATCGCGAATGCGGTTGCGATCCCACTGGTGAGCTTCGTCGTCACGCCGCTCGCGCTTGCGGGCGCGGTGTTGCCGGCTTTCCTCGGCGCGTGGCTGTTGCATGCCGCGCATGGCTTGGTCGCGCTGCTGGCGATGTGGCTGGGCTGGTTGAGCTCGTCGCCTTTCGCCGTCTGGACGGGGCCGGCGCCAAGCGCGTGGGCCTTCGTGTGCGCGATGATCGGCGTCACGTGGTGGCTCGCGCCGCGCGGCGTGCCGTTGCGGTGGTTGGGCGCGTTCTGGCTGGTACCGATGTTCGCGTGGCCGGCCGACCGGCCCACGCCAGGCACGGCGCGCTTGACGGCTCTCGACATCGGGCAAGGGACAACGGTGCTGATCGAGACGCACGCCACGCGCGTGCTCTATGACACCGGGCCGCAATACGCTGCCCAACCCGCGGTCGGCAACGATGCGGGCAATCGCATCATCGTGCCCTTCCTTCGCGCGCGCGGCATCGATCACCTCGATGCGATGATCGTCTCGCACAACGACAACGATCACTCGGGCGGCGCGCTTTCGATTCTTCAGGCGATGCCAGTCGATGTGGCGCGCAGCTCGCTCTCGTTCGAAAGCCCGATCGTTCGCGCATCGCTGCGCCATCAGCGTTGCCTTGCCGGCCAGCACTGGACCAGCGACGGCGTGAGCTTCGTGCTGTTGCACCCGTTGCCGGATGTGTACGCCGCGCGCGACGGCAAGGCGCAGAGCAAGCCCAATGCCAAGAGTTGCGTGCTGCGCGTCGAAGCGTTCGGGCATTCGATGCTGCTGACCGCCGATATCGAGAAACCGCAGGAAGCCGAACTGGTCGAACGCAATCTGCAAGCGCTGCGCACCGACGTGCTCCTGGTCCCGCATCACGGCAGCAGGACCTCGTCGTCCGACGCGTTCCTCGATGCGACCGCGCCATCGATCGCGATCGTGCAGTCCGGCTATCTGAACCGCTTCAACCACCCGCGTCCCGACGTGATGGCGCGTTATGAGGCGCGCGCGATTCCGGTACTTCGCAACGACCGCGACGGTGCGATCACGGTCACGCTGGCGGCAAGTGGCGTTTCGATCGCACGCTATCGGCAGGATCATCCGCGCTATTGGTACGGCCGCTAACTTTCATCGTTGCTCGCGTCATCGCTCGCGTCGTCGCTCGTCGCATTGCGCGCATCCTGCATGCCGGACCATCGCCGCAACGCAGGCGCCTGCAACCCCACCAGATCGAGTGCGCGCGCCACCGTGTCGTCGACGATATCGTCGATGGTGCTTGGGCGCTGATAGAACGCCGGCACCGGCGGCATCACGATGCCGCCCATCTCGGTGACCGCGACCATGTTGCGCAGGTGCGCGAGGTTGAGCGGCGTCTCGCGTGCGAGCAGCACCAGGCGACGACGTTGCTTCAACATCACGTCGGCCGCGCGCGCGATCAGGTTGTCGGAGAGACCGTGCGCGATTGACGCCAGCGTCTTCATCGAACACGGCGCAACGATCATGCTGTCGGCATCGAACGATCCGCTCGCGATCGATGCACCGATGTCTCGTACGCCATGAGCGACGCTCGCCATAGCTTCGATGTTGGCGCGCTTGATGTCGAGTTCCTGCAGCGCGGTCAAGGCGCCCGACGACGACACCACCACGTGCGTCTCGACCGACTCGAGCGCGGCAAGCGCCTGCAACAACCGCACGCCATAGACCGCGCCGCTCGCGCCGGTGATCGCGACGATGATGCGTCTCATGTTGTTCGTTCCCCCTTGTTTGGAACAGCAATGTTGGCCGCTGCGTCGGTCGCGAATCGTACCTCGACGCGCGTGCCATCGAACTCGGGTCGCGACACGATGGCAACTGTGCCGCGATAACGCTCGGCGATTTCCTTGACGATCGCCAGGCCCAATCCCGCGCCTTCGCTGCTCGCCGCATCGGACCGCCAGTAGCGACGAAACACCTGTTCGCGCTGTTCGGTCGGCAGGCCCGCGCCATCGTCGGACACGGCGAGCGTGATGCCGTGTTCGTCCCGTTCGAGCACGACCGTGACGTGCCCGCCCCCGCGTCCGTAGCGCAGGCCGTTATCGACGAGATTGCCGAGCAGCTCGCCGACCAGCACTTCATTGGCGACGATGACGCACACCTTGCCATCGCCTTCGAACCCCAGATCGATGCGCCGCGCGATCGCGTCGGGCAAGCGTCGCTCGATCACCTGTTGTGCGACCTGCGTGAGGTCGATCCCGGACACGGGCAGGCTGTCGTCGCTCGATTCGGCGTGCGCTAGCGTGAGCAATTGTTCGATCAGATGCGCGCTGTGCGTCGCGCGCCGCTCGACCTCGCGCATGCTGTCGTGCGCCGGACCGGAAGCTTCGGCCTTCAATGCGAGTTGCGCCTGCAAGCGCAGGCCGGCGATCGGCGTCTTCAGTTGATGCGCAGCGTTGGCGAGGAAGTGGCGCTGCATATCGATCGCCTGCGCCACCCGCGCGATCATGTGATTGATCGCCTCGATCAGCCCGCGCACTTCGGCGGGTGCGCTGCGCGGGTCGAGCGGCTGCATGTTTCCGATCGAGCGGCGCGCCGCATCGGCTTCGAGCTCCGCAAGCGGTGCGAGTGCGCGACTCACGCCGCTCCACACCAGCGCCACCGCGACCAGGATGATGAGCGACATCATCGACACCGTGCCGATCAATATCCCCTGAGACAACTCGGTGCGCTTGCGCGTGGTCTCGGCGATTTCGACGAGCGCTGTCGCGGGTCCCACGCGACGCTTGACGTAGGCCACGCGCAGGCGCGTATCGCCCAGCGCGACCGAGCGGAAATAGGGCTCATCGTCGTTGATGTCGAGGTCCGGCAACCCGCCCAGGTTGCCGTTGCTTGTCAGCACGCGCCGGTTCGACAGGTCGGTGACGCGATAGATCACGTCGTCGCCCTCGTCGGCCAGGAGCCACAGCAAGGCATCGGGCGAGAGCGTGATCTGCGCGCTGCCTTCCACCGACCGCACCTGGTTGGCGAGCACGCGCACGTCATCGAACAGCGAACGGTCGTAGGCGCGATTGGCGAAGCGCGTGCCGACCACGTACGCGACGATCGCGCCGAACAGGCCGATGAACAAGAGGCCGATGACGAGGCGGCGCGTCAGCGTGAGCTTGAGCGAGTCGGTCGTGCGCGTATCCGACGCGGCCCGTATCGAACTCACGAGGCGGCCTCGACCGTGGCGCGCAACAGATAGCCGAGCCCGCGCACGGTGCGGATCTCGACATCGGCATCGGTCAGCTTCTTGCGCAGTCGATGGATATAGACCTCGACCTTGTTGTCCACGGCCACGCCGTCGTCGCCGATACGGCGCGCGAGGTCTTCCTTCGAGACGATCCGCCCGATCCTGCGGATCAGTTCTTCCATCAGTACCGTCTCGTGATGCGACAGCGAAAGCGGATCGCTGCCGATGCGGCCGCCGCGCGTCTCCCACTCCCATTCCAGCCTGCCGACACGCGCGTTGCTCGAGAGTCCGCGGCGCAAGAGGGCGCGCACGCGCGCTTCGAACTCGGGCAGATCGAAAGGCTTGGTGAGGTAATCGTCGGCGCCGCCGTCGAGCCCGCGCACCCGCGCTTCCATGCTGTCGCGCGCCGAGAGGATCAACACCGGCATGGCGCGATTGAGGGCATCGCGTCGCGCGCGCAGGCGCGCGAGGACGGCGAGGCCGTCCATGCGCGGCAAGCCGAGATCGAGAACCAGCAGGTCGAAGCGCTCGGTGGCGAGCAAGGTGTCGGCATGCGAGCCATCGGTTGCGCCCAACGCTTCGTGCCCAGCGCCCTCGAGCGCCTGTAACAGGCCATTGCGCAAGGTCGGGTCGTCTTCGGCAAGCAATACGCGCATCGCGGGCTTTCAGTTCTCTTTAAGGTTCGCTTCCTATTATCGCTGCGGACCTCGACACCTGAACGCCGCGTGCGTTCCCATCACGCGTTTCGCATACCGCGCACTTGCATCGCACTTTTGTATCGCACATCTACATCGACCTCCTGCATGCCAGACCAAGCTTCGCCTCCCACGCTGATACTGATCCACGGCCTGTTCAGTTCGCCGCTCGAATTTGCGCTCGCGGCGCAGACCCTGCGTTCGCGCGGCGTGCCTTTCGACTGTCTCGAAGTTCCCGGCTATACCTTGGCCGATCGTCGGCGACCCTCGGCATGGCGCAACTGGCTGGCCGCCGCAGGGACGGCGCTCGATGCGCGTTATGGACCGCAACAGCCGATCGTGCTTGCCGGCCTTTGCGTGGGTGGCGCACTCGCTGCCGCACTCGCTGCAGAAGCGCGCCAGCAAAGCGTTTGCGGCGTGGCAATGCTTTCGCCGACGTTCGATTACGACGGCTGGTCGCTGACCCGGTGGCGCCATTTGCGGCGGCTCGGTTATGCGCTCGGCCTCGCGCGGTGGATCACGATGCGCGAGCGCGAACCGTTCGGCATCAAGAACCCCAAGATCCGCAAGTGGGTCATGCGCGAGTTCGAGCGCGGCAACGTATCGTCGATCGGACCGTCGCGCCTGCCGCTGTGGGGACTGCGCGAAAGCGAACGCCTGCATGCGCACGTGCGGCCGCTGCTCGATACCTTGTCGGCGCCGCTGCTGATCCTGCATGCGCGCGAAGACGAGATCACGACTCTCGCCAGCGTGGAGCGCTGGATCGCCGGGCTCCGGAAAGCTGCGCAGTTGATCGTGCTCGAGCACAGCTATCACATGATCACGATCGACAACGATCGCCAGAGAGTCGCCCACGAACTCGCCGATTTCGTGGGCGCACCGAAAACCGCGCGTGCCGTGCCGAGGCCGGTTGCACCGCGCGCGAAGCTCGCGCCGGCCGTCACCTGACACGAAGACGGCACATCCTCCAGGACACAAATGAATACGCTCGATCAACTCAAGCAATTGCTGCACGAACGTTTCGACATCGATCCCTCGACGCTCGATCCCGAGGCACCGCTCCTCGAATACGGCCTCGATTCGCTTTCGCTCGCCGAACTGATGTTCACCGTCGAGGAACATTTTCACGTGGACTTCCCGCCCACGCAGCAGGACGTCGATACCCTGAAGGGACTTGCGGATGTGATCGACAACCTGCGGCTCGCGAAAGCCGCGTGATCGAACCCGTGAAGACCACGTCGACACGCCCGGGTCGATGACGAGAAGGCGCGTCGCGATCACCGGGCGGGGAGTCATCGCTCCGCACGGCAACGATCCCGATGCCGTATTCGATGCGCTCTGCGCCAGCAGCAGCGCGATCGAACGGCACGGCGACCACACGGTGGTCGCGCCGTGTCGCTTCGATCCGTCGCCATGGTTCACGCGCATGCAGCTTGCGGGAACCGATCGCGTCAGCCAGTTCGCGGTCGCCGCCGCCGAGTGCGCGCGCGCCGATGCAGGGTGGGTGTCGGCCGGATTCGCGCGCGATCGGACCGGCGTCTACGTCGGCACGGGGTTTGGCGGGGCGGCGGCCGTGGATGAAGCGTATCGACGCTTTCATCGCGGCGAGCGCGTGCCGCCGCTGTCGGTGGTCGGCGCGATGGCGAACGCGCCCGCCGCGCAGATCGCGATACGCGCCGGCATCACCGGGCCGGTGCTGTCTTATTCGGTGGCATGCGCGTCGTCGTCGGTTGCGATCGCCGCGGGCGCGAAGGACATCGCTGCGGGCGAGATCGACGCGGCGATCGTCGGCGGCAGCGAAGCCTTGCTGGTGCCCGGCATGCTGGCAGCATGGCGGGCAATGCAGACGCTCGCTGCGCCGCGTACCGACGATGCCGCTGCATCGTGCAGGCCGTTTTCCTTGAGCCGCACCGGCCTCGTGCTCGGCGAAGGCGCCGCGTTCATGGTGCTCGAAGAGTTCGACGCGGCCCGCGATCGCGGTGCTCGCATCTTTGCCGAGCTCGCGGGCACCGGACTGTCATGCGATGCTTCGCATCTCACCAAGCCCGTCGCCGACGGGCAAACCAAAGCGATGCGCGCCGCGCTCGCGTCGGCCGGCCTGTCGCCCGCCGACGTCGGTTACTGCAATGCCCACGGCACGGCGACACTGGTAGGCGACGTGGTCGAGGCGCGGGCGATCAGGCAGGTGTGGGGCGACGCGCTGCCGAGTTTGCGCGTGAGCTCGACGAAGTCGATGCACGGTCACCTGCTCGGCGCAGCAGGCGCACTTGAAGCGATGGTGACCGCGATGGCTCTGTATCGACGGACGATGCCGCCTAACGCCTGTTGCGACGACCTCGACCCGTCATGCGACATCCCGCTGGTAGTGGGTGGGGCGGTCCGCGACGCGATGCTCGCAGCCGCCGTCAGCAACTCATTCGCGTTCGGCGGAACGAACTCGGTGCTCGCGTTTCGACGCGTTGACTAGACGCGCGATCAGAAGCTCCGGATTCAGATGCGCCTGCGACGCGAGCAAAGCGTCAGACCGACCAGGCCCAGGCCCAACAAAGCGAGCGTCTCGGGTTCCGGGACCTGAACGATCGCGATATCGCGGATCGCGATCCCCGAGCCGATCGAGCCGATCAGCCGCGGCAACCTGAGTGGCCAGCGTGTTGGTGGCGGCGTCGATGTCGTACAGTGTGGTCGTGCTGGCGCCCACGAAGCCGTTTGTATAAGCGGACCCCACGACGCGCGGATTGGCGCCCGATGCGTAGCTGAGCGTTCCCTGAACGGCAGCCACGCCGTTGACGGGGTTGACGGCCAGAGTCCGGTCGTCAGGATTGGTGATGCGGATCCGGTCGATGGTCGGATTGAAGTCGATCATTTGAACTGCAAAATGCGGCGACAACCGCGAGCAAGTTTGTCAGAGGCCTCAGTGCGGCTCGCCGTTCCGGATTTCAGACCCGTCGCTCGGCCGTCCCGTGCGGATGGTCTCTTCGTTCGCTCCACACCAGGATTGCGATCCCGAACAGGATCATCGGTATCGACAGCCACTGACCCATCGACAGTCCCAGCGCGAGCAGCCCGAGAAAATCGTCGGGCTCGCGTGTGAACTCGACGCAGAAGCGTGCGAGCCCATAGCCGATCAGGAACACAGCCGCGACCGCGCCGATGGGACGCGGTCGACGCGCGAACCACCACACGACGATGAAGAGCGCGATGCCTTCGAGGCCGACCTCGTAGAGCTGCGACGGATGCCGCGCGATCCCGTCATGCGCCTGCGGAAAGACCATCGCCCACGGCACGTCGCTGGCTCGCCCCCACAGTTCGCCGTTGATGAAGTTGCCGGTGCGCCCCGCCGCGAGCCCAGTGGGCACGAGCGGCGCGACGAAATCGGCGACCTGCCAGAACGAGTAGCCGCGGCGTCTCGCGAACACCAGCATCGCGACGATCACGCCGATCAGGCCGCCGTGGAACGACATGCCGCCTTCCCACACCTTGAACAGGTCGAACGGATGCTCGAGGTAGAAGCCCGCCTTGTAGAACAGCACATAGCCGAGGCGGCCACCGACGATGGTGCCCAGCATGCCGAAGAACAGCAGGTCGTCGAGATCGCGCGCGGTGAGGATCGTCTTGCCGTGCGCGATGCGCCATCGTCCCAGCACCAGCACCAGCGCGAATGCGATCAGATACATCAGCCCGTACCAGCGCACGGCCAGAGGTCCGATCGAGAACGCGATAGGATCGAAGTTCGGATGCACGAGCATGTCGAAAGGCGCCGCGGAAGCGACGCGAAAGTCGTCGGATAAAATCGCGAGTGTAGCGAAGCGCGTACGAAAATCCACCGCGACGCTTGCGATAGTCACATCCACCAGGAGAACCCGTGGCCCACAACGAACGTTCCAAGCATGTGACCGAGGGCGACGTGCGCGCACCCAATCGCGCGATGTATTACCCGATGGGCTACACGCGCGCCGATTTCGACAAGCCGATGATCGGCGTGGCCAACGGACACTCGACCATCACGCCGTGCAACTCCGGGCTGCAGAAGCTCGCCGATGCCGCGATCGCTGCGATCGAAGCGGCGGGCGCCAAGGCGCAGGTGTTCGGCACGCCTACCGTATCGGACGCGGTGTCGATGGGCACCGAAGGCATGAAGTATTCGCTGGTGTCGCGCGAGGTGATCGCCGACTGCATCGAGGTCGCGGTGATGGGCCAGTGGATGGACGGTTGCGTGGTGATCGGCGGCTGCGACAAGAACATGCCGGGCGGCATGATCGCGATGGCGCGCACCAACGTGCCTTCGATCTACGTCTATGGCGGCACGATCAAGCCGGGCGAATATCACGGCAAGGACCTCACGATCGTCTCGGTGTTCGAGGCCGTCGGCGAATTCAATGCGGGCCGCTTGTCGCGGCACGACTTCGAGGCGATCGAGGAACGTGCGTGTCCGTCGGCCGGTTCCTGCGGCGGCATGTACACCGCCAACACCATGAGCTCGTCGTTCGAAGCGCTTGGCATGTCGCTGATGCATTCGTCGTCGATGGCGAATCCCGACGACGAGAAGACCGCGTCGGCGGCCCGGTCGGCGCGCGTGCTGGTCGATGCGGTGAAGGCCAATCGCCGACCGCGCGACATCATCACCAAGAAGGCGATCGAGAACGCCGTGTCGGTGATCATGGCGACCGGCGGTTCAACCAACGCGGTGCTGCACTTCCTCGCGATCGCGCACGCCGCCGAAGTCGAGTGGACCATCGACGACTTCGAGCGGATTCGCCAGCGCGTGCCGGTGCTGTGCAACCTCAAGCCCTCTGGAAAATATGTGGCGACCGACCTGCATCGCGCGGGCGGCGTGCCGCAGGTGATGAAGCTGTTGCTCGACGCGGGCCTGCTGCACGGCGACTGCATGACCATCACCGGCAAGACCATCGCCGAAGAACTCGTGGACATCGCTTCGAAGCCGCGCGCCGATCAGGACGTGATCATGCCTATAGCCAAGGCGCTGTATGCCCAGGGCCATCTGGCGATCCTCAAGGGCAATCTTTCTCCCGAAGGATGCGTCGCGAAGATCACCGGCCTGAAGAATCCGATGATGACCGGCCCCGCGCGCGTGTTCGATTCCGAGGACGCCGCGATGGACGCGATCATGGGTAGGCGGATCGTGGCGGGCGACGTGATCGTGATCCGCTACGAAGGCCCGAAGGGCGGCCCCGGCATGCGCGAGATGCTTGCACCCACGTCGGCGCTGGTCGGGCAAGGCTTGGGCGAATCGGTGGGCCTGATCACCGACGGCCGCTTTTCAGGCGGCACCTGGGGCATGGTGGTGGGACACGTATCGCCCGAGGCCTTTGTCGGCGGCGTGATCGGGTTGATCGAGGAAGGCGACGCAATCACGATCGACGCGCATCGCTTGCTGCTGCAACTGGAGGTGAGCGATGCCGAGATCGAAGCGCGTCGTTCGCGCTGGTCGCAGCCGAAGCCGCGCTATACGCGCGGGGTGCTGGCGAAGTTTGCAAAGCTCGCATCGACCGCGAGCCGGGGGGCGGTCACCGACGGCGACTGACGGCGCTCACCGGCGCCGTCCTGGACGTCGATCGCCCATCGCCTTCTTGATGCGCTCTTCCTTCACCTTCTCCACGTCGTCATGCACCTTCTTCTTGTCGAGCCCGAAAAAGGGTTCGATGATTTCGAACCACAGCAGCGCCAGGCCGAACGGCAACAGCACGATCCACCACGACCATTGCCCGACCGGGCCGAACTCGAACCATTTCATCAGCAGCAACACCACGCCGACCGCCAGGAACCACATCGCAACCCTCTCTGCAGAAACCACCGTTGACTATAGCCGAGTGGACGGCCGGTCGAATGCGCGAACAAGAGCAGCGTTGTTTCGAGCGCATAGGTCGAGCGCGACCGCGCGCCGGGGACGCCGCGAGGTCAACGCGCTCGAACGTCACCCGTTAGATATCGGCATGACTCGGCACAACCTGACTCAGTGGAACCATCGATGACTGTCCGCATTATCCGCACCATCGCCTGTCGTCTCGCCGCCGGCTCCATAGGCCTGGTTTCCCTGCACGCCGCATACGCCGACGAGGCCGACATGGTGCGCTCAAAGAAATGCATCAGCTGCCACGCGCTCGATCAGAAGCTCGTCGGCCCCGCGTTCAAGAGCGTCGCGGCGAAGTACGCGAACGACAAGGACGCCGAAGCGCGGCTCGCGAAAAAAATTCGCGAGGGCGGCTCCGGAGTGTGGGGCGTGGTGCCGATGCCCGCCAACCCCGAGGTCAATGTGGCCGAGTCCGAGCGGCTTGCACATTGGGTGCTGATGCAGAAATAGAACGCGATCGCGATCGTCTCGATCACGCAAAAAAAAGGCCGCTCGAAAGCGGCCTTTCTCTCGATGCCGTCGTGTTTACTGCACGACCGCGATCGCTTCCTTCGCGCCGCCCTTGTACGTGTACAGCGTCAGCGTGCCGTCCTTGACGTCGCCCTTGTCGTCGAAGCGGATGTGCCCGGTCACGCCGTTGTAGTCTTCCTTCGCGAGGAACGGCAGGTACTTCGCCGGGTCGGCCGACTTGGCCTTCTCCATCGCATCGACCATCACCATCACGGCGTCATAGACGTAAGGCGCGTAGATCTGCACGTCGGTGCCGAACTTCTTCTTGTAGTCGGCCTTGAACTTGTTCATCGGGCCTTCCTTGCCCTTCAACACGCCGCCCGCTTCCGCGCAGATGACCTGGCCATCGGCCATGCCGTCGCCGGCGAGCTTGGCGAGCTCACCCGTGCAGATGCCGTCGCCGCCCATGAACTTGGCGTTGATGCCGAGCTGCTTCATCTGGCGCAGCATCGGGCCGGCCTGCGCGTCCATGCCGCCGTAGAAGACGACGTCGGGCTTGGTGCTCTTGACCTTGGTCAGGATCGCCTGGAAGTCCGTCGCGTTGTTGTTGGTGTGCTCGGTGGCCACGACCTTGGCACCCGACTTGGTCGCACCCTTCTTGAACTCGTCGGCCACGCCCTGGCCGTAGGCCGTAGCGTCGTCGATCACGGCGACCGTCTTGGCCTTGAGCGTCGTGCCCGCGTACTTGCCGAGCGTGCCGCCGAGCTGGCCGTCGTTGGCGCAGACGCGGAACGCCGTCTTGAATCCCTGCTGCGTGTACTTGGGGTTGGTGGCCGAAGGCGAGATCTGGGGAATGCCGGCATCCGAATAGATCTTCGAAGCGGGAATCGTGGTGCCCGAGTTCAGGTGGCCGATCACGCCGTTGACCTTGGCATCGACCAGCTTCTGCGCGGCGGCGGTGCCCTGCTTCGGGTCGGCAGCGTCGTCTTCCTTCAACAGTTCTAGCTTGACCTTCTTGCCACCGATGGTCACGCCCTTGGCGTTGAGCTCGTCGATCGCCATCACGGCGCCGTTCTCGTTGTCCTTGCCGAGGTGAGCGATGTTGCCGGAGATCGGGCCGACGTGGCCGATCTTGACGACTTGTTCCTGTCCGTATGCGGGCGCACTGGCGACGAATGCGGTCGCGATGGCGGCGCACAGGAATGTGTGCTGAGCTTTCATTGAATAGGACTCCCAGTCGAAAATGTTGATGATTTGAACGATCGTCGCAAGCCACAGCGGCCGCGCAATTCACGGTTTCGTGATTGCGTTCGCATACCGGGCAGGCCCACGAGCAGACGCGACAAATTACACGAAACGACAGGTGAAGAATAGTGGCTTCATCCCCTATCCAAAAACGACGAGCCGTGATCGGGGGTTGACCGTGTTTTCCCGAATATCGCGACGGCTCGCGAAGGTGGCTGCTCCTCGAGCATTTAAACTCGCCTACCCTGTCATTCCGACGCCGCGATCCATGCCCACGCAATTCGACTTCGCCCTCGATCCCCGCTCGCGCCCACCGCTGCGTTCGGCGATCGACGCCTTGACGCGACCGCCCGAAGCCGAATGCCTGACGCGCCTGCTCGATGCGGCTACACAGGATGAAAAGGCGCTCGAGCGCGTGCGGACCGATGCGACGCGCCTGGTCGAGACGCTGCGCGCAAAACGCGTCAAGGCCGGCGGCGTCGATGCGTTGATGCGCGAATTCTCGCTGTCGTCCGACGAGGGCGTCGCGTTGATGTGCCTGGCCGAAGCGCTGCTGCGCATCCCCGACGCCGCGACGCGCGACGCGCTGATCCGCGACAAGATCGGTGGCGGCGACTGGAACGCGCATGTGGGCCAGAGCCCGTCTCTGTTCGTCAATGCGGCCGCGTGGGGCCTGGTCGTGACCGGCAAGCTGGTCGCCACGCACAGCGCGCAGGGCCTCTCGGCGTCGCTCACACGTCTGGTCGCGCGGGGCGGCGAGCCACTGATCAGGAAGGGCGTCGATCTCGCGATGCGCATGCTCGGCCGGCAATTCGTGACCGGCGAGACGATCGAGGACGCGATCGCGAACGGTCGCGACAATCTCAGGCGCGGCTATCGATACTCGTACGACATGCTCGGCGAAGCGGCATTGACCGAGGCCGATTCCCAGCGCTATCTCGAGTCCTATCGACATGCGATCGCGGTGATCGGCTCCTCGGCAGGGGGCGCCTGTGATGCCGGCGACGTGCACAAGGGCGTGCGTAGAGACGTGTATGAGCGCCCAGGCATCTCGGTCAAGCTGTCGGCCCTGCATCCGCGCTATGCGCGCGCGGCTCGCACGCGCGTGATGACCGAGTTGCTGCCGACCCTGAAGAGCCTCGCGCTCGCGGCCCGGCGCGTCGACATCGGCTTCAACATCGACGCAGAGGAATCCGAGCGTCTCGATCTCTCGCTCGACCTGCTCGAAGCGCTCGCCGAAGATCGCGAGCTCGATGGCTGGAGCGGACTGGGCTTCGTGATCCAGGGCTATCAGAAGCGCGCCGCCGCGGTGATCGATTTCGTCGCAGACCTTTCTCGCCGGACGCAAGCACGAGCGCAGCGACGCATCATGGTTCGTCTGGTCAAGGGCGCGTACTGGGATTCCGAGATCAAGCGCGCGCAGATCGAAGGGCAGAGCGGCTATCCGGTCTATACGAGGAAGCCGCATACCGACGTCGCGTACCAGGCCTGTGCGCGCCACCTGCTCGATGCGGCCGATGCTATCTACCCGCAGTTCGCCACGCACAACGCCTACACGCTCGCGTGGGTGCGCGAGGCCGCGCGCGCGATCGGCGTGTCCGAGAGCGACTACGAATTCCAGTGCCTGCACGGCATGGGTGAGACGCTGTACGACCAGATCGTCAGCGATTCGACGCCTCTGTCTTGCCGCATCTACGCGCCGGTCGGAAGTCACGAAACGCTGCTCGCGTATCTGGTGCGCCGCCTGCTCGAAAACGGCGCGAACACGTCGTTCGTCAATCGCATCGTCGATGCGCGCGTGCCGATCTCGGAACTGATCGCCGACCCCGTGCAGCGCGCGCGCGAAACCGGCGGCGTGCCGCATCCGCAGATTCCCCTGCCGCGCGATCTCTATCCCGATGGCCGCGTCAATTCGGCGGGCTTCGATGCGTCCAGCGAAAGTGCGCTGATCGCGATGGGCGACGAGCTCGCGCCATTCGCTGCACAGCGCTGGAATTTCGCGAGCGACACAGCGCAAGCGCCGTCGATCGCGATCGCCAATCCTTCCAATCATGCGGATGTCGTCGGCACCGTTGCCCCGGCATCTGGCGACGACATCGCGAACGCCGTATCGCGTGCGCTGGCCGCATCGAATGCGTGGCGATCGACGCCGCCCCCCCAACGCGCCGCGTTGCTGATGCGCTGCGCCGAGTTGCTCGAAGTGCATCGCGCCGAGCTCATCGCGCTCGCGATCCGCGAAGCCGGCAAGACGCTGGGCAACGCGATCGGCGAAGTACGCGAGGCGGTGGACTTCTGCCGCTATTACGCCGGGCAGATCGAGCACGACCATGCCGCGACGAGCGCCGTTGCAGGCGACCCGCAACGTGGACCGATGGTCTGCATCTCGCCCTGGAATTTTCCGCTCGCGATTTTTTCGGGCCAGGTAATCGCGGCGCTTGCGGCCGGCCATTGCGTGCTGGCCAAGCCGGCCGAGCAGACGCCCTTGATCGCGCTGCGCGCGGCCGCGCTCTTTCATGAAGCCGGCATCCCGCGCGACGTGCTGCAAGTCCTCGCGGGAGATGGCGATGCCGTGGGCGCGCCACTGGTCGCGCATCCATCGATCGGCGGCGTGCTCTTCACCGGTTCGACCCAGGTTGCGCGGGCAATCGGGGCAACGCTCGCCAGGCGCAGCGACGATCCGGTGCTGATTGCCGAGACCGGCGGCCAGAACGCGATGATCGTCGACTCGAGCGCGCTGACCGAACAGGTGGTGGGCGACGCGTTGATCTCGGCCTTCGATTCGGCGGGCCAGCGCTGCTCGGCGCTGCGCATCCTGTGCCTGCAGGAGGCGGTATACGACGACACGCTGGCGATGCTCGAAGGGGCGATGGCCGAACTCGCAATCGGCAATCCGATGCGCCTGTGCACCGACGTCGGGCCGGCGATCGATGCCGAAGCGCGCGATCGCCTGATCGCCCACGTCGAAACGATGCGCACGCGCGGACACCGTGTCCATTCGATTCCGCTTCCGCCCGAATGCGCGAACGGTACCTTCGTCGCGCCGACGGTGATCGAGATCGATGCCATCACCGACCTGCCCGGCGAAGTTTTCGGACCGGTGCTGCACGTGATGCGCTGGTCGTTCGGACAACTCGACGCCCTGGTCGCCGCGATCGATGCGACCGGCTATGGATTGACGATGGGCGTGCACAGCCGCATCGACGAGCACATCACTCGCGTGGCTGCGCGCGCGCGCGTGGGCAACCTGTATGTGAACCGCACGCTGATCGGCGCAACCGTCGGTGTTCAACCGTTCGGCGGCGAAGGCCTGTCCGGCACGGGACCGAAAGCGGGGGGCCCGTTCTATCTCGCCCGCCTCGACGAAGGTCGCGGGGCGCATCGCTTCACGCCGTCGACGGACGATCTGCAATGGCTACCCGCGGTCGCGTCGCAGAAGCGCCTACGCGCTGCGCTGGCACGATGCAGCGAATGGGACGATGCGATGCGCGCACGCCTGGACGCGCATTGCGTGCGATGCGAAGCCGCCGCCATCGGCATGACGACGATGCGCCTGCCCGGGCCGACCGGCGAAACCAATACGCTCAGCCTGCGACCGCGCGAAACCATCGCATGCATGGCCAACGACACCATCGATCTGGTCTGCCAGATCATCGCGGCGCAAGCGGTCGGCGTCGTGCCGCTCGCGCGCCGCGACGCCTTGCCGCCGGCCCTGCAATCGTTCGCGAAACCCTGGGACGAGGACATCGCAAACACCGATGACCTGCAGGCCGTCCTAGTCGCCCTGCCCGATCGCGACGTGGTGCGTGTCCGGCAGGCCTGCGCCGCGCGCGACGGCGCGCTCGTCACCGTGGTTCGATGGGGCCGCAACACCGAGCCGGTGCTGCAACTCTGGCGTCTGATGCGCGAGTTCGCCGAAAGCGTCAACACCGCGGCTGCCGGCGGCAACGCTTCGCTGATGACCTTGAATGAAACGTGATGCGCCGAGCATGATGCGTTAACATCCCGACCGCTCGGGGCATGGCTGTCGAACGGACAAGCGTCGGCGCCCGGGGCCGGGGCCGGGGAATTTCGAAACGCAGGGCACCTGTAGTTCAACGCGACATCGTTGGCCTCACCGCGGACCTCGCATGGAAATTTTTCTTCAGCAGATCCTCAACGGCCTCGTCCTCGGCAGCATCTATGCGCTCGTCGCCCTCGGCTACACGATGGTGTACGGGATACTCAACCTGATCAATTTCGCCCACGGCGACGTGCTGATGGTGGGCGCGCTGACGGCTTACGCGGTCGTGCAGGGATTGTCGGCAGTCGCCCCTGGAACTCCGGGTCCGCTACTCCTTCTGGCCGGTCTGCTGGTCGCGATCCCGGTCTGCGTGATCGTCAACATCACGATCGAACGCGTCGCCTATCGACCGCTGCGCAACGCGCCGCGCCTGGCGCCGCTGATCACCGCGATCGGCGTGTCGATCATCCTGCAGACGCTGGCGATGATCATCTTCGGACGCAACTACAAGGTGTTCCCGCCGCTGCTGTCGACCAATCCGATCGACGTGGCCGGCGCGCTCGTCACGCCCACGCAGGTGATGATCCTGATCGTCGCGGCCGTGATGATGATCGCCCTGGTGTTGCTGGTCGAGAAGACCAAGCTCGGACGCGCGATGCGCGCCACCGCCGAGAACCCGCGCATTGCAAGCCTGATGGGCGTGAACGCCAATTCGGTGATCGTCGCCACCTTCGCGATCGGCGCGGCGCTGGCAGCCGTGGCCGGCGTGATGATGGCCGCGAATTATTCGGTCGCGCACTTCTACATGGGCTTCATCCCGGGCCTGAAGGCCTTCACCGCGGCGGTGCTCGGCGGTATCGGCAATCTCTACGGCGCGATGGTGGGCGGGCTGCTGCTCGGCATCATCGAGGCCCTGGGCGCCGGTTACATCGGCGACCTGACCGATGGATTCTTCGGCAGCAACTATCAGGACATCTTTGCGTTCGTGGTCCTGATCATCGTGCTCACGTTGCGACCGTCGGGGATCATGGGCGAACGCGTGGCGGACCGCGCATGAATATCGATAGCGACGTCGAAAAAAACGGCGACAAGGCGGCGCAGGTGGCTGCGGATCACGGCACCGTCACGGTCGTGGACGAAGCCGAGCCGATCGGCGCACCAAGCAGGAAGGCCTACATGGGCCTCGCGGTATTCGCGGTCGCGCTGCTTTTCCTGCCGGTCGTTGCAGGGCATGTCGGCGATTCGTGGGTGCGCATCCTCGACTTCGCGCTGCTCTACATCATGCTGGCACTCGGCCTCAATATCGTGGTGGGCTTCGCGGGGCTGCTCGATCTCGGCTACATCGCGTTCTACGCGATCGGCGCCTACATGTGCGCGCTGCTGGCATCGCCCCAGTTCGCGGTCGTGCTGCAGTCCTTCGTCGATACCTATCCGGATCTGGGCAACTGGATGGTCGGCGTGTTCGGTCCCGAGATCGTGAAGAACGGCATTCACCTGCCGGTGTGGATCATCGTGCCGCTGGCTGGGGCGCTGGCGGCGACCTTCGGCGTGATTCTGGGCGCCCCGACCCTGAAGCTGCGCGGCGACTACCTCGCGATCGTCACGCTCGGGTTCGGCGAGATCATCCGCATCTTCATGAACAACCTGAATTCGCCGGTCAACATCACCAACGGTCCGCAGGGCGTCCTCAACATCGATCCGGTCAAGGTCGACGGCGTGTCGTTCGGCAAGCCCGCGGTGATCTTCGGTCTCGACGTGTCGGTGGTGCAGCTCTACTACTACCTGTTCCTGTTCCTGGTCGTGATCATCGTGTTCTTCTGCATACGCTTGCAGAACTCGCGCATCGGCCGCGCCTGGGTCGCGATCCGCGAGGACGAGATCGCCGCCAAGGCGATGGGCATCAACACGCGCAACATCAAGCTCTTGGCATTCGCGATGGGCGCGTCGTTCGGCGGCGTGTCGGGCGCGATGTTCTCGGCGTTCCAGGGCTTCGTGTCGCCCGAGTCGTTCGGCCTGCTCGAATCGATCGTGGTGCTGGCGATGGTGGTGCTGGGCGGCATGGGCCACATCCCCGGCGTGATCCTGGGCGGCGTGCTGCTCGCGGCCTTTCCCGAAGTGCTGCGCCACGTCGTCGTGCCGATCCAGCAGACGTTGTTCGGCCACGTGATCGTCGATGCCGAAATTATTCGCCAGTTGCTCTACGGACTCGCGATGGTCGGCATCATGCTGTTCCGGCCCGCGGGCCTGTGGCCTGCACCCGAACATGGCAAGGGACTGGGCGGCATCAAGGCCAGACGCTCGGCGGCCGAAGGCGCTTGAGCAATGGAGTCCGTCGCCACTTCGACTGCAGGGGCGTCCGCACGCGCGAGAGCCGACGTGCTGCTCTCGGTGAAGGGCGTCAACAAGCGCTTCGGCGGATTGCAGGCGCTCTCGGACGTGGGTGTCACGATCCGCCAGGGCATGATCTATGGACTGATCGGTCCGAACGGCGCCGGCAAGACGACCTTCTTCAACGTCATCACCGGGCTCTACCAACCCGACTCCGGGTCGTTCGAACTCGACGGCGCACCCTACTCGCCGTCGGCGCCGCACGAAGTCGCCAAGGCCGGCATCGCGCGCACCTTCCAGAACATCCGCCTGTTCGGCGAAATGACCGCGATCGAGAACGTGATGGTGGGCCGCCACGTGCGCACCCATGCAGGCGTGATCGGCGCCGTGTTGCGCACACCCGGCGCGCGGCGCGAAGAGACCGCGATCCGCATCCGCGCGATGGACCTGCTCAACTACGTGGGCATCGCGCGTTACGCGGACTATCGCGCGAGGACCTTGTCGTATGGCGACCAGCGCCGCCTCGAGATCGCGCGCGCGCTGGCGACCGATCCCAAGCTGCTGGCGCTCGACGAACCCGCGGCCGGCATGAACGCGACCGAGAAGCTGTCGCTGCGCGAACTGCTGGTGAACATTCGCAACGACGGCCGCACCATTTTGCTGATCGAGCACGACGTCAAGCTCGTGATGGGTCTCTGCGACCGCGTCACCGTGCTCGACTACGGCAAGCCGATCGCCGAAGGCGTGCCCGCCGACGTGCAGAAGAATCCCGCGGTGATCGAGGCTTATCTGGGCGCCGGAGGCGCGCACTGATGGCAGCCCTTCCGCAAACCACGCACGCCCAGACGATGCTCTCGATTGACGGGCTGCGCGTCAGCTATGGCGGCATCAAGGCCGTCAAGGGTATCGATCTCGAGATCCGTTCGGGCGAACTGGTCACACTGGTCGGCGCCAACGGTGCGGGCAAGACCACCACGCTCAAGGCAGTGATGGGTCTGCTGCCGCCGGCCGGCGGCGAGATTCATTATCTGGGCAACGCGATTGCGGGCAAGCCGACACATCAGATGTTGCGCGATGGCCTCGCGATGGTTCCCGAAGGCCGCGGCGTATTCGCGCGCATGAGCATCGTCGAGAATCTGCGCATGGGCGCATACGTGCGCAACGACGAGGCCGACATCCGTGCGGACATCGAGCGCATGTTCGTGACCTTTCCGCGCTTGAAGGAGCGCGCGACGCAACTGGCCGGCACGATGTCGGGCGGCGAGCAGCAGATGCTCGCGATGGCGCGCGCCTTGATGGGGAAACCGCGTCTCCTCTTGCTCGATGAGCCCTCGATGGGCCTGTCGCCGCTGATGGTCGAGAAGATCTTCGAAGTGGTTCGCGAGATCCGATCGCAGGGCATGACGGTCCTCCTGGTCGAGCAGAACGCACGACTCGCGCTGCAATCGGCCGATCGCGGCTATGTGATGGAGTCGGGCCTGATCACGATGACGGGCGACGCGAAGCAGATGCTCGACGACCCCAAGGTGCGAGCGGCATACTTGGGCGAATGAGTGGGTGAACGAGTGGGCGAATAGCGGAGCCCCTATGCAAGATGCCGTCGAGCCCCTGATTCTCGATCTTCTGGAATGGTTAGCTCGTGAACCGCGCATGTATTCCGAGGTCATGGAAGCCTGGCGAACGTCGTGTCCAAGACTCCCTATCTGGGAGGAGGCCAATTCGCGCGGCTTCATCGATCGAAAACACGAAGCCGGGAGCGCCGCCCTTGTCTGCGTGTCTGCCGAGGGATTGACGCGTCTTCGGGGATCTCGCACCAGCCATTCCAAAGCCTGAGCCGAGGCATCACCGGCAGCGCGAAGCATTGACCCCGCCGCGCGCCTACGCCTATGCTCGCCCGAAATCAGAAGCGATAACCCACGCGCCTCGCGCTCTCGCGAGAACCAGTGGCCGCGGGGAGCTGGCATGGCGTCGTCATTGCGCATCCTCTGTGTTCATGGGGTCGGGCACAAGGAACTCGATGCGGGCTATCGATCACTGTGGGTCGATGCGATCACGAACTCGCTGCAGCATGCCGAACCTGCGGCGCAACCGCTGATCGACTTCGTCGAATACGACGACTTGTTCGACAAGGCCGAGCTCAACTTCGGAACCTATGCGGCGGCGATCAGCGAACTGCTCGCGAGCTATCTCACGCACGGGATCGGTGGCGCGCTCGGGGGCGCACGCGGCTTTCTCGACTTCCCGCAGCAACTGCGCTGGACCGCCGGCATGATCGTCCAGTGGTCGGCCGAAGAAAGCCTGCGCACCCAGGCCAACCGCGCGGTTTTGAAGGCAATGGCTGCCAACGACTACGACGTCGTGTGCGCGCACAGCCTCGGTTCGCTGATCGCCTACGACGCGTTCGCGCGCAACCCCGAGGCCATCCGCGGAAAGTATTTCGCGACCTTCGGTTCGCAGATCGGCCACCCCTCGGTGCGCGATGTGTTCGCCGGATACATCCGCATGATCCCCGCGAAGCACTGGTTCCATCTCTTCAATCCCGATGATCGCGTGTTCACGTGCCCGCTGTCGATCGCCGACCCGGCGTTCACGCAGGTCCTCACGCCATTCGACGTGCCGGGTGACGTGCTCAGCCATAACGCCGAGTGGTATCTGGGCCGTCCCGAGACGATCGCCACGTTGACGCAAACCATGCAAGGCGCGATCCCCAGGGCACTGGTATCCGCGGCGCGCGCCTTCAACCGCGCGACCCGAGCGCCCGACAAGCGCGCGCTCCTGATCGGCATCAACGAATACCCCGATCCGGCCAATCGACTCGAAGGCTGCGTCAACGATGTGTTCCTGATGAGCTCGCTGCTGCAGGAGTGCGGCTTCCAGTCCGAGGACATACGCGTCGTGCTCGATTCGCGCGCGACCGCGGCAGGCATCCTCGAACGACTGCACTGGCTGCTCGATGGCGTCGAAGACAACGACCAGCGTGTGCTGTTCTATTCGGGTCACGGCGCGCAGATGCCGATCTATGGCGCGCAAGGCAGGCCCGACCGCGTGGTCGAGACGCTGGTGCCGTGGGACTTCGATTGGAGCCTCGAGCGCGCGATCACCGACCGACAGTTCTGCAATCTCTATTCGCAGTTGCCCTACGACAGTCACTTCGTCGCGATCTTCGATTGCTGTCATTCGGGCGGCATGACGCGGGAAGGCGGCGCGCGCGTGCGCGGCATCACGCCGCCCGACGACGTGCGCCATCGCGCCTTGCGCTGGAATGCGCTCGAAAAGATGTGGGTTCCACGCGACTTCGGCTCGCCCAACCAGGCACTGGCCGACTCGGACAAGGGCAAGGCTTTTCTCGGCCGCAACGGCGCGACGCAGCGCTTCGGTCGCGGCGTCGATCTGCGGACGCTTCCCAAGCGCGAATACGAGAAACGTCGCGCGGCGCTCGGACATCGCGGGCCTTACCTGCCGGTGATCGTCGAGGCCTGCGACGTCGATCAGCTTTCGTTCGAATATCGAGACGGCGCAACCTCGTATGGCGCCTTCACCTACAGCCTCGTGCACGGCCTGCGCGCGAGTCGCGACATCCGTCGCGCCAATCTCGACTATCACGACCTGCTTGCCGAAACAGCAGCCAAGTTGAAGCGCCTGAATTACGACCAGACGCCGCAACTGGTGGGTGCGAAGGCAGTGCTGAGCCAGGAGATTCCGTGGCAACTCGGCGCCGTGGCCACGAAGAAAGCAATGAAGCGCGCACCGCAGAAAAAAGTCGCAACGAAGAAGCGATCGTAGAAGGATTTCGCAGCAACGCCGGTGGCGATACGCGTCGCGCCCATCGACGGTTCGAGTCAATCGCGACGCCGTCTGCAAAGGGGATGCACATGAGCACAGCGAAGAAGACCGGCCTTTCACCCACCTGGCACATGCATACGTGCATCGATCGCGTCGTGCCGCCGGGCATGGATGCGAGCGTCGATGAGGGTCACGAGGCCGGTGTCATCGTGGCGCGCAATCTCACGCGCGGCGCGCCGATGCATGAACTCGATGCGAACACCATTCACGTGGCGCGGATGGCGCTGATCTCGGTCAAGAAGTGGCCGAAGGCGAAGAAGCTGCGCTGTCGCTTTCTCGATGGCTCGCCCACCCAGAAGGCCAAGGTACAGGCGCAGGCAAAAACCTGGGAGAAGTTCGCGAACGTGCTGCTTGTCTTCGGCAACGATCCCCAATCGGAGGTTCGCATCTCGTTCAAGGCCGACCCGGGATCGTGGTCTGCGGTGGGCACCGACTGCCTCGTGAAGAAATATTTTCCGACCGACCAGCCGACGATGAATTTCGGATGGCTCCAGGACAATACGTCGGCGACCGAATACCGGCGCGTCGTGGTTCACGAGTTCGGGCATGCGCTCGGCTGCATCCATGAACACCAGAGCCCGACCGAACAACTCAAGTGGGACAAGGCGGCTGTCTATGCCGCGTTCTCGGGGCCGCCCAACAATTGGAGCAAGGCCGAGATCGATTCGAACATCCTGCAGAAGTACAGTCCGAAAGGGATTGCCGCATCGGCCTTCGACATCAATTCGATCATGCTGTATCAGTTCGACGCGAGCCTGTTCCTCGACCACAAGCCGACCCCGGAGAACACCAAGCTCTCGACACCGGACAAGAGCTTCATCAAGCAGATGTACCCGACGTGACGATGCCGCAGACTACGCCGCGAAAGGCGCTACGGCCGCAGGCTATAGACTGCGCCGATGCAGGAATTCCGGAATCGCCAAAGCCTGGCGCGTGGCAAGCGCGTGCGACTGATCGTGACCGCAGGTGTGGTCGCCTTGTTGGCCGGCCTCGCGCTGGCGTGGAGCATCTCGCCGCTCAAGCACGCGTTCGACATCCACGCGCTGGTGGCGATGGGACACACGCTGCGCGCCTCGTCGCTCGCGCCATTGGCATTGATGGGTGTGTACGTGATCGCGGGACTGATCGCGATGCCGCTGACCTTGTTGATCGGCGCGACCGTGATCGCTTTCGGCGCGTGGCCCGGCGCGCTCTACGCGTTCGTCGGCTCGCTGATCAACGGGACCTTGATCTACGCGATCGGACGATTCGCCGGCCGCGATCTCGTGACCGAGTGGTTGGCCAGACGCGGCGGTTCGAAGATCGAGACGTTGAACCGTCAGCTCGAACGTCGCGGGCTGATCGCGATGGCGTTGATACGCCTCGTGCCGATTTCATATTCGCTCGTCAACTTGATCGCGGGTGCGTCGAAGATCCGCTTCGTGGACTTCGCCGCCGGCACGGCGCTCGGGCTCGTGCCTGTGATCGGTCTGATCGCAGGGCTGGCCGCGGAATTCGATCAGTGGCTTGAACATCCAAGTTGGCGCCACTTCTTCGCGCTGCTCTGCGCCGCGATCGTGGTGTTCGCGACGATCTGGTTGATCAGGCAGTTGATCGCGCGACGCAACCTCGGCCGCTGACCGCGCATCACTTCCAGTAGCCGAGCTGCTTCATCCACTGCGCGATAGCGCGCTCGTTCTCGCCGCCGCTTTCGTGACTCGCCTGCAGGCTGGGACGGTCGTCCGCGAGGCGATGCTGGCCGAGCTTGAACTTGCCTTCGAGCTTGTCGACCGCGATCTCGAAACCGGTGATCGCCGCGAGCAGCACGTCGCGCTGGCGCGTATCGAAGGCCGCGAAGCGCGGCGCGAACACAGGGTCGTGATGCGCGATCAGGTGCCCGAGGATCGCGAGCTTTCCATCGACATCGTCGATCGTGCGCGCCCTGCCGCTTGCATGGACGGCGATGTAGTTCCACGTCGGCACGCGGCCCTCGGACCGATAGTGCGACGGAGAAATGTAGGTATGCGGGCCTTGAAAGATGACGAGCGCATGCGCGCCATCGGCGAGCGCGCGCGCATGCGGATTGGCCGCGGCGACATGGCCTTCGATGAAGAGGCCGCCGTCATCCTCTTCGCGCGCAAGCACCGGCACGTGGCTCACGAAGGGCTCGCCGGCTATGGTCGAAACCAGCGTCGCGAAGTTGTACTCGCGCATGACCGCGAGCAGTTCGGCGCGATCGTCACGAGCGAAATGCTTTGGGATGTACATGCGAGAGTCAGGCCGAAGCGTGCGCGGCCGACCCGCGATAACTGTCCGGCCGCAGGATTTCCATGCCGCGCTCGGGGCGAGCGAGTGCCGAGAAGCCGAGGCCGCGATAAAGCGCGTGTGTCTCGGCGGTGAAGAGAAGGATTCTTCGCAGCCCCGTCACGTCCTCGTGATCGAGCAGCGTGCGAACCATGCGCTGCGCGATGCCTCGCCCGCGCTCGCTTGCAATGACGAAGACGTCGGCGAGATAGGCGAAGGTCGCGCAGTCGGTGACCAGGCGCGCGAAGCCGACCTGGTGCGCGCCACGATAGGCGCCGATGCACAGCGAATGCGCGATCGCGCACTCGACCGTGGCTCGCGGAACGCCCAGCGACCAATACGCCTCGTCCGACAGGAAGCGGTGGATGGCGTCGAGGTCGAGCCGCGCCGAATCGAACGAAAATTCGATGGGCTCGCCCTGCGTGGCCGACGCCTCGCTCATCTCGGTGCCGATGCAGCCGAAACCGCGGGGGACGATGCGGCGGTTGCCGCAACGGCAGCGCTTCGCGGCGCGAGGTTCTTGGCAAGGAAGGCGTCGACGCGGCGATAGAAATCGTAGCGGTTCTCGTTCTTGTTGAAGCCGTGCCATTCGTCGTCGTACACCACCCACTCGTATGGCTTGTTGTATTTGTCGAGTGCGGCGCGCATGCGCGTGCCATGAATCAACGGCACGCGATCGTCGGCTGCGCCATAAGCCAGCAACAGCGGCGCCTGGATGCGGTCGGCGTGATAGAGCGGCGAGACGGCGCGCATCTTTTCGCGATCCTTGTCGGGGTCGCCGATCCAACGCGTGAACGTCCGCGTGGCATCGCTTCCGCGCTCTGCCCGCATGAAGTCCGACCAGCCGACGTCGAACATCATTTCGAGATCGGAGACCGCAACGAAGGCCACTCCGCAACGGAACATCTGCGGCTCCTTCTCCAGACCCCACAGCGTCGCGTACCCGCCATAGCTGCCGCCGAACAGACACACGCGATCGGCATCGACCTTCCGGCTGGCGATCAGCCACTTCACACCGTCGGTCACATCGTCCTGCATCGCGAGGCCCCACTGCCTCCAGCCGGCCTTGTAGAACGCATCGCCGTAGCCCCGGGTTCCGCGAAAATCGGGCTCGAGCACGGCATAACCGCGAGAGGCGAAGAACTGCGCGAAAGCGTCGTATCCGAAGTGCCCGCCTTGCACATAGGGTCCGCCGTGTATGACCACCACCAACGGCAAATTCTTTTCGTCGGCACCCTTGGGCAACGTGAGATGAGCCGGAATCGAAAGCCCGTCGCGCGCCTTGTAGTGCACCAGCTTGCGCGTGGAAAGCGGAACACCGCTGAGCCACGGACGGCTCACTGCCGTTTCCTGTAGCGCGCCCGACTTGCGATCGAGGATGAACCAGGTCGGCGAAGCCGATTCGGACTCGGACGTGACCACGACGCGGTCGGTTGCGTATCGACCCCAACTGAGACGGTTGCGCATCCCCGGCAAGCCGGCATCGATGGCCTTTTGAATGCCGACCCATTGCGGATCGATCCAGTGAACGCCCGCAAGCGAATCGTCAGCGACACCGGCCACGGTCTTGCTCACGTAATCGAAGATGATCCGGTCCGCATCGACCGTGTCGCTTTCGAACACGGCCTTGCCGAGACGATTGGTTTCAGGATCGAAGGCGTAGACGCCGAACCTTTTGCCCTCGGCGTTCGAGCGCGCCGAGACATAGAGCGTGCGGTTGTCGAAATCGAATGCGATCGGGCGAATGTCGTCGTTCTCGACATCGGTTTCTCGCAACATCGTCCATCGATCCGCATTCGACCTGCGGTACCACAGTGCGGTCTTGACCGCGCCACGCGGAACCGTAGCGGCCACTCGTACCTGGCTATCGTGATCGGCCACAAACTTGTTGACGTCGCCGGGCGATTCCTCGGTCAGCAAGCTTTTCGCGGCGGTTCGCGGATTGAAGCGATACGCGTCGAGGCCGTAGCGATTCCTTTCGTTGGTCTCGACGATCAGGTCTTCGCCGGCGCGATCAACGACCTCGATGATCCGCATGTAGGCGGCGGTAGCCAGGTGCACCGTTTCGCGCATGACGTTCTCGCGTAGCGACGCACGCAGCATGTCGCGCAACACGCGTCCTTCCGTGTCGACGAGCAAGCGCTGCTTGATCTCGACGTTGCCGGACTCGTCGGTGAGATTGGCCGTCGAGATTTCTAGTACGCGATCGCCGACCCATCGATAGGATGAAACGTCCTGCTCCTTCAGTTGCGTCAATACGGTTGCGCTGTTCTTCTCGAGATCGATGATCGCAAGATTGCGTCGCTCGTTGGTCGGCACAAGAGCGGCGAGCAGCTTTCCGTCGGGAGACAAGCTGACGCTGGTGTACTTGGGCCGTTTGAAAAACGTTTCCACCGGCGGCAGCGGTTTGGCTGCAGGACTGGAAGCCGTTGTTGCGACAACGCCCGATGTCTGCGCAGTCGCAGTGGACGCGCAAACGATCAGCGATACGAATACGGCGATTGAACGCAACATCGACTTCCCCCGAAGATCGGCCTCATCGGCCGCATGGATTTTTATTGGCGTGCGCCGCTGCTCACTGCGATGTGGCGGGTGGCGCTGCCGAAACCGAAGCCGTCTTCGTCCTCGGCGCGAGATGCTTCGCCAGGAATGCATCGACGCGTCGATAGAAATCGTACTTGTGCTCGTCCTTGTTGAATCCGTGGCCCTCGTCGGGATATACGACCCATTCGTAGGATTTGTTGTACTTGTCCAAGGCGCTGCGCATCTGGTTGCCGTGGGTCATCGGTACCCGCCTGTCCGATGCGCCGTAAGCAAGCAGCAAGGGCGCCTTGATGCGATCGGCGTGGTATAGGGGCGACACCACGCGCAGCTTTTCCTTGTCCTTGTCAGGGTCTCCGATGTGTCTGATCTGCCACTCCCTGATGCTTCCGTCCCTGTCCATCTGATTGGTGTCGGACCAACTCGCGGTAAACAGCAATTCGAGATCGGAGACGGCGATGTATGCGACGCCGCACCTGAACATGTCGGGTTCCTTTTCGAGTCCCCACAGCGTTGCGTAGCCCCCGTAGCTGCCGCCAAAGAGACAGACGCGATCGGGATCGACGGCACCGTTTTCGATCAGCCACTTCGCGCCGTCGGTCACGTCGTCCTGCATCGCGAGCCCCCATTGGCGCCAACCCGCCCGGTAGAACGCTTCGCCATAGCCACGCGTGCCCCTGAAGTCGGGTTGAAGCACTGCGTATCCGCGCGACGCGAAGAATTGCGCGCGGCCGTCGTATCCAAACTGTCCGCCGCCCACGAACGGACCGCCATGAATATCGATCACCAGCGGAAGGTTCTTGCCCGCGCCCCTCGGTATGGTCAGGTAAGCGGGGATGTTCAGTCCGTCACGCGCGGAATAGTTGACGCGCTTGCGCGGCGCCAGCGGCACGTTGGTCAACTGCGGAAATGCGACCGCGACTTCGTCGAGCTTGAGATTCTTTCGATCGAGGATCGAGAAGATCGGCGCCCGCGTCTCGGAATCCGTGACGACGAGGATGTGGTCGGTGTCGTAGTCGCCCCAACCGATCCGGTTGCGCGCTCCAGGAAGCGCCGCATTGATCGATTGTTGGAGACGATCGAATTCAGGATCGATCCATTTCACGCCATCGCGCGAGCCATCCGCGATGCCAACCAGTTTTTTCTGCATGCGATCGAAGATCAATCTTCCCGCATCGAATTCTTTGCTCCTGAAGACTTCCTTGCCGAGCAGGTTGGTTTCCGGATCGAACTCGTAAACGCCACGGCGTCCCCCTTCGGCTCGTGAGCGCGCATAGACGTAAAGGGTTGCGTTGTCGAAAGCGAATGCGATCGGCTGAATTTCGATTCGATCGATTGCGGTTTCGCGCAGCTTCTTCCATTCACTCTCATTCGATTTTCGATACCAGAGCGACGCCGTCTTGCCGCCGTATGGCACCGATACGGCGACGCGCACCTGGCCATCGTGATCGGGGACGAATTGCTTGACGAACCCGGGAGACTGAAAGGTGAGCAGGCTCTTCTCGGACGTCTTCGGGTTGTAGCGATAGGCGTCGAGCCCGTCGACGGTCCGATCGTGATTCACGACGACCAGGTCGTAGCCGGCGCGATCGAGAATCTCGATGATCGTGGAAGCACCGCGCGGGCCGCTGGTCTGCATGTCGCGAACGAGGTTGCCATCGGTATCGACCAGGACATGTTCTCCCCTCTGCCCCACCCCGCTCGCCTCGGTCATGTCCCATGCCTTGACTTCGAGCAGGCGATCGCCGATCCACGAATAGTCGCCGACGTCGTGGCTCTTCATGCCCGTCAGCATTTTTGCCGTTCCCTTCTCGAGATCGATCAAGGCGAGATTGCCGCGCTCATTGAGCGGCACGACCGCGGCGAGAAACTTCCCGTCGGGCGAAACCTGCATGTCACGGTACTTGGGACGCGCGAGGAACACCTCGGGAGGAAGGCGCGACACGTCGGTCGATGTCGTCGTCGCGGGCGCAGGGCTCTGTGCCAAGGTTGCGGTTGACAGCACCAAGGCCAGCAAAGCGCCGAACAAATGCACAGATTTTTTCTTCATGATTCGACATCCGCCCATCAGATTTTTACCGCCAGGTCCGCTTCGGTGGTGAACGCGTCCGCATAGAACTCGTCTATAGGCAACCCGCAGCCGCCGATGAGATCGCGACGGGCGGCATCGACCACCACCGGCGCGCCGCAGGCATAGACCTGATGCCCTGAAAGGTCGCTGAAATCCTCCATCACCGCGCGATGCACGAAGCCGGTTCGGCCGCTCCATGCGTCTTCGGCAAGCGCGTCGGACACGACCGGGATGTAGCGAAACGATGGCAACGTGCTCTCCCAGCCGCGCACAATTTCATCCTGATAGAGATCGTGCGGGCGGCGGCCGCCCCAGTACAAGGTCATCGGCAGGTCGATCGCTTTCAATACTGCGTGTTCGATAATCGCCTTGATCGGAGCGAAGCCTGTGCCGCTCGCAACCAGCACGATCGGCCTGGAGCTGTCGTCGCGCAGGAAGAAGGATCCGAACGGGCCTTCAAAGCGGAGGATGTCGCGCTCTTTCATCTGCGTCGCTGCCGCTCCGAATACGTGATCGCTGAACGCGCCGCCGGGCGTGTGCCGGATGTGCAGCTCGAGTTGATCGGCGGTCTCGGGCGCACCCGCCATCGAATAACTGCGACGTCGGCCGTCCTTCATGATGATCTCGATGTACTGGCCAGGCAGATACTGAAGACGTTCGGAGGCGGGCAGTTGCAGGCGCAGGACAGTGACGTCGGGCGCGACGCGCGCCAGGCTAGCCACGCGTGCAGGCAGTTTCTTGATGGGAATGTCGCCGATGCCGCGCACTTCGCGCGCTTCGATGATGAGGTCGCTTTCGGGATGCGCGCTGCAGAAGAGCGCGAAGCCGCGTGCCTCCTCGTCGGCCGACAAGGCGCTCGCCTGATGAGGGTCGTGACGGACTCGCCCTTCGACGATGCGACCCTTGCAGGTGCCGCATGCGCCGTTCCTGCATCCGTAGGCCAGACCCACGCCCGAGCGCATCGCGGCCGCGAGTACGGTTTCGTCGTCGCCGACTTCGAACTCATGGCCGCTGGGTTGGACCGCTATTGAGAATGTCATACTGATTCTGATGTTTGATCCGACGCTTGATCGATCCGATGCGGCCGCTTCGCAAGGCGACGATAGCGCGCGGGACTCTCGCACAGGCCGCTTTGCGGGACCTTGCATTCTAGTGGTTGGTTGTGGCGATGTGGGCCTGCGCGTCGTGCAACGCTTGCACGATCGCTATCGTGTTGTGGCATTGACGCATACGCGCGAGCGCGTGACCGAGTTGCGCCGCGCCGGCGCCTTGCCTGTCGTTGCGGACCTCGATCAGCCGCGCTCGTTGCATCGCCTGGGCAGCCTCGCACGCATCGTCGTTCATCTCGCGCCACCGCCTTCGCACGGAAACATCGACACGCGAACGCGCGCCTTGCTGCCGCTGCTGCACGGGACAGCCACGCTGATCTATGTGAGCACCAGCGGTGTCTATGGCGACTGCAGTGGCGCGCACATCGATGAGACGCGTACGGTGGAGCCGCAGACCGATCGGGCGAAGCGGCGTGTCGATGCCGAGCAACGGCTGCGCGCATGGGCACGCAGCAGCGGCACGCGGCTCGCGATCCTTCGCGTGCCCGGCATCTATGCGGGCAATCGTCTGCCGACTGCGCGCATCGCGGCGGGTACGCCCGTGCTTCGCGAAGCCGACGACGTATTCACCAACCACATCCATGCCGATGATCTGGCGCGACTGATCGTCCTCGCCATTCATCGCGGCGCCGCGCAGCGGGTCTATCACGCGGTCGATGACAGCGCGATGCGGATGGGCGACTGGTTCGACCAGGTCGCCGATGCGCATGGCATGCAGCGACCCGAGCGCCTATCGCGCGACGCGATCGCGGCACGGGTCGCGCCGAACTTGCTGAGCTTCATGCGCGAGTCGCGACGACTCTCGAACGCGCGCATCAAGAACGAGCTTGGCATGCGGCTGAGCTACCCGACGGTGCGCGAGGGCCTGGAAGCCGCTTCCTCGCGGAAGCGATAAAAAACCCGCCGGGTCGGCGGGTTTTTTGCTGGGGTTCAACGAAAAATCGAAGCACGTCAGGCGTCGAGTTCCTCGACCTCTGCTGGCGGCTTGTGCGCGCCACCGTTCTCCGGAAAGATCAGGCGGATCTTGTTCTCGTCGTCGAGCTCCACGGTGACCTTGCCGCCATTGACCAGCCGACCGAACAGCAGCTCGTCGGCCAGTGCGCGACGGATCATGTCCTGAATCAGGCGAGCCATCGGGCGCGCACCCATCATCGGATCGAAGCCCTTCTTCGCAAGATAGGTGCGAAGCGCATCGTCGAACACGATGTCGACCTTCTTCTCGTGCAATTGCTCCTCGAGCTGCATGAGGAACTTGTCGACCACGCGAAGGATGACCTCTTCGTCGAGCGCCTTGAAGCTGATGGTCGCGTCGAGCCGGTTGCGGAACTCGGGCGTGAACATGCGCTTGATGTCGACCATCTCGTCGCCCGACTCCTTGCTGTCGGTAAAGCCGATAGAGCGGCGCTGCAACGACTCGGCGCCCGCATTGGTCGTCATCACGATGATGACGTTGCGGAAGTCCGCCTTGCGGCCGTTGTTGTCGGTCAGCGTGCCGTGGTCCATCACCTGCAGGAGGATGTTGAATACGTCGGGATGCGCCTTCTCGATTTCGTCGAGCAGCAGCACCGCGTGCGGCTTCTTGGAGATCGCTTCGGTCAAGAGACCACCCTGATCGAATCCCACGTATCCGGGAGGCGCGCCGATCAGGCGCGATACCGCGTGCCGCTCCATGTATTCGGACATGTCGAAGCGGATCAGGTCGATACCGAGGATGAACGCGAGCTGCTTGGCGACCTCGGTCTTGCCAACGCCGGTCGGGCCCGAGAACAGGAAGGCGCCGATCGGCTTCTCGGGCTTGCCCAGGCCCGAGCGCGCCATCTTGATCGACGCGGCCAGCGCTTCGATCGCGGGGTCCTGGCCGAATACGACGTTCTTGAGATCGCGTTCGATGGTCGCGAGCTTGCTGCGGTCGTCCGACGACACGTTCTGCGGAGGGATGCGCGCGATCTTCGCGATGATCTCTTCGATCTCGGACTTGCCGATGGTCTTCTTGCGCTTGCCCACCGGCAGGATGCGTTGCGCAGCACCCGCTTCGTCGATCACGTCGATCGCCTTGTCGGGGAGATGCCTGTCGTTGATGAAGCGCGCAGCCAACTCCGCGGCAGTCGTCAACGCGGTTGCCGAATACTTCACGCCGTGATGCTCTTCGAAGCGCGACTTCAGGCCCCGCAGGATCTGCACGGTCTGCTCGACCGACGGCTCGTTGACGTCGATCTTCTGGAAGCGCCGCGACAGCGCGTGGTCCTTCTCGAAGATGCCGCGATACTCGTTGTAGGTGGTCGCGCCGATGCACTTCATCTGCCCGGAAGAAAGCGCGGGCTTCAAGAGGTTGGACGCATCGAGCGTTCCGCCCGAAGCCGAGCCGGCGCCGATCAGCGTGTGTATCTCATCGATGAAGAGGATCGCATTGACGTTGTCCTTCAACTGCTTTAGCACCGCCTTGAGGCGTTGCTCGAAGTCGCCGCGGTACTTGGTGCCCGCAAGCAGCGATCCCATGTCGAGCGCATAGACTTCGGAGCTCTCTAGGATCTCCGGCACTTCCTTCTGCGTGATGCGCCACGCCAGGCCTTCGGCGATCGCGGTCTTGCCGACACCGGCCTCGCCGACCAGCAGCGGATTGTTCTTGCGGCGACGGCACAGCACCTGGATGACGCGCTCGACTTCGGCTTCGCGACCGATCAGCGGATCAATCTTGCCTTGCATCGCGAGCGCGTTGAGGTTTTGCGTGAACTGGTCAAGCGCGGTCTGGCGTTGTTCCTTGTCGCCTTCGCGCTCTTCGTTGTCGGCTTCCGAACCCGCACCCTGCTGCGCGGGATTCTTGGTGATGCCGTGTGAAATGTAGTTGACGACGTCCAGACGCGTGATGCCCTGCTGATGCAGGTAATACACCGCGTGCGAATCCTTCTCGCCGAAGATGGCGACGATCACGTTCGCCCCGGTCACTTCCTTCTTGCTGTTGGCGGTGGACTGGACATGCATCATCGCGCGCTGGATGACGCGCTGGAATCCCAGCGTGGGCTGGGTGTCGATCTCGTCGGTTCCCGACACCACCGGCGTGTTGTCGTTGATGAAATTTGTCAGATTCTTACGCAAATCCTCGATATTGGCCGCGCATGCGCGCAACACCGCCGCAGCAGTGGGGTTGTCGAGCAGCGCAAGAAGCAGGTGCTCGACGGTGATGAACTCGTGCCGCGCTTGCCGGGCTTCGACGAACGCCATGTGCAAGCTGACTTCCAATTCCTGCGCGATCATGCTTCCTCCATCACGCACTGCAGCGGGTGCTGATGCTGCCGTGAAAATTCGATGACCTGATCCACCTTCGTCGCAGCGATATCACGCGGATACACGCCACAGACGCCCTTGCCTTCGATATGCACCTTCCACATGATCTGGAAGGCCTGGTCGGCATCCTTTCCGAAGAATTGCTGCAACACCATCACCACGAACTCCATCGGCGTGTAGTCGTCGTTGAGAAGCACGACCTGAAAAATCGGTGGAGGCTCGACCCGCTGTTCTTCGCGTTCGAGTACCGTCGTCGGATTTTGTTCAGGACCGTAGGGCTCAGCCATCGATGCAATTCTAATGCCCACAACTTGTACGCCTCAGATGGGATCGCGGATCCGGAACGCAAGCTGCGCGCAACTGGCGCCCCGAACAGACGTGCCCGCCTGACGAGTCGAGTTTACTCTTGGTCGCCGCATCGTCATCAAGACATCGACGGCTTTTTGCGACTCTGGCAACAGCCGGCGCCGCTTCCCGCCGTCATGGTTTCCGGTACTTGACTTTGTTCGGCCAAACTCAAAGAATGTCCCGGTGTTTGTTGTCAAGTTTTCTTAGTACCGGTTAGCCGTGAGTGGGATTTGCGGGCTTGCACGCCAAACACGAGCGGATCAATGTTGTGGGAGGGGCGAGCTGCCTAGTATGGGCAAAGCGGGATTGCAAAGCGGTTCGCGTTTTGAATCAAAGCTCGGAATCAAAGCTCAGGTTCGTCATCTTTTTTGAAAGATCGTTTTCATGGCAACAGGTACAGTCAAGTGGTTCAATGACGCCAAGGGATTCGGTTTCATCACCCCGGACGACGGCGGTGAAGATCTCTTCGCACATTTCTCGGCAATCCAAATGAATGGATTCAAGACGCTCAAAGAAGGACAAAAAGTCCAGTTCGATGTGACGCAGGGCCCAAAAGGCAAGCAGGCGTCCAATATTCAGGCACCTTCGTGATTCCCTGATCCCATTGAAAAACCCGGCCTTCGCCGGGTTTTTTTTCGTCGGGCCCTGCCGATCGTCTTCTTACATCTGCTCGATCATGACCTGGCCGAAGCCCGAGCACGACACCTGGGTCGCGCCTTCCATCAGGCGCGCGAAGTCATAGGTGACCTTTTTCGACAGGATTGCCTTTTCCATCGAGCTGATGATGAGGTCGGCCGCTTCGATCCAGCCCATGTGCCGCAGCATCATCTCGGCTGACAGGATCTCCGAACCGGGATTGACGTAGTCCTTGCCCGCGTACTTGGGCGCCGTGCCGTGCGTGGCCTCGAACATCGCGACCGAGTCGCTCATGTTCGCGCCCGGCGCGATGCCGATGCCGCCGACCTGTGCGGCCAGCGCGTCCGAGATGTAGTCGCCATTCAGATTGAGCGTGGCGATCACCGAGTACTCGGCCGGCCGCAGGATGATCTGCTGCAGGAATGCGTCTGCGATCACGTCCTTGACTACGATGTTCCCGCCCGTGTTCGGGTTCTTGAACTTGGACCACGGCCCGCCGTCGATCGGTTGCGCGCCGAATTCCTTTTGCGCGAGTGCATAACCCCAATCGCGAAAGCCGCCTTCGGTGAACTTCATGATGTTGCCCTTGTGGACCAGGGTCACCGAAGGCTTGTCGTTGTCGATCGCGTATTGAATCGCCTTGCGTACCAGGCGCTCGGTTCCTTCGCGCGAGACCGGCTTGATGCCGATGCCAGAGGTCTGCGGAAAGCGAATCTTCTTGACGCCCATTTCCTTGACCAGGAAATCGATCAGCTTCTTGGCCTGGTCCGATTCGGCGGCGAATTCGATACCCGCGTAGATGTCCTCCGAGTTTTCGCGGAAGATCACCATGTCCACGTTCTCCGGCGCCTTGACCGGGCTGGGGACGCCCTTGAAATAATGAACCGGGCGCAGGCAGACATAGAGGTCGAGTTCCTGGCGCAGCGCGACGTTCAGCGATCGGATTCCGCCGCCCACCGGCGTCGTCAATGGACCCTTGATCGACACCACATAGTCCTTGAGGATCTGCAGGGTCTCGGGCGGCAGCCACACATCCGGGCCGTAGACGCGCGTCGATTTTTCACCGGCGAAAATCTCCATCCATTGGATCGCGCGCTTGCCGCCGTACGCCTTCGCGACCGCGGCATCGACGACCTTGATCATCACGGGCGTGATGTCGGCGCCGGTGCCGTCGCCTTCGATATACGGCAGGATCGGCTGATCGGGGACGTTCAGCGAATAGTCGGCGTTGACGGTGATCTTCTCGCCTTTGGCGGGAAGCTTGACGTGCTCGAACATGGAGGTCTCCGGAAATAGTCGTACTGAGCCCGCTGATATGCCGCTGGTCCTGCCATCATCGAAGCAGAGACTCGATTGATGAGACCCGGAATGGGGGCAGACTTGCGGGAAAGCGGCCAGGCAAACCTGTCCGACCGGCAGTCGAAGCCCGAAATTATGCCCCAAAACGCTGATCGCCCGCGAGCCGACGCCGCTACGAAGCCATGCTGATCGCGCTCAACAAACCCTATGGCGTCCTGTCGCAATTCACTTCGGCCGAGGGGAAGCGCACGCTGGCTGACCTGATTCCCGTTCGAGATGTTTATCCCGCGGGACGGCTCGATTTCGATAGCGAAGGGCTGCTGCTGTTGACCGACGAGGGCGCGTTCCAGCACGCAATTGCGGCGCCGGGCAATCAATTCGTCAAGCGTTACTGGGTGCAGATCGAGGGAATTCCCGGGGCGGCGTCACTCGAATATCTGGCAAACGGCGTCGATATCGGCAGCGGCGACTCCCGCTATCGCGCGCGGCCCGCCGCGGTCGCAGTGATATCCGAGCCTTCGATCGAAGAACGTGTCCCGGCGATCCGGTGGCGCGCACATATCCCGACCTCGTGGTTGGAGATCGGCATCGCGGAAGGAAAGAACCGGCAGGTGCGGCGGATGACGGCGGCAATCGGACATCCGACCTTGCGCTTGATTCGTGTCGGGATCGGTTCGATCGATCTGTTCGAACTCGGGCTCTCCCCGGGCGCATGGCGTAATATCGCGCCGGCGGCATTCGGTCTTGCATCCCGATCAGCCTCCTGAAGTGCATGCTTTCATCGGGAAGAAGCCGGAGACGTTGATGTCAACCGGCTTGCGCAAACGGCGTTATTGGGGATGACCCGAAGCTCTGGCGGTGATCTTGCATGCCACTCGAGTCAGTACCGAGACATTGACCTGTAGATAAACTTTTTGAGGGAATTATCATGAGCAAGCTGATCGCAACCCTGGTTGCTTCGATGTTCGCAGTCGCCGCCTACGCGCAAACCGGCGGGGTGCCCCCGACGGTCCCGGCCGCGGGAACGAACACCAAGATGGAAATGAAAAAAGACGACGCGATGATGAAGAAAGACGACGCGATGATGAAGAAGGACGACAAGATGGACATGTCGTCGGACAAGAAGGCCACTCGCAAAGCCAAGAGCTCCGCGCGCAAGATGAAGCGCGTCGAAAAGGTCGGCGACAAGCCGGTGAACTGAGCAGCGCTTCTTGCTGATCGGTCTTGCGCCGAGACAAACCGGCACTCATGGGTGCCGGTTTTTTTTTGATCGTTTCAGCCGCACGTCGATGGAACGGTGCGACGAAACGTTTCGACAGGCAGCGAAGTCTATCGGCCACAGGATTTTCGAGGACCACAGAATGCCCAGACCAAGCGCCCTCTTTCATCCGCGCGCGCCCGCCCTCGCGATTGCCGTCTGGTACAGGGCCGCGCTATCGATCGCCCTGTACGCGTTGCTCGCCGCGACAGCGGTAACCGCGCATTCGCAAGGCGCGCCGACGCAATTCGCCGTCATTCCGCTTTCGGCAGGCATCCACGTCATTCGCGCCGAGGTCGCGGCGACCCCGGACGAGCGCGCCGTCGGCCTGATGCACCGCCCGCAAATGGGCGCGAATCAGGGGATGGTGTTTCTGTTCGATCAACCCGCCGTGCAATGCATGTGGATGAAGAACACGCTGATCCCGCTTTCGGTCGCATTCATTGCCGAGGACGGACGCATTCTCAATATCGAGGACATGGCACCACAAACCGAAGACAACCATTGCGCGATAAAACCTGCGCGTTACGCGCTAGAAATGAATCGCGGCTGGTTTGCAAAGCACGGCATTTCGGCTGGAACAAAGATTTCAGGCCTGCCGAAATCCGCGCAATGATTTAACCCGCATCAGACCAGCGTCAGAAATGACGTGCGTATCGCAATTGCCCAAAGTTCTGTCCGGGATTCGGCTGACCGAGTCCTGCATTCGAGAAATGCTCGATTCGCAGAGAGACCTCATTCTCGAGGTTCCCACCGAAACGTTTTCCGATCGCGACGTGATCGCCGAAATTGAAGATCGTCGAAAACTGCTTGTTCTTGATGTGGTACCGCGGCGTGATGGTGTTGAAGCCCACGCCGAGTTCGACGAAGATCGAACGCTCGGCCCCGAACGCGTATCGAAACGTCGGCGTCAAACCGACATGCGTATAGCGTTGTCCCGGTTGCCCATCGGTGGCGCGCGTTTCCATTCGCCTAGCGAAAATTCACCGAGAATCCGCCAGTGACTGTTCGCTTCGGCGTCCTTGGTGCGAAAGTCCCTGATCAATCCGATATCGGTACTCCAGACCGGGCGATCACCTGCCCCGCCTGCACAAAAGCCGCCATATCGTGCTCGGCGGCGCCTGCACTGCTCGCGCATCCGATCAAGACTACCGACGACCATAGCAATGGTCGACGCGCCAGCATCCGGGGCGTGACCCGGGTTCGCGGCCCGAGTCGCGGAGACGCTGCGACAGATAGCCCTAAGAGAACGTGAGACTCCCGTCCAGGTTGAATTAAGTATTCTTCCAACGAAACCCGCGCTCGTTAATACTTTCAAAAAACAGCACTTAAAAAAACACGCCGATGCCTCCCGGTCGTTGCCGCTCGATTAAAAAAAATACAAAGTCCGACACGCTTTATCCGAGATTTTTTTCTGCAAAATCCCAATTGACGATATTCCAGAATGCTTCCATGTATTTCGGGCGCGCATTCCGATAATCGATGTAATACGCGTGTTCCCACACGTCGCAGGTCAACAGCGGCGTGTCCGATCCTTTGAGCGGCGTATCGGCATTGCCGGTCGTCACGATATCGACGCCGCTGCCTTTCTTGACGAGCCATGCCCAGCCCGAACCGAATTGACCGACAGCCGCCTTGGTGAACGCTTCCTTAAAGGCGGCAAAGTCGCCCCACTTGGCCTTGATCGCGTCGCCGATCGCGCCTTTCGCGTCGTCGCCGCCATCCGGCGAGAGGCTGTTCCAGTAGAAGGTGTGATTCCACACCTGAGCCCCGTTGTTGAAGATGCCACCCGAAGCTTTCTTGACGATATCTTCTAGCGACGCATTCTCGAACTCGGTCCCCTTGATGAGGTTGTTCAGATTCGTGACATAGGTCTGGTGATGCTTGCCGTAGTGATATTCGAGCGTCTCTTTCGAGATGTGGGGGGCGAGTGCATCCATGGCATAGGGGAGCGGCGGCAGCTTGTGTTCCATGATTTCTCCTTGCGAGTGAATCCGGCCAACAACCAACGATGGGATGAAGGCGGTACGGGATGCGCAATGGTCGGTTGCGCGACGTTCTCAACCGGATAAAGAGGCCCGATTCTACGGTGTGCCCGGATCGAATCGTTGAAGCGCACAGCGTATTCAGACGCGGGCTGACAGTTCGTCGGTGATTTCGACGACGCTGGTTTCAAAGCGCCCGTGAGCGACTTCCACCCGCACACGCTGCCCCACGCGCAAGCTGCTCGCGTCGCGAACGATGCGACCTTCGGCGTCCAATGCGATCGCATAACCTCGCTCGAGTATGGCCTTCGGATCGAGCAGCTCGAGCCGCTGCGTCAGGCGATCGAGCGCCCGTGCGGAGGAGTGCAGGCGCTGCTCGATCGCGTCGCCGAATCGTTCGCGAAGCCGACTGTGTCGCGCGGCGAGACGTTCGAGCGTCGGTGTGGCTGATCGCAAACGCCGTATCGACAAGGCGAGCGAGCCTTGTCGCCGCAACAGCCCCTGATCCTGCAGCCTGCACAGCCGGCGCATGCGGTCTTCGAGCGTCTGCCGCGCGATCGACAGGCGTTGAGCCGGGGAACGCAAGCGACGCGTCCCCTCGTCGATGCGTTGGATAAGCACGTTGAAACGGCGATCGATCGCGCGCGCGATGGCGGCGCGCCGCTGCGCGACCCGCATCAGCAGGGCGTTCGCGTCCGGGCTCGCCAGCTCTGCGGCCGCAGTCGGAGTGGGTGCGCGCAAGTCCGCCACGAAGTCGGCGATCGTGAAATCGGTTTCGTGGCCTACCCCGCTGATCACCGGGATCGCGGCAGCCGCAATCGCATAGGCCACGCGCTCGTCGTTGTAGGCCCAGAGGTCTTCGATGCTGCCACCGCCCCGGACCAGAAGAAGCGTATCGATGCCGTGCGCCTCGCGATGGCGCATGGCTGCGGCGATTGCCTCGACGATTCGCAAGGGCGCCTCCTCGCCTTGAACCGGTGTCGGAAACACGAGGATTCCGACATGCGGCGCACGACGCGCCAGAGTCGTCAACACATCGCGCAGCGCCGCCGCCTGCATCGACGTCACGATCGCGATGGTGCGCGGATGCGCGAGCGGTGCGCGCTTGCGTCCCGCTTCGAACAATCCTTCGGACTCGAGCTTCGCCTTGATTCGCAGGAAGACCTCGTAGAGCGCGCCGGCCCCGGCGCGCCGCATCTGCTCGACCTGCAATTGAAATTCGCCGCGCGGCGCGTACAGCCCGACGAGCGAGCGCGCCTCGACGCGGTCGCCCTCGCGCGGCGTCCAGTCGAGGTTTTGATTGCGGCTGCGAAACATCACGCAACGCACCTGCGCGTCGCGGTCCTTGAGCACGAAATACCAGTGGCCCGACGCGGCGCGGGTGAGGTTCGAGATCTCGCCGCCAACCCACAACAACGAAAACGATCGCTCGAGCAGCGAGGCGACGAGGCGGGCCAATTCGCCCACCGGGACGATACGCTGCGCCGATATTGCGTCTGGCACCACGAGGTCAGAATTCATGCGGGTTTCGAGGCAATTTAGTTCGGAAAGGCGCGTGAATATTGATTGGCGTCGGTCACTCGACAAACATCTGTCCACATCGGCAATGTCCTGTCACAACCTATCACGCGCGCTCCCAGCCCCGGCGAATCGAAGTAAAGGGCTTTCGATTCAAGATACTCGGCTTCTCGTTGCGTTGCCCCCCCGGGCTTGCGCAAGCTCTCGAACCTTGCTTCAGGGGGATATGCACATAGTTATCCACACTCGAACACCAGCCAGCCGAACGATAGTTGAAGAGATCGGCCTCGCCGCATTTCGTTTCATCTCTGCGAGGCCCTCGGCTTGCTCCGGCTGGTTCGAAAGGCTACATTGCGGGTCGATTCACCGGCAACCAACGGCGATTTGCACGGGCGCGAAGGCTACCCCGGCACCTGTCAGCCATTCCCCCTCAGGAGCAACGTTTGGGTTCGATTTTTCTCGCGGCCGGCTGGCCGATCTGGTTTCTGCTCGTCGCTTCCATCATCGCATTGGCATTGATTATCGAACGATCCATCGTTCTCAGACGGTCGAAGATCATCCCGCCCAATCTGCTCGACGAGGTCGTCGGGCTCTATCGATCGCGCAAGGTCACACCCGAAATCGTCCAGCGCCTCGAAATCAATTCGCCGCTGGGGCGTGTCCTCGGCGCGGGCTTGCGAAACGAGAAGGCTTCGCGCGAAGTCATGAAGGAGGCCATCGAGGAAGCCGGACGCGCGGTCACGCACGACCTCGAGCGCTTTCTCAATCACCTGGGCACGATTGCGACCGCCGCCCCGCTGCTCGGCCTGTTCGGCACCGTGATCGGAATGATCGAGATCTTCGGATCGCAGGCGCCCACGGGAGGAACCAATCCGGTGGCGCTGGCCCATGGAATTTCCGTATCGCTCTACAACACCGCATTCGGTCTGGTGGTCGCGATTCCTTCGTTGATCTTCTACCGACATTTCCGCGGCAAGGTCGATGGCCTGGTGGTCGAGATGGAACAGCAGGCGGTGCGCTTCGTGGACATCGTGCACGGCGAGCGCAATGCCTGACGCGACGCACGACCTGGAGGCGATTCGCAAATGAACTTCAAGAAGGGGCTGGGCCGCGAAGAGCTCGAGATCAACCTGATCCCGCTGATCGACGTCTTTCTGGTGATCATCATTTTCCTGATGGTGACGACGACCTATTCGAAGTTCGCGGAATTGCAGATCACGCTGCCCACCGCCGATGCCGAGAAGGCGCCGCAGCGCCCCGCGGAGATCGACGTATCGGTCACGCAGGACGGTCGCTACAGCGTCGACGGCCGGCAACTGGGCGTGCGCGATGCGAGCGCTCTTGCCGAAGCCATCAAGGCGAGCGCGGCATCGCGCAAGGACCCGGTGATCGTGATCAACGCCGACGCGCAGGCGACGCATCAGTCGGTGGTCAATGTGATGGAGGCCGCGCGCGCCGCGCAAATTGCGCAGATCACGTTCGCCACGCAAGTCTCCAAATAATATTGACCCCGCGTCAAACGGAGCGCGCCTCAGCGACGATGGTCGACGCATCGATTCCTCGAAGAGCCGCAGCATGAGGGGCCGCGAACTCGAAGAGCTCTGGTTCGGCGGCGCGGGAACGGCATCGGGAACGGGATCGGGATCGGCGCAGGGCTCGTCCGGGCAGCCGAAAAAAGGTTCCCGACGGCTTCTGCTGGAATTCGCGCTCATTCCACTGTCGCTTCTTTTTCGAGCAGGCATCGCCGCGCGCCGTTTTCGCTTTCGCATCTTCGACAGCGCCGTCGAACGCATGCCCGTGCCGGTGATCGTGGTCGGCAATATCACCGTGGGCGGTTCGGGCAAGACGCCACTCGTGATCGCACTGGTCGAAGCCTTGCGAGGCGAGGGCTATGTGCCTGGCGTCGTCTCGCGCGGTTATGGTGGAACCGCGACCCGATCGAAGAGCGCGGTCGAAAGCGTCGACGACTCGGTCGGCCTTGCGGCGAACGACACTGCGGACACTCCTTCACATGACGCGGCGTACGGGTCTTCGGACGACGCTGCGGATCGCTACGGCGACGAGTCGGTCCTGATCCGATCGCGCACCGGCGCTCCGGTCTTCGTCGGTCGCCGGCGCGTGGAAGTCGCTCGCGCATTGCTCGTCGCACATCCCGAAGTCGACGTGTTGATCGCCGACGACGGCCTTCAGCACTATGCGCTGGCGCGCGACTTCGAAATCGCGGTCTTCGATGCGCGCGGCGCGGGCAATCGCCGCCTGCTCCCTGCGGGTCCGTTGCGGGAGCCGCTCGAGCGCTTGCTCGATATCGATGCCATCGTCCTCAATGGCGACGACGCGGTTCTTCCGGAAATCCCGGGCGGCGCTGTACCTGCGCGTACGCCCTATCGCATGACGCTCGCGGCGGGTGACGCCTGGCGCGTCAATAATCCGGGAGAGACCCGCGCGCTGCGATTGTTTCGCGGACGTCGCCTGACCGCTGCCGCGGGCATCGGCAATCCGCAGCGTTTCTTCGCGTTGCTCAGGAGCACCGGCTTGAAGTTTCATCGCATGCCGCTCGACGATCATCATCGTTACCGCGACAATCCGTTTGCGGATCGTTTCTCGGAAGCCGTGTTGATGACCGAAAAGGATGCGGTCAAGTGCAGACGCTTCGACGAGGAGCGCATGTGGGCCGTTCCGGTGTCCGCACAGATCGATCCCGCACTCGTGGCTGACATACTCGAACACATCGGCGGCAGCAAGAAGCCGTCGCCATCGGCCTGAGCGCTTGGCCCGCACACATCCTACCGAGCCCCATGGACCCACGCCTCCTCGACATCCTCGTCTGCCCCGTGACCAAGGGCCCATTGACCTACGACAAGGCGAAGCAGGAACTCGTCTCTCAGTCGGCACGGCTCGCCTATCCGATTCGCGACGGTATCCCCATCATGCTCGAGTCCGAGGCGCGGTTACTCGACCCCGACACCGCGACTCGATGACGCGAGCCTCGTTCATCGCGGTCGTTCCCGCGAGGCGAGGCTCGATCCGTTTGCCCGACAAGCCGCTGGCCGACATCGCGGGCAAGCCGATGGTGGTGCACGTCGCCGAGCGCGCGCGGGAGAGCGGCGCCCTGCGCGTGATCGTCGCGACCGACGACGAAACCATCGCCGCCGCAGTTCGCGCTCACGGTCACGAAGCGATGTTGACGAGCGCGGCGCATGCATCGGGGACCGATCGCATCGCCGAAGTGGCGTCGCGACTCGCGCTCGCCGACGATACGATCGTCGTCAATGTGCAGGGAGACGAACCGCTGATCGACCCGGCGCTGATCGCGCGCGCGGCCGAAGCGCTGGCCGCGGCTCCGGATTGCGCGATCGCCACCGCCTGCCATCGCATCGCCACGCGCGCCGATCTGTTCGATCCGAATGTGGTGAAGGTCGTGACCGATGCGCGAGGGCGGGCGCTTTACTTTTCGCGTGCACCGATCCCGTGGGATCGCGAACGCTTTGCACCGACGGTGGCGGATCCGGCCCCAGCAGCTGGCGAACCTGGCGAGGCGAAGCAGCAAGCAGAGGAGGACACCGGGGGTGACCGGACGCAAGGGATTCGCGCGCTGAGACACATCGGTCTGTATGCCTATCGCGCCAGCTTCCTGTCGGTATTCGCCACCCTCGCCGTCGCGCCGATCGAAGCGCTCGAATCGCTCGAGCAATTGCGCGCGCTGTGGCATGGGTACCGCATCGCAGTCTTCGAAACCGAACAGGCGCCCGCCACCGGCGTCGATACGGCCGAGGATCTCGCCCGCGTTCGCGCACTTCTCGCAGCCACGACCCATCGGACGCAGGGGCGCGCGGTCGACTGATCGCATGAAGGCGTGCGCGATCGTTCGCACACCGACGCGCGTGGCGGCGCCCACAACGATTGACCGTGCCGGCCATCATCCGGTAAGGTTCGCGTCGGCGCGCGCAGCGATCCGCAGTATCGATCCCGGCGCCGGCGCTGACCGATGCAAAGACGACGATTCGCGAAGACGCGAAACCAGGTCGCAGTGAGGTCTTCCTTCCCATCCGAGCTTCTCAACCAGGCACGACTGCGATGCAGAGAAATTCATGCGCCTGATTCTGCTGGGAGCACCCGGTGCGGGAAAGGGCACCCAGGCACAGTTCATCTGCGAGCGCTACGGCATTCCGCAGGTTTCCACCGGCGACATGCTGCGCGTCGCGGTCAAGGCGCGAACGCCGCTGGGCATCACCGCCAAGAAGGTCATGGACACGGGTGCATTGGTATCCGACGACATCATCATCGGTCTCGTCGAAGCCCGCCTCAAGGAACCCGATTGCGCGAACGGGTATCTGTTCGACGGGTTCCCGCGCACCGTCCCGCAAGCCGACGCGATGAAACGCGCTCATGTCGCGATCGATCGCGTGCTCGAGATCACGGTGCCCGATTCGGAAATCGTCGAGCGCATCACGGGAAGACGCGTGCATCCGGGCAGTGGCCGCGTTTACCACATCCACTTCAATCCACCCAAGCGCGAAGGCTTCGATGACGTCACCGGCGAAGCCCTGATCCAGCGCGATGACGATCTCGAAGAGACCGTCAGGAAGCGCCTCGAGGTCTATCACGATCAGACCAAGGTGCTGATCGGCTATTACTCGGATTGGGCACAACGCGGGTCCAGGGATGGCGAGCCCGCGGCGCCTCTGTATCGCCAGGTCAAGGGCATGGGCAGCGTGGACGAGATTCGCGAGCAGGTGTTCGAAGCATTGGAACAGTAGGCCGCCGGTCACGAACGAATCGCACGAATCACGAAGATCACCGAACGAACATCGACAGAACGCCGGTTCAATCCGGGCAACACGAGGAGCGGGGAGTATGGAAGCAGGAACGACGGTGGGCTCGAACGCGGGCCTGTGGTTCGCATTGGTCTGCGGCTTGATCGCCGTGATCTACGGCGTGTGGTCGCGCAGCTGGATACTGGGATTGCCGGCCGGCAACGCGCGCATGCAGGAGATCGCACTCGCGATCCAGCAGGGCGCCGCCGCCTATCTGAAGCGGCAGTACACGACCATCGCGATGGTCGGCGTCGTGATCTTTCTCATCGTCGGCTTCGTGCCCGGCCTCGGCTGGCCGACGGCACTCGGATTTCTGATCGGCGCGGTGCTGTCGGGCGCCTCGGGCTTCATCGGCATGAACGTCTCGGTGCGCGCCAACGTGCGCACCGCAGAGGCGGCGAGCCGGGGCATCGATGCCGCGCTCAACGTCGCGTTCCGTGGCGGCGCGATCACCGGCATGCTGGTGGTCGGGTTGGGGCTGCTCGGCGTTGCCGGCTACTACGGCGTGCTAGTCGGGTTCGGGTCGCAGCAAGGCGTCGATCCGGCGTCGCTGCACGACGCGATCCAGCCCCTGATCGGCCTGGCCTTCGGCGCCTCGCTGATCTCGATCTTCGCGCGTCTGGGCGGCGGCATCTTCACCAAGGGCGCCGACGTCGGCGCGGACCTGGTCGGCAAGGTCGAGGCCGGCATTCCCGAAGACGATCCGCGCAATCCCGCGGTGATCGCCGACAACGTCGGCGACAACGTGGGCGACTGCGCCGGCATGGCCGCGGACCTGTTCGAAACCTACGCGGTCACGCTGATCGCGACCATGCTGCTCGGCTCGCTGCTGCTCCGAGGCGCCGAGGCGGCCGCGGTGATCTATCCGCTGGCGCTGGGTGGCTTCTCGATCCTGGCGTCGATCATCGGTTGCTTCTTCGTCAAGCACAGGGAAGGCAGCAAGATCATGACGGCGCTCTACAAGGGCCTGATCGTGGCTGGCGTGCTGGCGTTGATCGCCTTCTATCCGATCACGAGCTGGCTGTTCGACGGCACGCAGCTCGCCGCCGATGCACGCGCGCAAGGCGTGTCGTTGACGATGCGCTTCTACCTGGCGTCGGTCGTCGGCCTGGTGCTGACCGGTCTTCTGGTCTGGATCACCGAGTACTACACCGGCACCCAGTTCAAGCCGGTCCGCTACGTGGCGCAGGCGTCGACCACCGGTCACGGCACCAACATCATCGCGGGTCTCGCGGTGTCGATGAAGTCGACCGCCTGGCCGGTCCTGTGCGTGTGCCTGGCGATCTACGCGTCGTATGCGCTGGCGGGTCTGTACGGCATCGCGATTGCCGCAACCTCGATGCTGTCGATGGCCGGCATCATCGTTGCCCTCGACGCCTACGGACCGATCACCGACAACGTCGGCGGCATCGCGGAGATGGCCAACCTGCCCGAAGCGATCCGCAACGTGACCGACCCGCTCGACGCGGTCGGCAACACCACCAAGGCGGTTACCAAGGGCTATGCGATCGGCTCGGCCGGTCTGGCGGCGCTGGTTCTGTTCGCGGACTTCACGCACGCGCTCGACGCGGGCGGCAAGAGCGTGGCGTTCAGCCTGTCGGAGCCGGCGGTGATCATCGGCCTCTTCATCGGCGGCCTGATCCCTTACCTCTTCGGTGCGATGGCGATGGAAGCGGTCGGTCGCGCAGCCGGCGCCGTGGTGGTCGAGGTGCGCCGTCAGTTCCGCGACATCAAGGGCATCATGGACGGCACCGGCAAGCCCGAGTATGGCGTCGCGGTCGACATGCTGACGAAGGCGGCGATCAAGGAAATGATGATCCCGTCATTGCTGCCGCTGGCCACGCCGATTCTGCTCGCGGTGGTCATGCGCTTCTTGATCGGACCTGAAGGCGCGCGCATGGCGATCGGCGGCATGCTGATGGGAACGATCGTCACGGGGCTCTTCGTCGCGATCTCGATGTGCACCGGCGGCGGCGCGTGGGACAACGCCAAGAAGTACATCGAGGAGGGCAACTTCGGCGGCAAGGGCTCGGAGGCGCACAAGGCGGCCGTTACCGGCGATACGGTGGGCGATCCCTACAAGGACACGGCCGGCCCGGCGGTCAATCCGCTGATCAAGATCATCAACATCGTGGCGCTGCTGATGGTGCCGCTGTTGTAGTCGGATCGCGTTAAAAAAAGAGGCCGCGACTGCGGCCTCTTTTCATTGCGGGTCTCGCGAACACCACCACGCCACTGCGATCAACACGGCTTGCAACGGCAATCGCGCCCACAACAGCCACGGCGCGAAATTCGGAAACGCGTCGGCATGCAGAGCCATGTGGACGTTGGCAGGAAACACCGCAACCATCAGCGCGATCAAGCCGATGCCGGCAGCGCGTCGCGTCGCCGGTATCAGCAAACCGATCGCGCCCGCGATCTCGAAGAAGCCGCTGATCCACACCAGCGTGAGCGCCGATGGCAACCACGGCGGCACGATGGCGGTGAAGAAATCGCTGCGAACGAAATGACTGGTGCCCGACACGATGAACAATGCCGCGAGTGCAATGCGCCCGATCGCGCGCGGTGAAATGCGAAGGCGCGCCGCGGACCTGTCACCTCCGTTCAACCAGCGATCCTGGCGCGCGACCGTCATGCGTCGACCGGTCCGCTGTTGACGTCGCTCACTTCGACGCCGCCATCCTCGAGCTTGTTGGTGGTACCACTGCGACCGCCCTGGTCGGCCGAGGTGTTGCGATCGTTGCCGCGTTCGATGTCTTCGCGGGTTACATCGCGCTTGCCTTCCTTTTCTTCGGACTCGCCGTCCTCGCGGGCCTTGCGGGCGCGCTCTTCCGCGATCTCTTCGTCGCTCAATCCTGACTGCTGATTTTCTCTCGGATCGTCGAGCCCAATCGATGTGTCGATGGTCATGATGGTTTTCTCCTGATGAGTGGGTCCGATGAAGAGCACCGCGCAATCATCTACAGCCTCTTCATCATCCTTGCGACCGCGTGCATGCGATGCAGTTTCACTGGCCGGGCACGCCTACCGCAGATTCAGCCGATCACCGATGCCTGCCGTCACTCCGACCAAGCTCGATCGATGATGGCGCCAACATCGACCCCAGTGACCGCGTCGCCATACACGCCGCCCCAACGCGCATCGGCAGCTAGTCGCGTCGCGCAGAATGCGTCGCCCATCAGGTTCGAATTCGATTGCAGCAGCAAGACGGCCTGCTCCAATGTGACCAGCGAACGCACCAGCGAGCGCGCCGAGGCTTCGTCGTAGGCATGCGCGTCGAGCCTCGCCGCGAAGCGCTCGAAGGATGAGTCGAATGCGGCATGGCGACCGCGCTGGCCAGCGAGTTCCGCAAGGATCACGTCGCGCGTGCGCGACGACTTCGACAACGCCCGCAGCACGTCCAGGCACATGATGTTTCCGGAGCCTTCCCAGATCGAGTTGACCGGCATCTCTCGATAGATGCGCGCGAGCGGCCCCTCTTCGACATAGCCGTTGCCCCCCAGCACCTCCATCGCCTCGGCGGCGAGCTCCGGCCCGCGCTTGCAGACCCAGAATTTGGACGCCGACGTCATGAGGCGGCGAAAGAGGGTCTCGGCTTCGTCGTCCGCGCCATCGAATGCGCGCGCGAGGCGCAGCGCTAGCGCGGTCGCGGCTTCGGATTCGATCGCGAGATCGGCCAGCACCGTTTGCATCAACGGATGATCGACCAGCATGGCACCGAAGCTGGCGCGATGGCGCGCGTGATGGATCGCCTGCACCACCGCCTCGCGCATCATGCCGGCGGTGCCGATGACGCAATCGAGCCGCGTGTACGTGCCCATCTTGAGGATGGTGGGCACGCCGCGACCGGGCTCGCCCAGACTATGCCCCCACGCCGCATGGAATTCGACTTCCGACGACGCGTTGGATCGATTGCCAACCTTGTCCTTGAGGCGCTGCACGCGCACGGCGTTCTTCGTGCCGTCGGGCTCGAAGCGCGGCACGAAAAAGCATGTGAGCCCTTGATCGTGCCCGTCCTGATCGCTGGCATAGGCGAGCATCAGATGCGCATCGCATTGCGGCGCCGAGTAGAACCACTTGTGGCCGGTCAGCCGATAGCTGCCGTCGTCGCCCTGCACCGCGCGGGTGGTATTCGCGCGCACGTCCGAGCCGCCCTGCTTCTCGGTCATGCCCATGCCGATCAAGGCGCCGCGCTTCTCGGCTATCGGTATGTCGCGCGGATCGTATTCGCGCGAGACGATCCGCGGAATCCATTCGCGCAGTAGCCAGTCGTCCTTCTGCATCGCCGGCACCGCGCCATACGTCATCGTCGTCGGGCAGAGCGTGCCCTGCTCGACGCGCGCCTGCATCAGGTAACCGGCCGCGCGAATCACGTGTCCGCGCGCGCGTGACCGCCCCTCTGGTTTCTCCCAAGGGCTCGCATGAAAGCCGCGCGCGACGATGCCCTCCATCAATGTGTGCCATGCGGGATGGAACTCGATGCTATCGACGCGATGTCCTTGCGGGTCGAAGCTCCTCCACACCGGCGTGTGCTGATTGGCGAGCCGCGCGAGCTCGACATTGCACGGATCGCCGAGCTCGGTCCCGATGCGCTGCAACTCCGCGGTGCCTTCGCTCGCGCCTTCGCGCGAGAGCGCATCGCACAGGCCTGCATCGGTCGAGAACAGATCGACAGCGCTCATGGGCGGGGTCTGATTGAAGACCGCATCGGGCGCAGGGCGCTGGGCCGCGCGGTCGGTGGTATCGGGCATCGCTGGTCTCCGTCGATGGACAAGCTCGTTTCGACTACGCGACGAGGATACGCTGGGCGCATGCAGCGGCGCATCGCACGCCGGAAGACCGGATGCGCCTGCGCTAGAATCGCCGCCCGCATCACGATCCCGCATTGCGATCCTTCACCGCGACCACACGAGGAATATTCATGAACATCGAAGGCAAGGTATTCATCGTCACCGGCGGCGCGTCGGGCCTGGGCGCGGGAACGGTTCGCATGCTGTCGGCGCACGGCGCGAAGGTCGTGATCGCCGACGTGCAGGCCGAAGCGGGCGACAAGCTGGCGAAGGAACTCGGCCAGCAATTCGTTCGCTGCGACGTAAGTGTCGAGGCGGACGGCAAGGCCGTGGTCGCGGCCGCCATCGCGGCGGGCAAGCTGATGGGGCTGATCAATTGCGCCGGCATCGCGCCGGCCGTCAAGACCGTCGGTCGCGACGGTGCGCATCCGCTCGACGTGTTCACGAAGACCATCACGGTCAACCTGATCGGGTCGTTCAACATGATCCGCCTGTCCGCCGAGGCGATGGCGAAGAACGAGCCTGAGCACACGATGGAGCGTGGCGTGCTGATCAACACCGCGTCGGTCGCGGCCTACGACGGACAGATCGGGCAGGCCGCGTATGCGGCGTCCAAGGGCGGCGTGGTCGGCATGACCTTGCCGGTTGCGCGCGACCTCGCGAGGAGCGGCATCCGCTGCGTGACGATCGCGCCCGGCATCTTCGCCACGCCGATGATGTTCACCATGCCCAAGGACGTGCAGGACGCGCTCGCGGCCAGCGTGCCCTTCCCGTCACGCCTGGGAACGCCCGAGGACTACGCGAAGCTGGTGCACCAGATCATCACCAACGAGATGCTCAACGGAGAGACGATCCGTCTCGACGGCGCGATCCGCATGGCGCCGAAGTAGGAATCAACCAGGCATCAATTCAGCCGCCCCGACGCATCCCGCAACACGTCGAGCGTCCGCCTGATCTCGTCGGCCTCGGACGCCTCGGGCGCGGCCTCGAGATACGCCGTCAGATCGTCGAGTGCGGCGCGCGGGCATTCGAGCTGCGCATAGACCAGGCCGCGATCGCGCAGCTCTTCGGGCTCGTCGGGTAGCAGGATCACGAGGCGGTTCTGCACCTCGAGCAAGCGCGCGTAGTCGTTGCGGCCGTGATAGACCGTCTTCAGATTGCGCAGCATGCGCGCCAGGATCTCGCGTGGCGTCGCTTCGCGAATCGCGCTGCCCAGCGCGATCTCGAGCGTGCCGCGATCGATGCGGTCGCTCGCACCTTCCGACGTCGAACCACTCTGCAGCGCTTCGAGAAATTCGGCGAGCCTTTCTTCGAGCCGCTCGCGCGACAGGGACTCGCCGGAAAACGGGTCGAGATAGATGTCGCCAGCGCGCACCTTGAGCTTGACGAGGAAGTGTCCGGGGAACGGCACGCCGCGTAGCGGCAGGCCGATCTGCTGGCCGATCTCCATGAACAACACCGCGAGGGAAATCGGAATGCCGCGGCGACGATCCAGCACTTTCGGCAAATAGCTGTTGTCGGGATCGTAGTAGTCGTTGGCGTTGCCCGAGAAGCCGAGTTCGTGGAAGAAATAGCGATTGAGCAATCGCAGCTTGTGCACCTGGCCCGCATCGGCGGGCAGGCGCGCCTTCAGGGTCGCGGCGAGCCGGTCGATCTGCGACTGCGTGGCGGCCAGATCGAGCCGCGGCTCGATGTCCTGCGCGATCGCCAGCGCCGCCTCGGTCAGCGGGATGTCCTCGCCGTCGTCGGGTTGCGCGACCAGCGTGGCGAAGTATTCGAGCGGAGTCATCATGCCGTCGATCATCCCGCAGTCCGGCGAAAATGTCGCGGTCGCATACCAGAGGCGAGCAAGGCGCCGAAATAAAGAAGTGCGCCGCCGGCCACGATCCCGGCCAAGGCTGCGATGCGTTGACCCGGCACGGCGCGCATCGCGATCCAGTCGAAGCGCGCATCGGTCCATGCGAGGAATAGCCCGAGCGCAGCGAGGCCGACCGCGAGCCTCAGCGCGAAGGCCAGCCAGCCCGGCCGCGCGCGATAGACGCCGCGCACTTTCAGCCCGATCAGCAGCATCGCCGCGTTCACGCACGCACCGAGGCCGATCGCGAGCGCGAGACCCGCGTGCGCGAACATCGGCACGAACACGACGTTCATCAATTGCGTGGCGATCAGGACCACGATGCCGATCTTCACCGGCGTCTTGATGTCCTGCCGCGCATAGAACCCCGGCGCGAGGATCTTCACGAGCACGAGGCCGATCAGGCCCACGCCGTACGCGGTCACCGCGTGCTGGGTCGCGATCACATCGAGCGCGGTGAACTTGCCGTAGTGAAACAGGGTCGCGGTCAACGGTTGCGCGAGCAGCCACAAGGCGAGCGAGCACGGCAGGGCGAGCATCAGCGATAGACGCATCCCCCAGTCGAGCAGTTCCGAGACTTCGTCGGCGCGACCTTCGGCGTTCGCGTGCGAGAGGCTCGGTAGCAGCACCGTGGCGAGCGCGACGCCGAGCAGCGCGCTCGGAAATTCCATCAAGCGATCGGCATAAGTGATCCACGACACGCTGCCGCATGCGAGGTGCGTGGCGATGTTGGTGTTGATGATCAAGCTGATCTGCGCGATCGATACCGCAAAGGTCGCGGGCAACATCTGGCGCAGAACGCGCCTGACCCCCGGATGCGCAAGGGCGACGCGCAGATCGAAGCCGATGCGCGGCAACATGCCGACGCGCATCAGCGCCGGGATCTGGAACGCGAGTTGCGCGATTCCGCCGGCGACGACCCCGATCGCAAGCGCCAGCACCGGCGGATCGACGTGGGGCGCGACGAACAAGGAACAGACGATGAACGAGATGTTCAGCAGCACCGGCGTGAAGGCCGGGACCGCGAACTGTCTCCAGGTGTTCAGGATAGCCGACGCACCCGCCACCAAGCCGATCAGGGCGATGTAGGGAAACATGGCGCGCGTGAGCAATACCGCGAGATCGAAGCCGTCCGTTGCCGAACTGCCCAATTGCGCCGCCGCCTGCGCCACGCCGCAGCGATCCGATTTCAGGCCGCCGGCGAGCAGCCACACCACCGCGGGCGTTGCCACGATGCCGACGATCGTGACCGCGATCAACGCCCAGGTCAGGACGGTCGCCACGTGATCGACCAGGGCGCGCGTCTCTTCGGACGAGCGCTGCGACTTGAACTCGCCCAGGATCGGCACGAAGGCCTGCGAGAACGCGCCTTCGGCGAACAGGCGTCGCAACAGATTGGGGATGCGGAACGCGACGAAGAAAGCGTCGGTCGCGACGCTCGCGCCGAAGATGCGCGCCATCAGGTTCTCGCGAATGAGCCCGGTCACGCGCGAAACCATCGTCATGCCGCTGACGGTGGCCAGCACGCGAAGCAGATTCATGCGCGGATTATAGAGATGCGTTCGGATCGCGTCGGCGCCGGCCCGATGCGGGCTAGCGCGTCGCCGGGCGCGCCTCGTCGTTGTGGCGGACAACCAACCGCGTTTGCCTTTTTGTACCAGGGTCGCTAGAATGCGCGGCTCTGTCGCGTTCACACGCATCCCATTTTCATCGCGGGCGCCCGGCGCCGCGGCATTTTCACCTTTCTTTCATACATGGCCAATACCGCACAAGCAAAAAAGCGCGCCCGTCAAAGCGCGGAGCAGAACGCTCACAACTCGAGCCTTCGCTCGGCGCTGCGCACTGCCATCAAGGCGGTCCGCAAGGCGATTGCTGCCGGCGACAAGGGCGTTGCCGCAGAACAATTTCGCAGGTCCACCAGCATCATCGATCGATTCGCCGACAAGAAGATCATCCACAAGAACAAGGCGGCGCGACACAAGAGCCGACTTGCTTCAGCCGTGAAGGCGCTCAACGCTTGAGCCTGTCCGCATGAGTTGCGGGCGCAGGCCCGAATGAAAAAGCGCACATCGGTGCGCTTTTTTTATGCCCCTTTTTTTTCAACCTGCAGCGGGAGGAATGTCCGGCAGTGTCGGTGCGGTGACGAGGTCGGAGGCATCCATCGTGACGAGGTCGTTGTCGCGTGCGAAGCCGGTCACGAAATCCCAGGCGCGGGGTTCGAGATCGCGCAGGCGCGCATCGACCACCACGACGCTGACGCCGCCGATCAGGGTCGGTTGTACGTACGGCGAATAACCCAGAACCGGCCCGCGCCTCGCGACCGGCTGGGGTTGATAGGCGGCGAGGACGCCGCACAGTCGTTCGGCCCAGTCGCTGGGGCGAAAGGTCGCGCCACTGTTGGTGACGCCCTTGATGATCAGTTCCTTGGGCGTCGTGGGGCCGGTCATGAGGGACGAATTATAGCGGGGGCCATCGATCGCCTCGCTGCGGCAAGCAGGCGATCCGCGTGACGGAACAAAGAGAAGACAAAAAAAGCGATGGTGCGGTGATGGACGCAACGAACCACAAACTCATGCAGCGATTCCTCGCGCTCTGGCACGCAGGCCTGCTCGCGCATCGCGACTTCCGCCTGATGTGGCTGTCGTCCAGCGTGACCAGCTTCGGCGGTCAGATCACGATGCTCGCACTGCCGCTGACCGCGATCACGATGCTCGACGCGACGCCGCGGCAGATGGGCATGCTGGTCGCGCTCGAAGCCCTGCCGTTCTCGCTCTTCTCGCTGCACGCGGGCGTGTTGATCGATCGCGTTCGCAAGCTTCCGATCATGCTGATCTGCGAGGCGATGATCTGCGCCGCGCTGCTCGCGATCCCGGTCGCGACCTGGCTCGGCGTGCTGGCGATGCCGCTGATGTACGCGGTCGGCTTCATCCTCGGCACCGTGTTCGTCTTCGTCGGCAGCGCCGCGCAGGTCTATCTGACGCAACTGGCCGGACGAGACCGCCTGATCGCAGCCAACAGCCTTTTCATCGCCAGCGAATCGACGGCGCGCCTGACCGGACCCGGCCTTGCGGGCCTGCTGATCCAGTGGCTGACGGCGCCGATCGCCATCCTGTTCGACTGCATCAGCTTCATCGTCTCCTTGTCCTTGTTGATGCGCATCCGGCACGTCGAAGTGCTTCCCGCGAAGACCAGCGACACGTCGATAGGGCGCGAGATCCGCGAGGGCCTGGCCCTCGTGCTCAAGCATCCGATCCTGCGTCCGTTGACGCTGGTCTCGACCTCGTGGTTCGTGATCTTCCAGGGATGGATGACGCTGCAGACGCTGTATGCGACGCGCGAGCTCGGCCTGTCCGCGGGCGAGCTGGGCGCCGCGCACATGGTCGGAGGCGCGGGCGCGCTGGTATCCGCGATGCTGGCCCGCCACGCAACGCGACGTTTCGGCACCGGCGTGCCTATCCTCCTGGGCGTGCTGTGCTCGGCACTGGCGTGGCTGATGCTCGCGTTGATGCCGAAGTCCGATCACGCCTTCGTGTCGCTCGGCGCAGCACTCTTCGTGTTCGACTTCGGCGTCACGCTCTACTGGATCAACTACGCGAGCCTGCGCCAGGCGGTCACGCCCGACGGCATGCTCGGCCGCATGACGGCGACAATGCGCTTCTTCACGGTGGCCGCGGCGCCGTTGGGCGCGCTCGCGGCGGGACACTCGGCCGAGGCCTTCGGGATGCGCGAAACCTTCGCAGGCATGAGCGCGATCGTGTTCGCTCTGGTCACGCTGCTGTACCTGCGCACCGGCCTGCGGGCGGTTCCGGATGTCAGCCTCAGGCAAATCGCTTAACATCCCCCATCGACTTTTTCGGCCCCGCGCGATCCGCATGAACCAGACCAATCCCACCTCGCACCTGATGAACACCTACGCGAACCTTCCCGTGTATTTCACGCGCGGCAAGGGCGTCTGGCTGTGGGACGAAAGCGATCGCAAGTATCTCGATGGGCTCGCGGGTATCGCGGTCAATACGCTCGGCCACGGCCATCCGCGCCTAGTCGCAGCGATCGCGGATCAGGCATCCAGGCTGATCCACACTTCCAATGTCTACAAGATCCGCCTGCAGGAAACGCTGGCCGACAAGCTCGCCGCGCTGTCGGGCATGGACAAGGTCTTCTTCTGCAACTCGGGCCTCGAAGCGAATGAAGCCGCGCTCAAGATCGCACGCAAATACGGCCACGATCGCGGCATCGAGAATCCCGAGATCGTGGTCTACGAGAATGCCTTTCACGGCCGCTCGATCGCGACGCTCTCGGCGACCGGCAACGCCAAGGTGCAGAAGGGCTTCGAGCCGCTGGTGCCCGGTTTCGTGCGGGTGCCGTTGAACGATGTCGCCGCGCTCGAGCGCGTCGCCGCCGAGCGCCCCAATGTGACCGCCGTCTTCATGGAAGCGATCCAGGGCGAGGGCGGCATCACGCCGGCGCGCGTCGAATATCTGAAAGCGGCCCGCGCGATCTGCGACCAGAAGGGCTGGCTGTTGATGATCGACGAGGTCCAGTGCGGCATGGGCCGCACCGGCAAATGGTTCGCGCACCAGTGGGCCGGCATTCAGGCGGATGTCGTGCCGATGGCCAAGGGGCTCGCCGGCGGCGTGCCGATCGGCGCCGTGATCGCCAGCGGCGATGCGGCCAACGTCTTCGGGCCCGGCAATCACGGCACGACCTTCGGCGGCAACCCGCTCGCATGCCGCGCCGCGCTCGAGACGATCGCGGTGATCGAAGACGAAGGCCTCCTGGCCAATGCCGAAGAGACCGGCCAGTTGCTGCGTTCGTCGCTCTCGCGGGAACTCGGCTGTGTCGCCGGCGTGCTCGACATTCGCGGACGTGGCTTGATGCTCGGCATCGAGCTTGCATGCCCTTGCGCCGACGTCGTCAAGCGCGCGCTCGCCTTCTCCGACGGCTACGGCGTGCTCATCAACGTCACGCAGGAGCGCGTGGTGCGCCTTCTGCCTTCGCTCATCATCAACGCCGAAGAAGCTTCCCTGCTGGCCGACGCCGTGGCGAAGGTGATCCGCGAATTTCTTTCGCAGCAAGCCGAACCCAAGGCGGCCTGAGGCGCTTGTCCCGCAACGTCGCCGCCACGACTGGCGGCCAGGCGCAAATGAATCCAGCATCCGCATCATGACGATTCGGCATTTCCTGCAATTCAACGACTTCTCCCGTGACGACTATGCGCACTTGTTCGATCGCATGCGCATCATCAAGGATCGCTTCAAGCGCTACGTCACCTACCAGCCGCTGATCGATCGCACGCTCGCGATGGTCTTCGAGAAAGCCTCGACGCGCACCCGCGTGTCGTTCGAGGCCGGCATGTACCAGATGGGCGGCTCGGTGATCAACCTGACCACCGGCGACTCGCAGCTCGGCCGCGCCGAGCCCATCGAAGACACCGCGCGCGTGATCAGCCGCATGGTCGACCTGGTGATGATCCGCACCTTCGAGCAGGCGCGCATCGAGCTGTTCGCCGCCAATTCACGCGTGCCCGTCATCAACGGCCTGACCAACGAATACCATCCCTGCCAGATCCTGGCCGACATCTTCACCTTCATCGAGCATCGCGGCGCCATCGCGGGCGCGACCATCGCGTGGATCGGCGATTCGAACAACGTCTGCAACACCTGGCTGCAGGCCGCCGAAACGCTGGGCTTCACGGTGCACGTCTCGACCCCGCCCGGATACGAAGTCGAACCCGAGCGCGCCGGCCTGGTCGGCGAAGCGCACTATCAAGAATTCGCCGATCCTGTCGATGCATGTCGGGGAGTCGATCTCGTAACCACCGACGTCTGGACCAGCATGGGCTTCGAAGCCGAGAACGAATCGCGCAGGAAGGCTTTCGCGGATTGGCGAGTCGATGACGAAATGATGGATGCTGCGAAACCCCAGGCGCTGTTCATGCATTGCCTTCCTGCGCATCGCGGCGAGGAGGTCGAAGCATCGGTGATCGACGGGCCGCAGAGCGTGGTGTGGGACGAGGCCGAGAACCGCCTGCACGCGCAAAAGGCGTTGATGGAGTTTCTGATCCTGGGTCGTGTCGATGAGTGAGAACCTGGGTTCCGAATTGGCCATGCCCGATCGAGAGCCTCCTTCGCGGATCATCCCGGCCCGATGAGCGCGGTTCATTCGCCCATCCCGGTACGCGGCCTCGATGCAACCCTCGAGGCCGCGTGGCTGAACCATCCCTGCTCGCCGATCGAAACCGCCGCGATCGCCGAGGATTACCTGTCCACTTGCGACACGCCAGCGACTGACGATTGCATCTTCGCGCATCTGATCGCGGCCAGCAGTTCGGTGCGCGTTGCGCATATCGGCGTGGCGCGCATGCATCTGGGTGAAGCGCGCGCAGCGCTGCCGCAGTCTACGCAGCGGCGCCTGCTGCAGTTGTTTCATGGCGTGCAGGCCACGTTGCATTGGGTCGAGCGCAATCTGCCCGCTGCGATGCACTCGTTCGAGCGCGCGCTTTCGGAGGCGCAATCGCTCCAGCCCGCCGACGAGCACTACATCCGCCTGTGGCGCGCGATCACGCTGCTCGGCTTGGGCAAGCCACAACTCGCGTTCCGCGACCTGCTGCTCGCGCTCGAATTCTTCCGGCTTCATTACCTGCCCGCTCACGCGTTGCTCGCTTTCAACGTCGGGGCCACCCTGCTGCATGCGGGCGATTGGGAAGGCGCCGAAAGCTGCATCCGCATCGCATTGGCCGAAAGCGGGCGCGTGGGCATGCCCGGTTTCGAAACCATGTGCCGTTCGAATCTCGCGTATTGCCTGATCAACGTCGATCGCGTCGACGAGGCCACAGCGGAGATCGACCGGGCGCTTGGCCGCGATCGCGCGGAACTGCTGCGCTATCGGCCGGGCGACGTGATGACCACGGTCGCGGAGAACCTGATCGAGACCGGGCATCTCGAGGAGGCGACCGACTATGTCTTCGCTGCGCTCGATGACGCGATCGGACGCAGGTATGCGATGGGCATCGGCACGGCCAAATGGAACCAGGGGCGGATCGCGGTCGAGCGCAAGCGGATTCCCGAAGCCGTCAGCGCGTGGCGCGTGGCGCTGTGGAACCTTCGCAGGCATCCGCATCTCACGCAATTCTGGAAGACCGCACAGGCGGTCTCCACGCTCTATTCGAACCACGGAGACTATCGGCGCGCGCTGCGCTGGCACCGGCGCTTTCACGCGTCGTTCCGCCGCTGGCAGGACACCACGCGCGACGTGCGCCTTGCCTATTCGCAGGCAACGCTGCAGATGGAAGCGATCCGTCTCGAGCGCGATTCGGCCGAGTCCGAGCGCCTGCGCCTGCTGCAGGCCAAGTCCGAACTCGAGGCCGTCAACACCGAACTGCAATCGCGCTTCACGGAGATCGAAGCGATCCACGACGAGTTGCGCGACCAGGCCTCGCGCGATCTGCTGACCGGTCTCCTGAATCGCCGCAACCTGTTGCCCACGCTCGAGGGGATGCTCGAGAAGAGCGCCATGATCAAACAGCACGCGATCGTCGCGATGCTCGACCTCGACAATTTCAAGCAGTTCAACGACAAGCACGGCCATGTCGCGGGCGATGAAATCCTCGCTGCGGCCGGCCAGTTGCTGCGCGAGTTCTTTCGCGACGAGGACAGCGCATTTCGCTATGGCGGCGACGAGTTCTGCATCTTCCTGCCGCATACAAATCGCATGGTCGGCGAAGCGCGCCTCGAAGCGTTTGCGCGGGCCCTGCACGATTCGTTGCCCAGGGCGCCAGACGGCGCTCTGTCGGGGGTCAAGGTGTCGTTCGGCATCGCGTGCTTTCCCGACGACAGCGCCGAGGCCGACGAGCTGCTGGGGATCGCCGATGCGGCGCTCTACAGGATCAAGCGACGCAACAAGGAAGCCGCGAAGGAAGCCGCGAAAGACCCAGCGTCGCCGACCAGGTCGCCTCGTCTATAATTCGCGCCCCGCCGGGCTTGCGCGGATTTCGCGTTTTTCTTTCTTCGGCAACTCCGTCCTCCGGATATCCCCAGACGCACCATGAGCGACATCCATAAAGTCGTCCTCGCCTATTCGGGCGGCCTCGACACCTCGGTGATCCTGAAGTGGCTTCAGGACAATTACAGCGCCGAGGTGGTGACTTTCACCGCCGACATCGGACAGGGCGAAGAGCTCGAGCCCGCGCGCGGCAAGGCGTTGAACGCCGGCATCAAGCCCGAGAACATCTACATCGACGATCTGCGCGAGGAGTTCGTCCGTGACTTCGTGTTCCCGATGTTTCGCGCCAACGCGATCTACGAAGGCGAGTACCTGCTCGGCACGTCGATCGCGCGGCCGCTGATCGCCAAGCGCCAGATCGAGATCGCGCGCGCAACCGGCGCCGAGGCGGTATCGCACGGCGCGACCGGCAAGGGCAACGACCAGGTGCGTTTCGAACTCGGCTATTACGCGCTCGAACCAGGCATCAAGGTGATCGCGCCATGGCGCGAATGGGATCTGGTGTCGCGCGAGAAGCTGCTCGCCTATGCCGAAGCCGCAGGCATCCCTATCGAAATGAAGCACAAGCAGGGCGGCGCACCCTATTCGATGGACGCGAACCTGCTGCACATCAGCTTCGAAGGCCGCCATCTCGAAGATCCGAAGGCCGAAGCCGAGGAAGCGATGTGGCGCTGGACGGTCTCGCCCGAGGCCGCGCCCGGCACGCCCGAATACATCGACGTCGAATTCACGCGAGGCGACGTGAGCGGCATCGATGGCAAGGCGATGAGCCCGGCCGAAGTGCTGACGAAGCTCAACGTTCTCGGCGGCAGGCACGGCATCGGCCGGCTCGACCTGGTCGAGAACCGCTACGTGGGAATGAAGTCGCGCGGCTGTTACGAAACGCCGGGTGGCACTATCCTGTTGAAGGCGCATCGCGGCATCGAGTCGATCACGCTCGACCGGGAGGTCGCGCACCTGAAGGACGACCTGATGCCGCGCTATGCCGCGCTGATCTACAACGGCTATTGGTGGAGCCCCGAGCGCCGCGCCCTGCAGGTCTTGATCGATCACACGCAGGAGCGAGTCAACGGCTGGGTTCGCCTGAAGCTCTACAAGGGCAGCGTCAGCGTGGTGGCGCGCGACTCGAAGGACACGCTGTTCGATCAGAACATCGCGAGCTTCGAAGACGACGCCGGCGCCTACGATCAGGCCGATGCGGGCGGCTTCATCAAGCTGAACGCACTCAGGATGCGGATCGCGGAGATCGCGCGTCGCAAGCGCTGAGATCGATCGACCAGGAGACCATCGATGAACGAGCTAACATTTGGCCGCGTTGTGGCTTGCGCGGCCGCAACCCTGTTTGCTGCCGCGGCCGCCGGGGCCGAGCCGCTGAACGCCAAGCCGGGCGCATGGGAAATGACCGTTACGACGTCGGGAACCGGCAATGTCATTCCGCCCGAGGCGCTCGCGAAGATGCCGCCCGAACGCCGCGCGATGGTCGAGAAAATGATGGCCGAGCGCGGCGGCAAGCCCAACACCTCGGTGCACAAGAGCTGCGTGAAGAAGGAAGATCTCGAGCGCGATCGCTTTGCCGAAGGCAACGACGACTCGGCGTGCACGCGCAAGACCGTCTCGCGCACGGCGACCAAGGTGGTGGTGGCGATGAGCTGCTCGGGCACGCCGCCACGCCAGGGGACGTTCATCTTCGAAGCGAAGAATCCCGAAACCGTGGTCGGCACGATCGATCAGGAAACCGGCAACGGAAAATTTCACGTCGATGTCAACGGCAAGTGGCTGGGCGCGAGTTGCGAAGGCATTGCGGACCGGCCCGTGAAGATGAAGTGACTGTGGCCGCTGACCCAACCTCACCGGCCCGCGCCTGACCTTTCGCGAGAGATCGATTCATGAAGAAGAAATCCCTTGCACGCGGCGTGGTCGGTGCGGCTGCGGCCCTGTTCGCGGCCTTCGCACCTGCGCTCGCCAACGCTGAGCCACTCTACGTGAAGCCGGGCGCCTGGGAGTTTACGGTGAGCACGACCACGACCGTCAACGCGATCACGCCCAAGGAGCTCGCGAAGTTGCCGCCCTATCGCCGCTCGATGATCGAGAAGTCGATGGCCGGTCGTAGTGGCAAACCCAACACGTCGGTGCAGAAGATCTGTGTAAAGAAGGAGGATCTCGATCGCGATCGCTTTCCCCCCGGTGACGACGCGGATTGCACGCGACAGAACATCGTGCGCACGCTAAAAAAAATGGTCGTCGCGACGAGCTGTTCGGGCGTACCGCGCACCGGAACGATTACCTTCGAGGCGAAGACCCCTGAAAGCCTGGCCGGCACGATCGATCAGCCGACCAGCAATGGGAAATTCCACGCCGATATCAACGGCAGGTGGCTCGGGCCGATTTGCGTGGGCATTCCGGACAAGCTCGCGAAGATGCGGTGAGGCGAGAGCCTCGCGCGCGTCAGACAATCACCGGCTCGGGTTCGAGCGCCACACCGAAGCGTGCCGCGACGCTTTCGGCAATCGCCGACGCAAGCGCGAGCACTTCGGCGCCGGTTGCGCCGCCTCGATTGACGAGGACCAGAGCCTGCCGGTCGTGCACGGCCGCGCGGCCGCTTGCACCGGGCAGCGAATGGCCGCGCCAACCGCAGCGATCGATCAGCCATGCCGCTGCGAGCTTCACGCACCCATCGGCTTGCGGATAGCCGACCGCATTCGGCTCGCACGCGCGAATCGCGTCGAAGACCGGGCTCGTCACGATCGGGTTCTTGAAGAAGCTGCCCGCATTGCCGATCACCGCCGGGTCGGGAAGCTTGGCGCGACGGATCGCGGTCACCACGTCGGCCACATCGAGCGCAGTCGGACGATCGATGGCTTGCTCTTCGAGCATCGCGCGCACGTCGCCATAGCCGATGCGCGGCTCCCATCGTTTCGGCAAGCGGAACACCACGCGCGTGATGACAACGCGCCCGCGCAGTTCTCGCTTGAATGCGCTATCGCGATAAGCGAAGCCGCATGCGTCGGCGTTCATGCGGGCGACTCGACCGGTGGCCAGATCGAAGAATTCCAGCCACGCGAAGCGCTCGACCAGTTCGACGCCATAGGCGCCGATGTTCTGCACCGGCGCCGCACCCACCGAGCCAGGAATCAGCGCGAGGTTCTCCAAGCCTGGCCAGGCTTCGCGCAAGGTGTGGCGCACGAAGGCGTCCCAGTTCTCGCCGGCGCACGCCGAGACGAGATGATGGTCGCCGTCGTCTCCAAGATAGTCGCGGCCCGTCAGCGCGACGTGCGCCACCAGTCCGTCGAAGTCGCGCGTGAAGAGCAGGTTGCTGCCGCCGCCCAGGATCAGGCGCGGGCCATCGGCCCACTCGGGGCGCTCGCGCAACGCCTGGAGGTCTTCGATCGTCTCGATGCGTGCGAAGCAGCGCGCACGCGCAGCGATGCCGAAGGTGTTGAGTGCTTCGAGAGAAACGTCGCGACGAATGGTGAAGGCCATGCGAATGGAATTCGCGCCGACGGGTCGGCAAGGAGCGGCGAGTATATCGACGCCCTCTCGCTCGTCTATACTTTTCACCCCTTCGTTTCACCGGAAAAGCAGCATGCCCTCGTTCGACGCCGTCTCGGAAGCCAATCAGGTCGAAGTCAAGAACGCGGTCGACCAGACCAACAAGGAGGTCGGCACGCGTTTCGATTTCAAGGGCTCGGACGCGCGTGTCGAGCAGAAGGAACGCGATCTCACGCTCTATTCGGATTCGGAATTCCAGCTCGGCCAGGTGCGCGACATCCTGAACGGCAAGATGACCAAGCGCGGCGTCGATATCCGCTTTCTCGACCTCGGCAAGATCGAGAAGATCGGCGGCGACAAGGTCAAGCAGGTCATCAAGGTCAAGAACGGCATCGAGTCCGAAGTCGCCAAGAAGATCGTCAAGGCGGTCAAGGAAGCCAAGCTCAAGGTGCAGGCGAGCATCCAGGGCGATGCCGTGCGCGTGACCGGTGCCAAGCGCGACGATCTGCAATCAGCGATCGCGCTGCTGAAGAAGTCGATCACGGACACGCCGCTCGACTTCAACAATTTTCGCGACTAGCGGCGCGGTTATCGTGCGCACGACGGATTCTCTTCGCACGATTGCGCTGCTCGTGCTGCTCGTGCCACCCGTGCTCACCTCGGGCGCTCACGCCGCGACCCTCAGCATCGTCGGCCTGTTTCCCGGCAAGGCCGTGGTGGCGGTGGACGGTGCCGCACCGCGCAGCGTTGCGATCGGCGAAAGCGTGGCTGGCTACAAGCTCCTCGCGATCGGTGCCGACAGCGCGACCTTCCTCGTCGATGGCAAGCGACAGACGTTTGCGATGGGCTCGTTCTTTGGCGGCAGAACCTCGAGCGGCAGCGCGAACAGTCGCGCCAGCGCGATGCTCGCTGCCGACAGCCGCGGACACTACATGGCCGACGGCGCCATCAACGGCGTGCCGACACGCTTTCTGGTCGACACCGGCGCGACGCTGGTGGTCCTGTCGGCCAACGAAGCGAACCGGCTCGGGATCCGGTATCGAGAGGCACCGCAGGGGATGGCCAACACCGCCAACGGCGCTATTCCTTACCGCATCGTCAAGCTCGATCGCGTCAAGGTCGGCGACGTCGAACTGAACAATGTCGAAGCCGGCGTGATGGAAGGCGGCTACGACGGGCCGTCGCTACTGGGCATGAGCTTCCTGTCGCGTACCGAGGTCAGCCGCGACGGGCAGAGCATGGTGCTCACGAAGCGCTTCTGACTCGCTGCGAGGACGACAGGGGCTTCTGCAGCCACGCGACGATCGCCGCGAGCGCAAGCACCGCCGCGCTGCAAGCGAATCCGCCACGCAAACCTCCGGCGCCATCGGCCACCCACCCGATCAGCGTGGGACCTACGATCTGACCTGCGGCAAAGACGATGGTGAAGGCGCTGATGCCGGCCGACCACGCCGAAGGCTCGAGGTTGTGCCGCACCAGCGCCGTGGTCGATGCGACTACCGGCAGAAACACGCCGCCGAAAAGCAGCCCGGATGCGAACACCGCGAGCGGATGCGCGCTCAGCACCGGTAGCAGCGTCGCAACCGCGAGCAGCGCGTCGAGCAAGGTCATCGCCTCACCGCCGCGATAGCGTTGCAGGACGTTCGCCCAGACCCATGACGATGCAACCACCGCAAGCCCGAGCACGACGAAGAAGCTCGTGATCAACGCGCTGCGCAAGCGCTGCTCGCGCAGCAGCGTAATCACGAAGGTCATGTAGCCGATGTAGCCGAGGCCGAACAGGAAGTAGGCGGCCAATCCGAAGCCGAAGTCTCGCAACGAGACCCGCGAGTACTCGGTCGTCGCACTCGCCCGCGTGTCGAGGTGGCGTGTGGACGCGGCCATGACGATGGTGGCCAGCAGTGCGGCGACGCCCAGGCCGATCCACGCATATTGCCAGCGGTGCGACGTCGCGAACGTGATCAGGATCGGCACCAGCAACGCGGACGCGACGATGCCGATGCCGGTACCGCCGTAATAGACGCTGAGGATGAGGCCGGCTTGCAACGGGCGCCGCGCGTGGCGGTCATCGCGCGCTTGCCCGTGCGCTTTCACTGCGTCGCCGCTCGCTAATCGCGCTGCGAGCAAGCCTCCGGCAATGAAGGTCGCCGCGCTGGCGACGCCGGTGACGAAGCGCAGCAAATAGAGCAGCGCGTCGTCGAGCACGAGTCCATGCGCGATCAATGCGAGCCCCGCGATCGCGCTGCCCCAGAGAAAAACGCGCCGAGCCGCGTGCCGCTTCAACCAGGAAACGGTCAGCAGGGCACCAGCCAGATAACCCGCCGCATTGACGGTATTCATCGCGCCCGAGGTCAGATAGCTCCAGCCGAGATCGGTGCGCATGGGCGGCAGCAAGAGCGCGTACGAGAAGCGCGCGAGGCCGAGGGAGACCGCGGCGCCCAGTGCCAGTGCAAGCGCGGTTCGTAAGGGCGACGGCATCGAGCTCCTCGCGACCGGTCACGACGAAACAAAACAAAAAGCCCCGCGAAATTCACGGGGCCCTTGTCATTCTTCAATCAGTGCGTCGAGTGCGCAACATCAATCACGCATGCCCGGCGCCGGCCGCTCGATACGCGCATACGCACTATGGTTGTGGATCGACTCGAAGTTCTCGACTTCTACCACATAGCGCCCGATGCGCGGGTCGTCGTTCAATCTCTGCACGACATCGCGAATCAGATCTTCGACGAACTTTGGGTTGTCGTAGGCGCGTTCGGTGACGTACTTCTCGTCGGGCCGCTTCAGGAAGCCGTAGACCTCGCACGAGGCTTCTTCCTCGGCGACCCGCACCAGATCCTCGACGGCGAGCGCTACGCCTTCCCTGACGCCCGCCTCGATCGTGACGCGCGAACGCTGGTTGTGCGCGCCGTAGTCCGAAATCTGCTTCGAGCACGGACACAGGCTCGTCACCGGTACGACCACCGTCAGCGATACGTCCGTCCTGCCGCCCGCAGAAATGCGGCCGGCCAGCGTCACTTCGATGTCGAGCAGGCTCTCGACGCCGGAGATCGGCGCGGTCTTGGTGATGAAGTAGGGATACTTGACTTCGATGCGGCCCGCTTCGGCGCCGAGCTTGCCGGCCATCGTCGCAAGCAGCTTGCGCAGCGCCTCTACGTCGAGCACGCCGCGACGCTCTTCGAGCAGCGCGACGAACCGCGACATGTGCGTGCCTTTGACCGTCTCGGGCAGATGCACGTCGAGACTCCACATGCCCACGGTGGGCTGCGATCGTCCTTCACCGGCCTTCACAGTCAGCGGATGACGCACCGCCTTGATGCCGACGCGCTGGATCGCGAGATGACGCTGATCGGGCGCGCCCTGCACATCGGGCAGATCGACCGTGAAGGACTTGATCGGGTCTGGAGCATTCATGTCTGATGACCCGCACGCGCGGGTGGGTTCAAGAAAATTGGATTGCGGGAGGCCACATGCGGACCGAAGAAATCACGATCGGTTCCGACCGCCATATCGGTTGCTGCGAGCACCGCTAGAAACGAGCGTTCATTTTTGCACGAGTCTTCAAGCCGCGCTTTCAACCCGCATTTTCAACCCGTATTTTCAACCCGCATTTCAACCATTGCTGACGACCAGCCGCGGTTCGCGAATATCGGATGGCTCGCTGCGACGATCGCCCATGTCCGCCAGTTTCTTGCGAATCGACGACTCGATACCTTCGGTGTTCAACCCGCAGTCGGCCAGCAGCAGCGCAGGGTCGCCGTGATCGATAAATTGATCCGGCAGCCCCAAATGCAAGATCGGTTTCACGATCGCGGCATCGGCCAGCGCTTCGGCGCAGGCCGACCCGGCGCCGCCCATAATGCAGCCTTCTTCGATCGTGACGATCAGGTCGTGCTTGTGCGCCAGGTCGGCCACCAGCGTCGCATCGAGCGGCTTGATGAAGCGCATGTTCGCGACCGTCGCATCGAGCGCATCGCCGGCGGCCAGCGCAGGACCCACCATGGCCCCGAACGCGAGTATCGCCACGCGCGGCGAGGCCGCAAGCGAAGACGCCGCCGCACGCGAGGCCATCGTGGTCTCGCGCAACACCACGCCTTTTCCGAGCGGCAAGGGGGCCAGCGATTGCGTTCCGCCCGACACCGCATGCGACGCCGCCGCGGCGCCGCGCGGATAGCGCACCGCCGACGGGCCGACATGCAGGAAGGCCGTGCTCAGCATCGCGCGGCATTCGGCTTCGTCGGATGCGGCCATCACCACCATGTTGGGAATGCAGCGCAGGTAGGCGAGATCGTAGTTGCCCGCATGCGTGGCGCCGTCCTGCCCGACCAGGCCCGCGCGATCGAGCGCGAACGTCACGTCGAGGTTCTGCAACGCCACGTCGTGAATCAGTTGATCGTAGGCGCGCTGAAGAAACGTCGAATAGATCGCGACCACCGGCTTCATGCCCTCGGTCGCCATGCCGGCTGCGAACGTCACGGCGTGTTGCTCGGCGATGCCGACGTCGAAATAACGGGTCGGAAAGCGGCGTTCGAATTCGACCATCCCCGAACCCTCGCGCATCGCGGGCGTGATGCCGACCAGGCGTCGATCGGCCGCGGCCATGTCGCACAGCCACGTGCCGAACACCTGCGTGTAGCTCTTCTTCGAAGGGGACGCCGCCGGCACGATACCCACGTGCGGGTCGAACTTGCTGGGCCCGTGATAAAGCACCGGGTCGGCTTCGGCGAGCTTGTAGCCCTGCCCCTTCTTGGTGACCACATGAAGGAACTGCGGGCCGCCGAGCTGCTTGATGTTCTGCAGGGTCGGGATCAGAGATTCGAGATCGTGGCCGTCGATCGGCCCGATGTAATTGAAGCCCAGTTCCTCGAACATCGTCGCGGGCACGATCATGCCCTTCGCGTGTTCCTCGAACTTGCGCGCGAACTCGAACAGCGGCGGCGCGACGCCGAGCACGCTGCGGCCCACGTTCTTCGCGGTCGCATAGAACTGGCCGCTCATCAGGCGCGCGAGATAGCGATTGAGCGCACCCACCGGCGGCGAGATCGACATGTCGTTGTCGTTCAGGATCACCAGCAGGTCGACGTCGTGCATCACGCCCGCATTGTTCAGGGCTTCGTAGGCCATGCCCGCGGACATCGCACCGTCGCCGATCACCGCGATGCTCTTGCGATGCTGCTCGCCCTTGAGCTTCGCAGCCACGGCCATGCCGAGCGCCGCCGAAATGCTGGTCGACGAGTGCGCGGTGCCGAAGGTGTCGTATTCGGATTCGGAGCGCCGGGGAAACCCCGAGATGCCGCCTTTCTGCCGCAGCGTGTGCATGCGCTCGCGACGGCCG
>JBBSGB010000012.1:0-98708 GCA_038254545.1 Burkholderiales bacterium | reverse complement strand
AGCCGGCGGACTGCGGCCTTGGACGGCAAGCTGCCGGCTGCCGCGAGGGCGTGAAGGCAGTAGGTCGCGAGCTCGCCAGGCGGAACATCATCCCGGTAATCGCCGGTCCTGGCGCCTTCGGCACACAGATCGCGGATGAAGCCGCTGAGGTGCTGCCGAGCTCGAGCGACGTGCTCGCCTCGATGCAGAAGTGCTGCGAGCTCGTCGCCGTGGTGCTGATGGGTAATGAGCGCGTAGGCCTCCAATACCGCCTTGAGCCGCTCGCCGACGGCCTGATCGCGGACCTCGACTAGATGCTCGAGGTGGCCGGCGACCTGGCGTTCGTGCCAGGCGATCAGGATCGCTTCGACGTCAGCGAAGTACTTGTACAGCGTCGCGCGTCCGATGCCGGTGTCCTTGGCGATCTGCGACATCGTTACCGACGCCAGGCCGTGCTCGGCCACAAGCGCCGCAGTGGCGTCCAGCGTCGCGTCGCGCACGGCGCGGCGGTGCGCCTCGATCGTGTTGTTCCACAGCTTGGGCATCGACGCAGTATAGGATATGACGATGTCGATACACTGTGACTTGACATAGACATTATGTCTCGATAAATTATCACCCTCATGGATCTGGGCCGTGGCGACGAGGCGACGGAGGAGATGTAAATGGCTGACCCGTCCCTAGACAACGACAACGACACCCGCGAGAAGCTCGACCGCGGATCGAGCCCCGGCATGCCGCGCTGGGTGAAGGTATTCGGATTCGTCGTCATCGCCCTGGCTTTGCTGTTCGTCGTCTCGTTCCTCGCCGGAGTCGAGCATGGCCCGGGACTCCACGCGCCGTCCGGCAACGCAGGCGCCCATGCGGAACATGGGGTGCGCAAGCCATGATCATGAGTCCGCGCATCCGCAAAATCGTGCTCGTCGCGCATGTGACTTCCTCGGTCGGTTGGGTCGGCGCGGTCGCCGGATTCCTGGCTCTCGCCATCGCCGGCCTGACCAGCGAGGACGTCCAGATGGTGCGTGCCGCCGATATCGCGAATGAGTTGACGACCTGGTTTGTCATCGTCCCGTTGAGCCTGGTCTCACTGCTCACCGGGCTAATCCAATCACTGGGGACCACGTGGGGCTTGTTCCGACACTACTGGGTCCTGGTGAAGCTGCTGCTCACCGTCCTTGCCACGACCGTCCTGCTGCTGAAGGTGCAGCCGATCAGCGACATGGCAGACGTGACAGCAGACACGACATTGTCCGGTGGCGATCTGCGCGGGTTGAGAAGCCCACTGGTGGCCCATGCCGGCGGCGGCCTGCTGGTGCTGCTCGTCGCCGCAGCGCTGGGGATCTACAAGCCGCATGGCATCACCCAATACGGGCAGCGCAAGCAGCGCGACCGACCAGGTTCATGAACGCTCGGTCCGACACGTCTTGCAACCCGACGGACGCTGACAGGATTGTCAGGCGCGAGATCGCATGGAACGCCTATCCGCAACACCCGCTCCGCTGTTGCACCGGCGGACACTTGACGGAGCCGTAGCTGCAGAACACGCAGCAGTCGCCTGATCGAGGACGCAACACGACTCTGCATTGCACGCATTCGTGGAAGAAAAGGCATGCGTCGGTGGGCATGGTCATGCGTTGAGCGAAGCCGCATTGCGGACAGCTCAGCACCGATTCGAGGACGGGGTCGCTCATGGCATCAGGTTTCTTCAAGGACATCGCGGCGAGCAAGGATCGTTGGTCGAACGCAGACGGGAGAGCGCTCGGCTAGCCGTCGTCGGGTCAATGCGTATGGCGATGATGGATATCCGGATAGTGCGCGTGCGCGTGCGCCAACCGATCGTGCCGATGCGCATGCGCGTGAGGCTCCTTGCCGTCCCATTCGAAGTCGTGAGTGTGGCGATGGTGCGCGTCGTGCGAGTGCCCATGAGCATGCTGCATCGGTTCGTGCGTGTGCCCATGCGCGTGGTTCTCGGAAACGTGCAGCCAGACTCCCGCGAGCATCAATACCGCGGCGATCCAGAACAAGGCGCCCGGTACGCTCGCGAACAGCAGCAGCGACAGCGCTGCGCCAAAGAATGGCGCGATCGAAAAGTACGCGCCGGTGCGCGCCGTGCCGAGATTGCGGAGCGCCACGACAAACAGGACCAGGCTGAGTCCGTACCCGAAGAAGCCGACCAGTGCGGCGCCAAGCATCACCGGTAGCGCGGGAAGGCGGTTGCCGATCGAGAGCGCGGCTGCAACGTTGACTGTCCCGGCGATCAGTCCTTTCCAGCATGCGATCTGGACAGCGTCGCTCGCCGACACCTTGCGCGTCAGGTTGTTGTCGATCCCCCAAGCCAGACAGGCACCGACGATCGCGAGTGCTCCCCACGGTGCGCCTGCCGCGAGGCCTTCCTGCCATGCCAGCAACAGACCCGCCGCGATGATCATTCCCATGCCCAGTGCGATACGCGCGTCGAAGTTTTCTCTGAAGACGAACCATGCGAGCAGCGCGGTCAGAACGCCTTCCATGTTGAGCAGCAAGGATGCCGTGGACGCAGCGGTGTTGACGAGCCCGATCATCAACAGCGCGGGTCCGACGACACCCCCCGCGAAGATGGCGCCGGCAAGCCAAGGTATATCGCTGCGACGCAATCGATCGTGCGGTGCGGCGCGCGCGATCAGGCGTCTGATCGCGTACCAGATCGAGAGGCCGAGGCCGCTGCCCAGATAGAGCACGCCCGCCAGCAACAGTGGCGGCAGTTCGCCGATCAGAAGCTTGGCAAGAGGCGTGCTCGCGCCGAACAATGCGGCTGCGAGCAGCGCGACGACCAAGCCGTCATTGAGGGGTTTGCGCGGTCCCAATATTTGTCCTTGGTGGTCGGCTCGTTAGGCGAGAGCACGAGAATACGATTACAACTTCAACGAAAGCGCCCATGAGACTTCGACCCTCGGCAACGGTTCTGACACCGTGGCCAAATTGATCAGTCCTCTGGCCGGCAAGCCGGCGCAGCCATCGTCGCTAGTCGATGTATCAAAGCTCGTCGCCGCGTATTACACCGGGGTTCCTGACCCGTCGGTACCGGCGCAGCGCATCGTGTTCGGAACCTCGGGACACCGCGGCTCGTCGTTCGACATCTCGTTCAACGAATGGCATGTGCTGGCAATCACGCAGGCGATCTGCAAGTACCGCAAGGGCCACGGCATCGACGGGCCGCTGTTCCTCGGCATCGACACGCATGCGCTGTCGCAGCCGGCGTGCGCCAGCGCGCTCGAAGTGCTGGCGGCCAACGGCGTCGACGTGATGTTGGCGAAGAACGGCGAATACACGCCGACGCCGGCGATCTCGCACGCGATCCTTTCGCACAACCGCGGCCGCAAGTCAGGATTGGCCGATGGCATCGTCGTGACGCCGTCCCACAACCCGCCCGACGACGGCGGCTTCAAGTACAACCCTCCGAATGGCGGCCCGGCCGGCGAGAACATCACGGGTTGGATCGAGGATGCGGCCAACGACTTTCTCGCGCACGCGCTCGATGGCGTAAGGCGTATCACGCATGCGCAGGCGCTGCTTGCGACAACGACCCACAGCCACGATTTTCTCGACACCTACGTAGCCGACCTCGGCAACGTCATCGACATGGAGTTGATCCGGGACGCAAAGATCCGCATGGGTGTCGATCCGCTCGGCGGCGCCGGCGTGCATTACTGGGCGCGGATCGCCGAGCGTTATCGGCTCGACCTGACCGTGGTCAACGACGAGGTCGACCCGACGTTTCGCTTCATGACGCTCGACTGGGATGGCCGCATCCGCATGGATCCGTCGTCGCCCTATGCGATGCAGCGCCTGCTCGACATCAAGAACCGCTTCGACATCGCGTTCGCCTGCGACACCGATCACGACCGCCACGGTATCGTCACCGCGGACGCCGGCTTGTTAGCACCGAACCACTACTTGTCGGTGGCGATCGATTACCTGTTTCAGCACCGGCCGCGGTGGGGGGCGAGCGCCGCGATCGGCAAGACGGTCGTCAGCACACGCCTGATCGACCTCGTGGCCGCGCGGCTCGGACGCACGCTCTATGAAGTGCCGGTCGGCTTCAAGTGGTTCGCCGACGGTCTGTTCGATGGGTCGCTCGGTTTCGGCGGCGAGGAAAGCGCGGGCGCTTCCTTCCTGCGCCGCGACGGTACCGTCTGGACCACGGACAAGGATGGCATCGTTGCCGCACTGCTCTCGGCCGAGATCACCGCGCGCCGCGGGCGCGACCCCGGCGAGTTGTATGTAGCCCTCGCACACGAGTTCGGCGATCCGGTCGCTGACCGAGTCGAGGCGCCGGCGACACCGCTGCAGAAGAAGCAGCTTGCCGCACTCGCGCCGCAGAGAATCGACACGACCGAACTGGCTGGTGAAACGATCACGAGCATCCTCGGCAGCGCGCCCGGCAATGGCGCCCCGATCGGCGGCGTCAAGGTGATCGCGGAAAGCGGCTGGTTCGCCGCACGGCCGTCAGGTACCGAAGATATCTACAAGATCTATGCAGAAAGCTTCAGCGGCGCCGATCACCTGCAGCGCATCTTGCGGGAAGCGCAAGGCATCGTCGACCGGGCGATTGCGTCGCCGTCTTCCGCGAATCCATGAGGCAGCGCGATCATGCTTGGTCTCATGTTTGGGTAGAAGAGTGCTTCAGGACGGAAGGCGTGACGCGCTTTTGCGGCATGGATTGAAGGTGCCGCTTTCCGCGTCGCCTGAGCAGCAGTTACCCCACCGGCACGACCAACATTGACATCAGCGGCGCGGTGATCATGCCGCCGACCATCGGCGCCGCGATGCGTTGCATGACTTCGGAGCCGGTGCCGTGACTCCACGTGATCGGCAACAGACCGGCGACGATGACAGCGACCGTCATGGCCTTGGGCCGCACCCGCAAAACCGCGCCTTCGCGGATCGCATCGAGCAGATTGTCGTGGCTGGTCTGCCCCGCATCGACACGCGCCTCCCAAGCCTGCTTCAGATAGAGCAGCATGATGACTCCGAACTCGGCCGCGACTCCCGCGAGCGCGATGAAGCCCACACCGCTGGCCACCGAAATGTTGTGACCGAGGATGAAAAATAGCCAGAACCCGCCGACCAGCGCGAACGGCAGGGTCGCCATGATCAGGAGCGCTTCATCGACGCGACGAAACGTCAGGTACAGCAGCGTGAAGATGATGACCAGTGTCGCCGGTGGCGCGTTCGAGATATTCGAACTGTCCGGACCACGAGACCGAATAACCGGGCGTTACCTTGACATTCTTCGCTCATGCCCATGCCCATATTCATATCCATCATGTTCGTTCGTTCCTTTTCTGCTCCCACCGGATCTTCGGTCAGCGGCGAAATATGCACCCCATCGGCGACGTTGCCTATCGCAATCGCGCCTACAGGTTGGAAGCTGTTGAACTTACCGCGATAGGTGCGGTCATCCTCACGCGTGGTAATACGGCCTGAAACAGGAATCGTTTTACTTGCATGTCGCGCTGCTACTATTCCAAGCACTGCTTTTGGGTCTGTCCCAGATAACCAAGCTACGGATAATGCCCTTCCTGCGTAAGCGTCTTGGCCGTGCCGCGTTGACCGTGGTACTGCTATTAACCACTCAACTTGCCCTGGCCGGCCAAGTCTGCCGCGCTGTTATGACGGGCGACGCGCCGAACGGTCATGTCGCGCATGCACTCGTTCGAGCGGCGGAAGTCACAATAGCGGTTGCGGACTCGCGTCCGTGCTGCGAAGCCACCGCGATTCCTGAAAGCACATGCCTTACCGCCCTCGGCGGAATGGATAGGATTGTCCTCGCCTCTGCCACGCCGCCCCTGTTTGATTTGGCCCCACCTCCTTGTGATCGTCCGATGGTCGTCCTTGACGCATCGTTGGCACCGATCTCAGCTCCCACCCACTCGGTGGGACCTCCGCTTCGCGCTTATATCCTCTTTAGCCGATTCCTGAGTTAGGCAGCATCGCAACTCAGCCCTTGGTCCGATTGCGACACTCGTTCGCACTTTGGTCAAGACTCATCTAGTCGTCGGCTAGTTCTCGACCCTTGCAGTGGTTGACCTGAAGTTCACGGGTCTGCGTTTTTTGCATGCGCCGTCCGTTGACTTGACGGCGCGCTGTGTGCGGGCTCGACTTCAGTTAAATACACCTTCGCTGGGTCAACCGGAGTATCGCAATGCAGCCTAAACCGATGTTGATAACGCTTGTGCTCGCAACACTGGTGAGCGCAAGCAGCCTCGCCGCTACCGCCGACAAGAAGCAAGGCGGTCAACCGGCAGGGAACATGCCCGGCATGGAAAAGATGGACACCGACCATGGAATGATGCGTGGCGGAATGATGGGCGGCGGAATGATGGACATGATGCAGGGGTGCAGGCAGATGATGAGCAGCGCAACGATGCCGCAGTTGCCCGCCGGCAATGAGAAGCTGCAGATGCAGATGCAGGCCGAGATGATGCAGAAGACGGGCGAAATCCTTGGCAGGTACGCCGACCGGATCAAGGATGAAAAGGGGGGTGCTCGTTGAGCATCATGGTGAGTTGTTTCGGGCGTCGTCTTCGCGTCGCGGCAAGCGCATTGCTCGGCGGGTTGTTCGCGATCGGCAGCGTTGCGGCCGCCGGCGACGTTGGTCAACCGCGCGAAGAGATCGTCGCGCTCGGATTTGATACGGGTAGCCACAGCCTCGTCAAAGTTTATCCCCGGGCAATCTATCGCAGCACCAACGAAGGTCGGGACTGGAAGGCCATCGGCCTGCCGCAAGCGGTCGAGCGCGGCCGCATCGTCGCGCTCGCCATTCCCGCGCACAGCCAGGGCGTTCTTTACGTGGCCGGTCCAGGGATCGGCGTGCGACGTACTGCCGATGGCGGACGAACTTGGGTTGCGAAAAACGACGGCCTGCCGACCCACGAGGTTGTCGCTCTGACGTCGCATGCGGATCAGCCGAATACGCTCTACGTTGATGTGTCGGGACATGGCATCTTCCGTAGCAAAGACGCGGGCGGCCACTGGACATTGATGGATGCCGGCCCGCGGGAAAAAGTTCGGCAGTTGATCCATTCGAACATGCCCGGAAGCATGCAGACCGGCTGGTTTTTCGCGGCTACCGGCAAGGGCGTCGGCCGCTCGATGGACTGCTTCTGCGGCTGGCGTGATGCGGGTGGCCTCGAGCATACGGTGACCGCCGTCGCCTACGATCCCCGGCACCCCAAGCAGGTTTACGCAGCCACCGGGGAGGGATTGTTCGTCAGCGCAGATGGCGGCGAAGCATGGTCGCGACTGCCGTCTCCCGGCCCTGACATCACTGCGCTTCTCGTGACCCCAGCGGAAGTGCTGTATGCCACGGCCGGCAAAGGCGAGCTATTTCGCAGCGCCGACCATGGCAAGACCTGGCGTCGCGTCGATGCGTAGCGTCTTGGTCAACGCGATCGTGGGGCTGAGCGGCATGGTCGCGAGCGCCACGTTCACCGGCGTCATGGCATCGCCGTCCGGCCCTGCGCTCATCAATGCCGGCCGTGCCGTCTATCAACAATCCTGCGCATCGTGTCACGGTGCGCGGGGCGAAGGGTCGCCCACATGGCAGCGGCCGGATCGACAAGGCGAGCTGCCTGCGCCACCCCACGATTCTGAAGGACATACGTGGAAGCATTCCGACGCCATGCTGTACCAGATCGTGCAGCACGGTTGGCGGGATCCATTCAACAAAACCCAGCGCCTGACCATGCCCGCGTTCCAAGGGCAACTCTCGCGCCGCGAGACGATCGCCGTGATCAGCTATCTGAAAACCCTCTGGACATCCGAGCAACGGCAGTTCCAGAAGAACGAAAGCCGGCGCCAGCCATTCCCGCCGGAGGCGCCATGACTCGCATGGTTTCGACCGCCAAACGACGCACCGATCCATAACCAAAGAAGGAGCACGACCATGCGCTATTGGAAACCAGTAGTGATCACGCTTGCCGTCGCATTTTCAATGCCGGCCCTCGCGGCGAATATCCCGGTGAAGGTTTACCGCAATCCCAACTGCGGCTGCTGCGACGTCTATGCCCAATATCTCAAGAGCAACGGCTTCGACGTCACGCTGATCGACACTTTCAATGCAGCCCCGATCCATGACAAATATGCGGTTCCGGAAAGATTGGCGGGTTGTCACACCGCCGTCATCGGGAGTTACGTTTTCGAAGGGCTGATCCCGGCGGAATACATCAAGCGCGCGATCGACGAGCATCGGCCGATGAAGGGCTTATCCGTTCCGGGCATGCCGGTCGGAGCGCCAGGCATGCCGGGCGCCAAGAAGGGGCCGATCAACGTCTATTACCTGGAGGCAACAGCGTCGCCGCGAATCTTCGCGACGTTTTAAGCGTGTCTCTTTCGCCCACGCGACCAATATCCGATGACCTCGATCACGGTTAGGCGTGGCGGTGGCGACCGCCGCCGTTTTCTCCTTCGTCTCGCCCGCGCTAGCGGCTCCGGATTTGGAGGTTCGCGATGCATGGGTCCGTGCAACCGTACCCGACAACCGGTTGCGGGGGCCTATCACAGCAGCGGAATTTTCGTGTTCAACAGCCAAGGTCGTTTGCGCCTCTTCATGGGACCAAATATCTGGCTCAATGCGATGGTGCACGACCTCGAGCTGTTGCTGCGCGATGCGCCGAAGGCGACTCGACCATGAGAGTCGGCAATGGCACTCGTCACGGGCCGCCGCCGCGCGCCGCGTACAAATCGTCTTCGCGGACCCTGGTGACATCCGGCGCATTGATCAAGATCGAGTGTCCGTAATGCAGGTGCCTACGCAAGAGCAAGAGTCGAGGCCACGCATCGCGCCATCTGCTTTGCGGACGCGTTCTATGGCACTGCTCATTCCTCTGCTCGTCTTTGCCGGCATCGCGGTCTTTCTTGCGATTGGCTTGAGGCGTGATCCGCGGGAAATCCCTTCGCCGCTGATTGGTAAACCGGTTTCCGATTTTGCGTTGCCGGCGGTGCGCGGGCGGACGCTGGGTCTTGCGACCGCTGACCTGAGAGGCGAAGTGTCGCTGGTCAACGTGTTCGCCTCGTGGTGCGTCGCCTGTCGGGAGGAGCATCCGCTATTGATGCAGATCAAACGCGAGGGTCGCGTTTCCATCCAGGGCCTCAACTACAAGGATCAACCGGACGATGCCGCGCGCTGGTTGGACGAGAAGGGCGACCCGTACACGCGCACCGGCGCCGATCTCGATGGGCGGGTGGCGATCGACTGGGGTGTGTACGGCGTCCCGGAAACGTTCGTCATCGACCGCCAAGGCCGGATCGCTTACAAGCACATCGGCGCGATCACGCCGGCGGTCTGGACGCAGACCCTGTTGCCCCTGATTCGCAGACTTGACGGAGGTTCGCCATGAATATTCCGGGTCCCGATCCGAACGACCCTCTTCGCAAGGGTAGGGCTCGAAGCTACAGGGCCGGCGTTGCTGCCTTGGGCATGCTGGTGCTTGCCGTCTCGGCGATCGGTATCTGGTGGTCGCTGCGTACCCACGTGAGCGTTGCGATGCCCGGGGTCGGTCCGATCGCTGTTGCTCAGCGCGACTTTGCCTTCACTCCGCACGCCTCGGCGCAACTAATCGCCGATGTGAAATTCGAGGATGGCAAAGGCGAGAAACGCAGGCTGGCCGACTTTCGCGGCAAGGTGGTATTGCTCAACATCTGGGCGACTTGGTGCGGGCCGTGCCGCAAGGAAATGCCGACGCTGGATCGCCTGCAGTCACAGCTTGGCAGCAAGAATTTCGAGGTCGTCGCGCTATCGATCGATCGAGGTGGTCAAGCCGCTGTCAAGAGTTTTTACGATGAGATCAACATAAAGGCGCTGGCGATTTACGTCGACGCCACGACCGAGGCGCAGGCCCAGCTCGGCATCGTCGGGGTCCCGACGACGTTGCTGATCGACCCGGAAGGCCGCGAGGTTGCGCGCTATACCGGGCCGGCTGAATGGGATCGCCCGGAAGTCGTCGACACCATCCGGCGATACCTACCGGTGCGCAACTCATGAATCGCGAGACGGCGCCGGGTAACACCCAAGACACGGACTGGACCCGCCGCCAAGTGCTGCAGGCGCTGGCCGTCGGCGCCGGCGCGGCCGCGCTTCCGTTCGCCGGGCGATCAGCCTTCGGGGCCGAGCCGCCTGATGTCACGATCCGCCTGATCGCTGCGCCGGGTCGCGTGTCGATCTGGCGCGGCCCGGAAACCGGTGTCCTGCGCTTCACCGCCAAGGTGATCGGCGGTCGTGCTGATGCGGTGCAAGCAGCAACGGCTTATCTCGGGCCGACGCTCGAACTCCGGCGTGGCGAGCGTGTCCGCATCGAGTTCGTCAACCGCACCGAAGACTCCAGCATCGTGCACTGGCACGGCATGATCGTGCCCGATACCGCGGATGGTCATCCGCGCTTTGCCGTCGCACCGGGTCGCAGCTACCTCTATGACTTCACGGTGCGCAATCCGGCTGGAACGTATCTCTACCATCCGCACCCGCATGGCCGCACCGGGCACCAGGTCTATTTTGGCCTCGCCGGGCTGCTGATCGTGCGCGACGACGAAGAGAAGGCTGTCGGCTTGCCGCCGCCCGAGCGCGAACTTGCACTGGTCATTCAGGACCGGCGCGTCGGCGGCGACAACCAGTTCGTATTCAAACGCATGATGATGGACACCATGAACGGTGTGCTTGGCGACACGGTGCTGGTCAACGGTGTCGCGGATGCCGCGTTCGACGTCGCTCCGAACACGTATCGGTTGCGCCTCGCCAACGTGTCCAATGCCCGGATCTACAAGCTCGCTTGGTCCGACGGGCATCCCATGCGGGCGATCGCAGCAGGTAGCGGTTTATTCAGCCGTGTGGAAGGGGTACGGAGCTACCCTTACGTCGTACTCGCGCCATTCCAGCGCGTCGAGTTGCTGGAGGACTTTGGAGCGCGCCAGAGTCCCGGCGACGTCGTGCTCATCAGTAAGCGCTTCGACGATCCCGGCGGGATGGGCGGGACGATGCGGGGCATGATGGGTGGCAGGATGATGGGCGATGGGATGATGGGCGGTGGGATGATGGGCGATGCGCAGGGCGAGGAATTGCCCGTCGCGCGCTTCACTATCGCTGCGGGTTCGCGAACGACCAGCGCGCCGCCGCGGCTTCCGGAATCCTCTCGCCTCGCACGCAAGGGCAATACCGAACGACATACGCGACTCGCGTTCAACATGATGCAGGGCTCGCTTAACGGCCGTGTCTTCAGGATGGACGCGGTTGCCGCCGATGAGCGACTGCCGCTCGGCGAAGAAACGGTCTGGACCTTCTCCAACGATACCGGCGCAATGGCGATGCCGCACCCGATACACATCCACGGCGTGCGCTTCCGCGTCATCGCGCGTAGCGCCGGCGCACCCGCGGACCTGCGTGAAGGTCTGATCGATGCGGGATATCAGGATACGGTGCTGGTCTTTCCGGGGGAGAGCGTGCGCTTGGCCGTTGCGCCGACGGAGCCGGGGATGTTCATGTACCACTGCCACAACCTTGAGCACGAGGACGGCGGCATGATGCGCAACTGCTGGTTCGGGCTGGCGCCGGTCAAATCGGCATAACGAACGGTTCTCGATCTTTCGCAATTTAAACCAGGAGAATGACTGATGGAAACCCTCAAGACGAGCGCTACCACGATCGACCCAACAGGCGATGCGCCGACTCCGTTCGTGTTGCGCGTTTGGCAGATTCTTACGTTTGGTGATCGGCTTGGGCGCCGCGCCGCCGTCGTTGTTTGGTCGATGGCCGTGATCGCATCGAGCCTTTTTTTAGGGTGGGGCTGGCTGGTCGCCGCGGGCTTGTCGTCGATCGTTCTGGCGTTTCTGCCGTGCGCCGCAATGTGCGCGTTGGGTTTGTGCGTCGGCTCCTCGGGAAAGAAGGGTTCCGACCAGACTGCGGTCACGGCTCCGCCTGACGTGCAGCGATGAGCAAATGTGCTGCTGATCGCAAGCTGAACCCGGTGGCGCATTGACGCGGCCTTGACATGACTGGCGAACCGCCAAAAGCGCGCGGGCTTGAACTGCCTGATCCGGGATCACGATCGGCAGGCTTCGTCACGTGAAGATGTAGAAGACTATGGGCATATCGAGCATTGGCCTACTGACCGCATTCGTGGCCGGCATAGTCTCGTTTCTTTCGCCCTGCGTATTGCCGGTCGTGCCCGGTTACGTTTCCTACATCGCAGGACAGACCGGACCGGGGGCGAACGCCACCCTCGATAACCGCGGGCGTGCCACTGCGCTATTACTGAGCGCGTTCTTCGTGCTTGGATTCGGGACCGTATTCGTAGTCCTTGGCGCGAGCGCTACCGCCCTTGGCCGCCTGTTTCTGCGTTATCGCTACGAGGCGAATATCGTGGGCGGCGTCATCGTCATCGCGTTCGGGCTGGTAATGCTCGGTCTGCTGCGCGTGAAGTGGTTCCAGCGCGATATTCGGTTGCACCCTCGAATCGCGGGAGGTCACCCCGCCGCGGCTTTTGTGCTCGGGATCGCTTTCGGTTTTGGATGGACACCATGCATCGGACCGATCCTCGGTGCGATTCTCACCGTCAGCGCGATGCAGAGCTCGCTGCAGGGAAGCATCAAGCTGCTGGTCGCTTACGCTCTGGGACTTGGCGTCCCGTTTCTATTGGCGGCCATCTTCATGCGTGAACTGCTTGGCCGCATCAAGGCACTGCGCCGCGCTGGCCGGCCGCTACAGCTCGCGGCCGGCATCGTGATGGTCCTGTTCGGCGTGGCGATGGTGACAGGCAAGCTGACCAAATTTTCCTATTGGCTGTTGGACATGTTTCCCGCGTTGGGGCGTATCGGCTGATTGCGGAGCGGCACGCGGCAGGTTGCCACAACGCTTTTGCCAGCAACTCGAACACGGCAGCGCCACCGGGTTGAATACGAAAGCGTCCATTCAGGACGGCGCTGCCCCGGGCAAGGCCTCGGTTCCGGTGCGCAGATGGAGAAACCGCTCGACGGGCAGCACCGCGACGATCCCACCGCCGGAGGGATCGGCACGCGCCATGTCGAGCATCGCATCGATTAGCGCATCCAGTCTCGGTTCTTCTATGAAGATCTCGACCTTGGCGTGCTCGCTCATCCAGTCGATCGAGTATAGGTTCTTGTACTCGCCGTAGCCCTTCACACGCGATACCGTGACGCCGCCGACTTGAAGCGTTTTCAATCTCGCTTCCAGCTTCTTCAGCACATCGGACGGGACGATGACAATGACTCGTTTGATGCTCATGATTTTTCTCCATCCTGGGTAAGTGACGACCGCAGCAAGATCACGAGGACAAATCCCGGCTGGTGACGCGGCTCATCCCGGTTCATGACGACTTCTCCAGAACATCCGTCGCGACGTTGTCTGTTCGCGCCGACGCCGTAACACCACGTACCCCACCGGCACGACGAACATCGACAGTAACGGTGCGGTGATCATCCCGCCCACCATCGGCGCGGCGATGCGTTGCATGACTTCGGAACCAGTGCCGTGGCTCCACATGATCGGCAGCAAGCCGGCAATGATGACGGCGACCGTCATCGCCTTGGGTCGCACCCTCAACACCGCACCTTCGCGGATCGCATCGAGAAGGTCGTCGTTGCTCGTCTTCCCCACTGCGATGCGAACTTCCCAAGCCTGCTTCAGATACAGCAGCATGATCACGCCGAACTCGGACGCGACGCCGGTCAGCGCGATGAAGCCCACGCCACTTGCCACCGAAAGGTTGTGGCCGAGGATCAACAATAACCAGAAGCCGCCCACCGCAGCGAACGGCAGCGTCGCCATGATCAACAGGGCTTCGCCGACGCGGCGGAAGGTCAGATACAGCAGCATGAAGATGATCACGAGCGTGGCCGGCACCACGATCCTGAGCCGCGCCGTGGCGCGTTCGAGATACTCGAACTGACCGGACCACGAGATCGAATAGCCCGGCGTCAGCTTGACCTTCGCTGCGACCGCGCGCTGCATATCGACGACCGCCGATTTCAGGTCGCGGCCGCGGATGTCGACATACACCCAACCCGAGAGCCGGGCGTTTTCACTCTTCAGCATCGGCGGGCCGTCGGCGATCGTCAGCCGCGCCACGTCGCCCAGACGAATCTGCGCCCCACGCTCGGTCAGGATCGGCAGGTCGCGCAGCTTCTCGACCGAGTCGCGCAGTTCCCGGGGATAACGCAGGTTGATCGGAAAGCGCTGCAAGCCTTCGACGGTCTCGCCGATGTTCTCGCCACCGACCGCCGACGAAACGACGCTCTGCACATCGGCGATGTTCATGCCGTAACGCGCCGCGGCATCGCGGTCGATATCGACATTGACATAGCGACCGCCCGTGAGGCGTTCGGCGAGCGCTGACGACACGCCCGGCACATCCTTGACCGCGCGTTCGACCTCGCCCGCAAAGCGGTCGATCTCGGCCAGATTCGCGCCGGCGATCTTGACGCCGACCGGGCTCTTGATGCCGGTCGCGAGCATGTCGATGCGGTTGCGGATCGGTGGCACCCAGACGTTCGACAGGCCCGGAATCTTGACGATGGCGTCGAGCTCCTGGATCAGCCGGTCGGTCGTCATGCCGGCACGCCATTCGCTCTTCGGCTTGAACTGGATGGTGGTCTCGAACATTTCCAGCGGCGCGGGATCGGTCGCCGACTCAGCCCTGCCGGCCTTGCCGTAAACCGTCTGCACTTCGGGCACGCTGCGGATCAGGCGGTCGGTCTGCTGCAGGAGATCAGAGGCCTTGCTTGCCGACAAGCCCGGCAATGCGCTCGGCATGAACAGCAGGTCACCTTCATCGAGGGGCGGCATGAATTCGCCGCCGAGTTGCGACGCCGGATAGAGCGTTGCAACGGCAATGATCGCCGCGATTACCAGCGTGAGCTTGGGTCGTCTCAGTACCGCGTCGAGCAGCGGCCGATAGGCCGCGATCAGAAACCGATTCAGCGGATTGGCCGTCTCGTTCGGAATACGGCCGCGGATCAACAGACCCATCAACACCGGCACCAACGTGATCGACAGACCGGCCGCGACCGCCATCGCATACGTCTTCGTATAGGCGAGGGGCGCGAACAAGCGACCTTCCTGCGCTTCGAGCGTGAACACCGGAATGAACGACAGCGTGATGATGAGGAGCGAGAAGAACAGCGCCGGTCCGACTTCGGCTGCCGCGTCGCCGATGACGCGCCATTGTTCTTGTCCCTGCAAACGCTGATCAGGATGCGCGTGATGCCAAGCCTCGATGTGCTTGTGCGCGTTCTCGATCATCACCACCGCGGCATCGACCATCGCCCCGATCGCGATCGCAATGCCTCCCAGCGACATGATGTTGGCGTTCACCCCTTGATAACGCATCACGATGAATGCGCCGAGCACGCCAAGCGGCAGCGTCACGATCGCGACCAACGCCGAGCGCAGATGAAACAGGAACAACGCGCACACCAATGCGACGACGATGAACTCTTCGATCAACTTGTCGCGCAGATTCTTGACGGCTCGGTCGATCAAACTCGAGCGGTCATACACCGGCACGATCTCGACCCCCTTGGGCAGGCCGGGCTTGAGCGTCTCGAGCTTGGCCTTCACCGCGGCGATGGTTTCGAGCGCGTTCTTGCCCGAGCGCATCACGATCACGCCGCCGGGCGCCTCGCCTTCGCCGTCGAATTCTCCGACGCCGCGCCGTGCTTCGGGGCCGACCTGGATGCGCGCCACGTCGCCGAGCCGGACCGAGACGCCGGCATCGGTCGTGCTCAGCGGTATCTTGCGAAAGTCGTCGAGGCTTTGCAGATAGCCCGATGCGCGCACCACGTATTCGGCTTCGCCGAGTTCGAGAACCGCGCCTCCGGCTTCCTGATTCGCGCGCTGTACCGCCGCGATCACCTTGCCGTGCGTGATGCCGTAGGCGCGCAGCTTGTCCGGGTCGAGCACGATCTGGTACTGCCGCACGAGGCCGCCGACGCTGGCGACCTCGGCCACGTTGACGACGGTCTTCAGCTCGTACTTCAAAAACCAGTCCTGCAACGCGCGCAACTGGCTGGTATCCATACGGCCGCTGCGATCGATCAACGCATATTGATAGACCCAGCCGACCCCGGTCGCATCGGGACCGAGCGCCACCTTCGCTTGCGGCGGCAGGCGCGACTGCACCTGATTCATGTACTCGAGCACGCGCGAACGCGCCCAGTACGGATCGACGCCGTCCTCGAACAGGATGTAGACGAAGGAATCGCCGAAGTACGAATAGCCGCGCACGGTCTTGGCGCCGGGCACCGACAGCATCGTCGTCGTCAGCGGATAGGTGACCTGGTTTTCGACGATCTGCGGTGCCTGTCCCGGCCAAGTGGTGCGGATGATGACCTGCGTGTCGGACAGGTCGGGCAGCGCATCGAGCGGCGTTTGGATGAGCGACCAGATGCCGAGCGCAGTCAACAGCGCCGACAACAGCAGCACCAGAAAACGGTTCGCGATCGATGCGCGTATGAGGTGCGCAATCATGGCTTGGCGCCGGTGGATGGCGCGCTGCGCGACTGGATCGTCACGAGCTGGTACTGACCGTCGTCCATCGGCTGGATTTCGAAGTCGACATTCGCGCCGACAGCAAGGTCTTTCGGCACGCCCTTGGTCGGCGCGCGAAAGCCCATCGTCATCGCATTCCACTTGAGTGCCGGAATCGGACCGTGCGACAGCGTGATCTGATCCTTGGCTATGGCCTCGACCTTGCCGGTCCCGTGATAGCGGGGCGGCTGCTGAGCGGGAGGTGGGGCGCTGGTTTCGGGATTCGCGCCTTGACGCGCTTCGAAGCCTTTCAGGCTGGCTTCGGAATCGAGCAGGAACTGGCCGGACAACACCACGCGCTGGCCCGCCTTCAATCCTTTCCTGATCTCGGTCTTGCCATTCGACTCGACGCCCGGCTCGACCTCGACCGGCGTGAAGCGACCCTTGTCCTCCGCCAGCATGACGATGGTGCGCGTGCCGGTCGCGATGATCGCCTCGGTCGGGATCAGCAGCATGTCGTCGCGCGCGGAAGGCTTGAAGCGCAGCGTCGCGAACATGCCGGGCAAGAGTTTCCTGCCTGCGTTGTCGACTTCGATGCGCACCTTCAACGTCCGGGTCTGCGCGTTGACTTCGGGCAGCAGTGCGCCCACCTTGCCCATCACGATCGTGCCGTCCGGAGACTTGGCCTCGACTCTGCTGCCGGTCTTCAACCGGGCGGCGAGCGCCTCGGGTAGCTCGGCGTTGATCCACACGGTCGAGAGCCCATTGATGCGCGCGATCGGCATGCCGATCGTGACCGCCGAGCCTTCACGCACGCCGAGCTCGCCGATCACGCCGGCGATGGGGGCGACCATCGTGATGCGCGGCTCGACCAAGCCTCGTGCTTCCACGCGCGCGATCTGCGCGTCGCTCATCCCGGCCAGGCGCATGCGCTGGCGCGCGCCGTCCACCAGCGACGCCATGTTCGAATGCGACGAGTCGGACGCACTCATGCGCCGCACGGCCAAGTATTCCTCCTGCGCCGCGACCCATTCCGGCACATACAGCGCCGCGAGCGCCTGCCCCTTGGCGACCGGGTCGAGCGGCGCGCGCACGAACAGCTTCTCGACATAGCCGTTGGCGCGCGCGGCCACGACCGCGACATCGCGTTCGTTCCATGCGACGCTGCCCACCGCTTCGATGCTGGGCGCGAGCGTTCCGGTCACGACTTCGGCGGTGCGTATGCCGAGGTTCTGCTGGGCGCGCGCATTGATCGTGACGCCGCTCGCTTCCATGCCGCCCGCGCTGCTTTCGGCATAGACCGGCACCAGTTGCATGTCCATGAAGGGTGACTTGCCGGGCTTGTCGAACTTCGGACCCGGGACCATCGGGTCGTGGTAGTACAGCACTTTCTTGCCCTCATCGGACGCGGCATCCGCGGACTTGGGTGCAGGCCCTGGCGCTGAAGAGACGGTCGCCGCGACGGTGCTCGATGAGGACGACGGCATGTGCTGCGCGCCCTGACGTTCGCCGAGGGCATAGAGCCCCCAACCGCCCGCAACGAGCAGCGCCAGCGCGATCGCAACCACCAGAGGTTTGTTGCGCATCATCGTTCTCCCTGTCGCGCACCGTCGCCGAGCTCGCGCGCATCGGTGGCGAGCCAGTAGTCGAGTTGGACGGCGGTCTCGGCAAGCTCACGTTCGAGCTTGAGCTGGTCGAGTCGCGTCTCGATCTGTGCATGCCGCGCATCGAGCACAGCCGCCAGGTTGCCGACGCCGCCGCGCCACGCGGCGAGCGCTGCACTGCTCCGTTCCGCGGCCAGTGGAATGAAGGCCGTGTCGTAGCGCACAAGTCGCGCGCGATCGTGTTGCCAGGCGTCGCTCGCGGCACGCAGGTCGCTGACCGCAACGCGGCGCGCCTCTTCGAGATCCGCGGCCGCCGCATCCGCCTCGGCGCGGCGCGCGGACCACTCGCGATCCTGGCGCTCGGCGCGGTTCCACGTGATCGGGATCGAGAAGTTGATCGTGCCCAGGTTCGAATATGTCGGGCGGCGTACGCCCACTGCCAGCTCGACGCTCCAGTCGGCGCTGCGTTCGGTGCGCGCCATCTCGGCCTCCGCGCGCGCGCTCGCTTCCTGCGCGGCGAGGCGCTTAAGCGCAGGGTGGCCATCGAGTTGCCTTTGAAGCGCAGCTTGCGTTTCCTGCAACTCGGGCCGCGCGGCTAGCGGCGCGCGTTCGGTCAGCGGCTGGGCGGCGGCGTCGCCGAGCCACCGCGCCAGCCGCGCGCGCGCGATCGCGAGGTCGCGCGCATTCTGGCGCTGGCGATCGGCGATGCGTTCGAGCTCTGTGCGAATCGCGATCGCCTCGCTTTGCGTCCCGCGACCGCCACGGTAGGCGGCATCCACCGCTTCGATGTGATGCGCGACCTCATGGGCCGCATCGTCCAGCAAGCTGGCCGCGCTTTCCAGATACGAGCGCGCAAGCCACGCGAGCCGGGTGTCGCGCGCGATCTCGACCACAGAAAGGGAGCGCGCGGCCTCGCCGCTTTCGGCTTCGCGCGCAAAACGCTCGGCGCGCGCTGCCAGCTTGTCGCGACTGGTCAGCTCCTGCTTGATGCCGAACGCGGTCATCGTAAAGCTGTCGTTGTGCAGCTTCAGGCGATCCGGTCCGTCGAGCGGCACCGACTGCAGGCCGGTCGTGAACACTGGATCGGGCCGTTTGCCGGCGGCGATCGCGCGGTCGCGCGCCGCATCGATCTGCGCGGCGTTCGCAACGATACGATGCGAGCTCGCGATCGCCAGCCGCACCGCCTCTTCGATACTCAGCGTCGCATCGGACAGTTGCGTCGATGTGCGCGGGCTTGTCGTTGCCGATGGCAGCGTCGCGCTGAACGTCTGCGCCCGCACGCCTGCTCCGCCCATCGCCATCCCGATGATGATCGCCGCGCCGATCACCCTGCGGGCGCATGGCGCGCCCGCCGATTCCAAACGATTCATGCTGTTCCCCAGACGTCAATATCGAAGGCGCGACGCAGGTCGCGTCGCGTACGAATCTGCGTCGAGGACTAAGAGAGGAAGCGACCCAGCAGGATGGGAATTGCAGGGACGATCGATCGTCCCATGCCCGGGGGTTTCCAATACGGCAGCGCGCTGTGTGCAGGGGCTATCGCAGGGACAACCAGGAAGACTCCGAGCAGCGAGGCGGGAAGCCAATGCATCGCCGGGACGTGTGCGTCGGCGCTTGCCTGCGCGCCATGCACGCAGTGGTCAACGCAAAGCGGCGGTATGCGGAGGTCATGATCGACCATGACTGTCGCCGTCACCTCGCAGTCGGACGCTAGCGCGAATGCCGTCTCGGTAGTCGAGAATGCTGCGAGCTCATCGCCGGCGACCGATGCGTTGCGCGTGCAGGCGTATGCGGCGTTCGCCACCTGCGTGAACAGCAAGGCGACGAAGAGGAGCCACGCGAGGGGGCGACGATGCTTGGTCATTTGGGAGCGGAATATAGCATCGGCCGCGCCGCAGAAGCAGAACTCCGCACTCAAGATCGATGGGCGTGCGTCACGAAAAAAACCGACCATCGGGCGGGCTCTTCGCGATTCAGTTGTGCGTCGCTTCGATCTGGATCAACAGCTTCGTCTCGTCCGACGTGAAAGGAATGCCGATATTGAGGTCCCACTCGCTGCGCTTGACGGTGGCCACGAAGTCGCCGCCGCACACCTGCTTGTTGAACAGGGGGCTCTTGTAGCAGTTGTAGTTGATCGCATGCAGGGTCACAGGCCTGGACTTGCCGATGATCGTGAGATTGCCGCCGATCTGCGCGACCTTGTCGCCGTCGAAGCGAAAGTCTATTGCGACGAAACCGATGTCCGGATAGGCCGCGACATTGAAGAACTTCGCGCTCTTCAGGTTCTCGTCGAATTTAGGCAAGCCCGACGCCACCGAAGCAGCGTCGATCACGATGTTGGCCGCGCCGGTGCCAGCCGCCGGGTCGATCGTGATCGTGCCGGTCCTCGCCCTGAATTGGGCACGGATGGTCGAGGTGCCGAAGTGTTTCGTCTCGAACACCACCGACGAGTGCAGCGGTTCGATGGTGTAGCTGGCCGGCTCGGCGTTCGCCACCGTCGTGGCGACGAGAAGGGCAGCGCCCAGGGTTGCGATGATGGTCATCGTCATCGTGGTTTCCGTACACCCGTGATGTGTGCAATTCAACTGCGGATCGCTTCGATCTGGATCAGCAGTTTGGTGTCGTCCGACACGAGGGGAATGACGCCGTTGATGTTCCACTCGCTACGCTTGATGGTCGTGTCGAAGTCGCCGCCACAAACCTGCTTCTTGATCAAGGGGTTCTCGTAGCAGTTGTAGTGGGTCGCGTTGAGCGTCACGGGATTGGTCTTGCCGCCGATCGTGAGCGTGCCGCTCACTTGCGTGACCTTGTCGACATCGAAGCGAAAATCGGTCGCGACGAACGTCGCTTCGCGGTCGCGCTCGACGTTGAAGAATTTTGCGCCCTTCAAAGCGCCATCCAATGTCGGCACGCCCGACTGCACCGACGCCATGTCGATCACGATGCTGGCCTTGCCCGTCTTGGCGGCCGGATCGATCGTGATCGCGCCGCTCTTGGTATTGAAGCGTGCGCGAAGAGTCGACGTGCCGAAGTGTCTGACCTCGAACGTCACCGAGGTGTGCGTCGGCTCGACCGTGTAGCTGGCAGGCTCTGCGTATGCCAGCGTCGTGGCAGTGAGTAGAGCTGCGAGCAGCGATGCGGTGGTGCTTCTATTCATGATGACCCTCGTGGCTATGAATGCCCGGATTGGGCGGTTGGAAACTGCTGGATACATTCGCTTCACGGCGTCGCCGTGCCCTGGATGGTCAGGCGCGGCTTGATCAGCACCTCGTTGGCGACCAGGCTGGTGTCGCCCCATTCGCCCGCGCCGATCCTGTAGTCGAGCCGCCTGATCGTGAACTCGCCACCGGCCTTCAAGACGTCGCCTTGCTGCACGAGCGTCATCGGCACGTGGATCTCGTTGCTGATGCCCTTGATGATCAGCTTGCCCGTGACGTCGACCTTGCCGTTGCCGAGTGACTTGATGCTGCTCGACTGAAAGGTCGCCGACGGAAATTTCGCGACATCGAACCAGTCGGGTTTCTTCAGTTCGGCCACGGCCTCGGCGGTACCGAGCGCGGCGCTGGCGAGATCGACCGTGAACGACACTTTGCCGGCCTCGGGCTTGGCCGGATCGACATTCACCTGTCCATCGAAGCGCTCGAATTTTCCCTGCACCGGAACGCCCATCTGCTTGCTGATGAAAGCGACCTCGCTTTGTCCGGTCACGACCTTCTGCGCGGCCGAGGCGAGCGTCGGCGCGATGGCAAGCGCGACCGAACAAGCAAGCGCGGGGATCAGTCGTTGAATGTTCATCGCGTCTCCAGGCGGTTGACGGGATTCACGCGCGAAACCAGAGCAGACGGCGCACGACGCCTGTGGAACGGTCTTCGAACGCGTGCTTGAACGCGGCTGCGACGTGCAGAGCGACCACCGCCGCGAGACCGTACGCGAACACTGCGTGCACGGTGGCCAGGAGTTCGGCAAGCGCCTCGTCCACCGGCACCCAATCGGGCAGGGGAATCAAGCCGAGATATACGACCGGAAATCCGGCCGCCGAAGTGAAGGCCCATCCGGTCAGCGGCACCGCGAAGAACATTCCATACAGCAACCAGTGCACCGCGTGTGCGATGCGTTGCTGCCACCGTGGTATGTCGAACGGCAACGGCGGAGGCTTGTGGAACAACCTCCACAGCAGGCGCGCCGCCGCCAGCGAAAGGATCGTCATGCCCGCCCACTTGTGATAGTTGAAGAGTCGCACTCGCGATGGCGACAACGGAAGATCGGCCATGTACCAGCCCACGCCCAACGCACCCAGGATCAGCAACGCCATGATCCAGTGAAGGACGATGGCGGTGGGCGTGTAGCGCGTGTCAACGGCTGCCGACAAGCTCATGCCTGGCCATCGCCGTTCATCGGGCCCGTCGGGCGTCCATGCTCAACGACCCGGGACCGGCGAACGCCAGCATCAGCATGCCGCCCATGATCGCGACGTTCTTCATGAACTGGATCTGCTGCGTCATCGCCTGCGCAGCGGGGACATCCCAGAAGTGATGGAACGCCAGCGAAACCGGGATGAGGAACAGGAAGACGATGATCGCAACCGGGCGCGTGAAGAGTCCGAAGGCGATCAGCAGGCCGCCGCCGAGCTCCACTGCGATCGTCAGCGGCAACAGGAGCCCGACCATCGGAAGACCGGCGCTCGCCATGTAGGCCGCGGTCCCGCCGTAGTTCATGACCTTGCCGAAGCCCGACACGACGAATATCAATGCAAGCAGGATGCGACCGACCAATGCGATGGCCGGGTGTGCGGGATCGGTGATGGGGAGTTTCATGACATTCGCTTTCGATGTGACGAAGAGGAGTGACGGAGAACGGTAGAGGCGCGCAATGATAGGCGTTTGGTGGGAGGCGCCCGGCCATGACGAACCGGACGCCCCGCAAAATAACATCGGCACTAGTCGAGATCGAAGAGCAGGACCTCGGCCGCGCGGCCCGACTCGATGACGATATCGCCAGCTTCGACGATCTTCAGCGCATCGCCCGCCGCAAGCGCAAGCCCGTTGACGGCAACCGACCCGCGCGCCACGTGCACATAGGCCTTGCGACCGCCGGCGACGCGGTAGGTTGCATGCTCGTTGCCGTCGAACAGACCCGCATACAGCGCCGTATCGGCGTGGATCGTGACCGAGCCATCGCGCCCGTCGCTGGAGGCGACCAACCTCAGGCGCCCGCGCTTGTCGGTGTCCGCGAAGCGCTTCTCCTCGTAGCTCGGCGCGATGCCCGAGACATTCGGCATGATCCAGATCTGCAGCAGGTGGACCGTCTTGTCGTTCGAGCCGTTGAACTCCGAATGCAGCACGCCGCTGCCTGCGCTCATGCGCTGCACGTCGCCCGGACGAACCACGGCGCCTGCGCCGCCACCGCTGGCCATCGAGTCCTTGTGCGTCAATTCGCCTTCGAGCACATAGGTGATGATTTCCATGTCGCGGTGGCCGTGCGTGCCGAAGCCCGACGACGGCGCGATGTAGTCCTCGTTGATGACACGCAGCGGCCCGAAGTGGACGTGCTCCGGATCGTGATACTCGGCGAACGAGAAGCTGTGCCAGCTCTTCAACCAGCCGCCGTGCTCCGCATAGCCGCGGTCGACACCACGGCGCACTTCTGTGCCTTCGACAACTTCAAGCATTTTCAACCTTTCTGTACCCTGATAAAATTCGACGATTGCGGGCAGAGGCATCAAGATATAGGTATGACGGACGAAATGATAGGCTTGCGATTTGACGAAGTCATTCAACTATTTTGAACATGCTCAGCCTCGATGGATTGCAGGCGCTCGACGCGATCGACCGCAAGGGAAGTTTCGCGCGCGCCGCCGAGGAGCTCGGGCGCGTCCCATCGGCGTTGACCTACCTGATCCGAAAGCTCGAAGGCGACCTCGACGTGCTGTTGTTCGACCGGCGCGGGCATCGCGCCAAGCTAACGCCTGCGGGGCTCGAGTTATTGCATGAGGGACGACATCTTTTGCACGCGGCCAGCGAATTGCAGCGCCGCGTGCGGCGCGTCGGGCACGGCTGGGAAGTCGAACTGCGCATCGCGCTCGACACCATCGTGCGCATCGAGCCGATGCTCGAACTGGTCGCCGCCTTCTATGCCGAAGAGCCGGGCACGCGGCTGCGCCTATTCACCGAAGTCCTTTCGGGAACCTGGGAAGCGTTGCTGTCGAGCCGGGCCGATCTCGCGATCGGAACCTTCTCGAGCACCCCGGGTGGTGAACGCGTCGCGAGCGGATACCAGAGCCGGCCCTTGGGCGATCTCGAAGTGGTCTTCGCGGTCGCGCCGCATCACCCGCTCGCGGACGCCGTGGAACCGATCAAGCCGGAAACGGTGCGCCGGCATCGCGCCGTTGCAGTGGGCGACAGCGCGCGCAACCTGCCGACGGTCACCATCGGCTTGCTGGGCGGGCAGGACGTGCTGACCGTACCGAGCATGCAGGCCAAAGTCGCCGCGCAGGTCGCGGGGCTGGGCTGCGGCAATCTGCCGATCGGCTTTGCGAGACCTCATATCGAAGCCGGTCGCCTTATACCCAAGCTGCTCGCCGAATCACGCATGACCGGCACGCTGTATTGCTCGTGGAATACCGGCGTGAAGGGCAAGGGCTTGCAGTGGTTTCTGGAACGGCTTGCAAACGCGGACCTGCGCCGCGCCTTGTTGCCGTGAGCTTCATCGGCCCGCTCGGGCGGGTCGATGAGTACGACGTGCGCTACTTCGCCGCGAGGATCTCCAGCTTCTCGATCACCGGCGGCTTGGCGAGCAGCGTGTCGGCGTTGGCCATCAAGGCCTTGGCGATCTCGCCTGACAAGTGCGCGTTGCGACCCGCCTCGTCGTCGAAGGTGTCGAAGATGCCGAAGGTCTTCGAGTCGATCTTCCACGCGTACCAAGTGCGCGTGCCGGGTTCTTTCTGGGCCAGCGGTAGCGCGCCTTTCAGGAAATTCTCGACATCGTTTTCCTTGCCGGGTTTCGCTTCGACGCGGGCGAGCAGTGCGTACTTGACCATGGTCATTCCTTTCCGGTGGATCGGTTGACGAAATTCGCTCAGGCTTCGAGCCGTGCAGGATCGAAGCGCTTTTCCTCGGGGTAGGGGAACACGTCTTCGATGTATCCCTGCTCGATCCGTTCCTTCAAACCCTGCCAGAAGCTCGCTTCGAAGATCTCGGGATGCAGTTCCAGCAGGGTCGCGCGGATCTGCGGGTCGCCCAGCAGGAAGGTCTTCCACTCCTCGGGAAAGACATCGTGCCTTCCCACCGAGTACCACGGTTCGCTCGCCATTTCCTCTTCCGGCGTGCGGGCCTCCGGCACCTCGCGGAAGTTGCACGTGGTCATGTATTCGATCTCGTCGTAGTCGTAGAAGACCACGCGGCGATTGCGCGTCACGCCGAAATTCTTGTAGAGCATGTCGCCCGGAAAGATGTTGGCCGCGGCGAGCTGCTTGATCGCAAGGCCATATTCGCCAAGCGCGTTGCGGGCGTCCTCGGGGCGGGCGTTCTGCAGGTAGATGTTGAGCGGCGTCATGCGGCGCTCGATGTAGCAATGGTTGATGACGATCGCGTCGGCTTCCTCGGACACCATGGTCGGCGCCTTGGCGCGCAGCTCGGCGAGCAGCTCGTCGGAAAAACGGTCGCGCGGAAACGCCACGTCCGAGTATTCGAGCGTATCGGCCATGCGGCCCACGCGGTCGTGCAGTTTGACCATCCAGTACTTCGCCATCACGCCTGCGCGGTCGCATTCCTTCGGGCGCGGGATGACGTCGTTGATGACCTTGAACACGAACGGAAACGACGGCAGCGTGAACACCGTCATCACCAGGCCCTTGATCCCGGGCGCGATCACCAGCGCGTCGGTCGAGTGCGCGAGGTGGTGGAGGAAGTCGCGATAGAAGAGCGCCTTGCCATGCTTCTGCAGGCCAATCATGTTGTAGAGCTCGAACTTCGGTCGCGCCGGCAGCATGTCGTGTATGAATTGCACGTAGGCCGCGGGCACCGGCGTATCGACCATGAAGTAGGCGCGCGAGAAGCTGAACAGGCCGAGCAGGTCGACCATGTCGAACAGCACCGCATCGATCACGAGGCGTCCATCGCCCGCGCGCAGGATCGCGATCGCGAACGGAACGTTGACGTTGCCGTTGATGACCTTGCCGATCGCGTACGCGCCCTTGTTGCGAAAGAACAGCGACGACAGCAACTGGATCTGGTGATTCGGCGCGCTCTCGAACGGCTGCGGAAAACGCGAGATCGCCGCAGCCACGATCAATCGCAGGTCACGGTCGAGATCCTGGAACGGCGTCTTCAGATCGAAGTCCGCGAACGCGCGATGAAGTGCGGCGAGCACGCCTTCGCTCTGGGGGTAGTAGGCGCGATAAGCGGGCGGGTCGGAGTCGAGGTGCTCGGTCGAGATCGTCGGCCGCACGAACAGGAAAGCGTTGTTGTAGTAGTTGCGATGCAAGATGCGGCAGCAGACCGAATTGAAGAAGGTCTCGGCGCATTCGGGCTGCAGATGATCGAGCAGCAGGTTGATGTACTGGAACTTGACCTGCTGCCAGAAATCGCTGGCCAGAGAGTCGGTCTGGAACTCCTTCTCGAGCCGCTCGACCGTCTCGGCCACGCGCTTGTCGTAGAACTGAAGGCGTGCGCGCGAAGCTTCCTGCACCTCCTGCCAGCGCGCCTGTTCGTAGCGCGCCTTGGCGCCTTGCGTGATCTCGCGAAACAGACGGTAGTGCTTGTTGAAGCCCCACAGCACGACCTGCGCGACGGCGAGCGCGAGACCGCCGCTGCGTGGCGAGGGCTGCGCGAGGATTTGTTTGGGCGCCGGTGCGACGAGGGTGGGGTGGCCGCTGTCCATCGAGTGAGTTTAGCTGCAACTGAAACGGCACAAGCGGCGCAACGAGCGGGCCGCACAAAAAGAAAGGCGTCCAAGGACGCCTTTCATCATGATCGTGCGACGGGCCCTATTCGACCTTCGCCTTGTCGCGCAGGTCTTTCAGCATCGCTTCGAACTTGCCTTGCTGCCATTGCTGATTGGCCATCATTGCGGCGGTGATCTGCGGCTTGGCTTCCTGGAAGCTCGGCACCTTGGCATCGCGCGTGTCATCCAGACGAATCACGTGATAGCCGAACTGCGTCTTGACAGGCGTCTGCGTGTACTGGCCCTTGGGTAGTTTGGTCAGCGCGTCGGCGAACTCCTTGACGTAGGTCGATGCGGGCGCCCAGTCGAGGTCGCCGCCATTCGCCGCCGAGCCCGGGTCCTTCGACTGCTTGGCGAGTTCCTCGAACTTCGCGCCGGTCTTCAACTTCGCGATGATCGCCTTCGCATCGGCTTCCTTCTCGACCAGGATATGGCGGGCCTTGTATTCCTTGCCGCCGGATTCCTTCACGTACAAGTCGTATTGCTGGCGCACTTCGGTGTCGGTGGGTGGATTGGCCTTGAAGTAGTCCTGCGCGAGCGCGCCGATCAGAACCTGCTGACGCGCGCGCTCGAGCTGTCCCTGCACTTCGGGGTCGACCGGCAGGCCTTTCTTCTCGGCTTCCTGAACCAGAATTTCGCGACGGATCAGGTCTTCGCGCACGGCGTTCTGGAGATCGGGTGTGTCCTGCTGACCCTGCTTCTTCAGTTGCTCGACGACGGCGTCGGCCTTGGCCTTGGGGATCGGCTTGTTGTTGACGACGGCGACGTTCTGAGCCGCGGCCAGCGAAGGGCCGAACGCGAAGAGCGCGATCAAAGCCGTCGCGAAGAAGCTCGTACGGAAACGCATGGAATTCATGAATGGTCCTTCAGTGTGCGGATGGCGCAGGTGAGCGCGGGGTGTGCGCAGTGATGCGAGCGCTTTATGTATGTTGCTGCGGCTCGACCGAAAGGTCGCCGCAGCATCTCGAACATTCAGTGTGAGTGTCCCGTCGCAGCAGCCGGCGAAACCGGAGCTTCGTCAGGGGTCAGGGCTTCGATGGTGAGCGCGTGAATCGCGTTGCGCATCAAATCGGACAGGGAATCATACACGAGCCGATGTCGCACGATCCGTGACAGGCCGGCGAAGCGTGGCGACACGATGCGCATCCGGTAGTGGCCTCCACCGCTGGCCGCGCCGGCATGGCCCACGTGCATGGCACTCTCGTCGACCAGGTCCAGCGCGGCGGGTTCGAGGTCGGCGCGCATGCGTTCCCGAATGGTGTGCATCGTCGCTTCCGACATCACGCGTGTTCCTTTCCACGAACCGGTACCGATATGGGCGCCGCGGCAGCCTTGTCCGCATTCGTGCGCGGCAAGGCGTCGTCGTCACCCGCGGGCTTGGCTTCGGCATCCAGACGGTCGAGATAGCGCGAAATCAGCAAACCCTGCGCGAGTGCGAACACCACGGTCAGTGCGGTCAATCCGAACGCCTTGAACGTGACCCAGGTGGTGCGCGAGAACGTGAATGCAACATACAGGTTCAACACGCCCAGCAGCACGAAGAACGTGATCCACGCCTGGTTCATGCGCGTCCACACGTTTTCCGGCAACTCGATGCCGCCCGGTTCCATCAGCGCGCGAATCAGGTTCTTCTTGAACGCCAGCACGCCCACGATCAGCGCGGTTGCGAACAACCAGTAGAGCACCGTCACTTTCCACTTGATGAAGTTGTCGCTGTGGAAATAGATGCTCGCGCCGCCGAACACCAGCAGGATCGCGAAGCTGAGCCATTGCACCAGGCTCACCTTCTTGCGAGTTGCCAGCAGGTACGCGATCTGTATCGTGAACGCGATGATCGCCACGGCGACTGCCAGCAGGATCGACGCCTGGTCGGGCGGAATCGTGCCGCCTTGCGTGATGCCGCCCAATAGCAGTCCCGCATATCGCTGTGCCAGCACGGGGAATTGCTCGCCGAGCAGATAGACCGCGAAGAAGAGCAGCAGCGAAAAAAAATCGGAAACGAATTTCATGCGGATGGGATCAGGGCTATAGGACGGCGGTCATTTCGGATCGAAGCGCAACGACGCCGAGTTGATGCAGTAGCGCAGGCCGGTCGGGGGAGGGCCGTCTGGGAATACATGCCCGAGATGCGCGTCGCACACGTTGCAGATCACTTCGGTGCGACGCATCCCGTGCGCGTCGTCGGCGACTTCGCGCACGTTGGCCGGATCGATCGCCTCGAAGTAACTCGGCCATCCGCAGCCCGCATCGAACTTGGTATCGGACTCGAACAGCGGCGTGCCGCAGCATACGCAGGTATAGGTGCCGTGCTGGTTGTGATCGTTGTACTCGCCCGTGAACGGCCGCTCGGTCGCGGCGTGCCGCGTCACCTGATATTGCATGGGCGTGAGTTCCTTCTTCCAGTCGTCGTCGCTCTTGACGACCTTGTTCGCAAGCTTGTCCATCGCTGACTCCTTTGAATGGGATTTCGCGCCATCGCCTCTGCCATCACGACGAGCAACTCACCTCGAGTTCACTTGCCCAGGTCGGCGGAAGATCCGCATAGCGTCCGTTTTCGGGCTGCTCGTCGAAGGGCTTTCGGAGCACCATCAACAAGCGCTCGAGTTCCGAGTAGTCCTTCTCGCGTGCCTTGACGATCGCTGCCTCGGCCAGATGATTGCGCAGCACGTATTTGGGGTTGACCGCGCGCATCGCAATGCGTCGTGCGTCTCCGTCCCGCGTTTCGAGCGCCAGGCGCGCGTGGTAATCGACCGCCCAGCCATCGAATCGTTCGCGATCGAGAAACAGGTCGCGGACTTCGGAGCCGGGACGCGGCTCGACGGTCGATGAATCGCGCGGCGCCTCGAAGTCGCACAGCCTTCGGAAGAAAATCGTGAAGTCCGCGCGACTCTCCTGCAGCAGCGCGAACAGGCTCTCGATCAGCGCGCCATCCTCGGGGCGCTTGCTCGCCAGCCCGAGCTTCGCATGCATCGCATCGCCCATCGCTTCCTCGAAGATCGTCTTGAACGGAGCGAGCGCGGCCTCGGCGCGCTCGACATCGTCGATCAGCGGCATCAATGCGTCGGCCAGGCAATAGAGATTCCAGCGCGCCACCGCCGGCTGGCGCGAATACGCATAGCGACCCTGCTCGTCGGAGTGATTGCAGATGTGGTGCGCATCGAAGCCGTCGAGAAATCCGAACGGACCATAGTCGAGCGTGAGCCCGAGGATGCTCATGTTGTCCGTGTTCATCACGCCGTGGCAAAAACCCACCGCTTGCCATTGCGCGATCAGGCGCGCGGTGCGTTCGGTCACCGAGGCCAGCAGGGCCTGATAAGGATGGTCCGACGCGCGTGCTTCGGGATAGAAGCTGTCGATCACGTAGTCGGCGAGGATGCGCAGCTCGTCGTGGCGATTGCGCGAGGCCCAGTGCTCGAACGATCCGAAGCGCACGAACGAAGGCGCCATGCGCACCGTCACGGCCGCGGTCTCGACGGTCTCCCGCACGACGGGCTGATCCGATCCGATCACCGACAGCGCACGCGTGGTCGGGATGCCGAGCGCGTGCATCGCTTCCGAGCAAAGGAATTCGCGGATCGACGAACGCAACACCGCGCGGCCGTCACCCATGCGCGAGTAGGGCGTCTTGCCGGCGCCTTTCAACTGGAGTTCGACCAGGCCGCTGCCGCCCGATCCCGGCACGCCACCCAGCAGATGTGCGCGACCGTCACCGAGTTGCCCGGCCCACACGCCGAACTGGTGACCCGAATAGACCGCGGCCATCGGCTCGGACCCGCGCGCAACCCGATTGCCCGCGAGGATCGCGATCGATGCCTGTGTCGAGACTTCTTCGATCGACAAGCCAATCGCTGCGGCTGCGTCACCGCTGATCGCCACACGATAGGGCGCCGGAAGCGGCGTCGGGTCGAGACGGGTCCCGAAGGCCGCGGGCAATGCGGCGAAGCGGTTGTCCCAATGCAGACGATCGAACGCGCTCGTGGCGTCGGCCGACCCGTCGACAGGTCGCGACGCATCGGGCGCGGTGTCCTTCAGATGTGCGGCAGCGGAAGTCATCCGGCGATTCTAACGGCTAGCCGTTCCGCCGCTCGCGGTGTGCCAACCCACGACCGATCCGCCGCCAACCCCGGTTTTCTTGTGAATCTGTTCCGCAACATCAATAATCGTGCGATCTTCCACGTTCACGGCATCCATAAGCCGACCAAGGAGTCGTTCATGCAAGGTCTGATGATGAGTACGCCGCTGCTCATCTCCTCGCTCATCGAGCACGCGGGTCGTCACAACGCAGATACCGAGATCGTTTCACGCCGGGTGGAGGGCGATATCCATCGGACCAACTGGGGCGAGGTTCAAGCGCGGGCCAAGCGCCTCGCGAATGCGTTGATCGCAATGGGCGTCAAGCCCGGCGATCGGGTGGCGACGCTGGCATGGAACGGCTATCGCCACCTCGAGCTTTATTACGCGGTGTCGGGCATTGGCGCAGTGCTGCATACGCTCAACCCGCGGCTGCATCCCGACCAGATGTCGTGGATTGCGAACCACGCCGAAGACAGTCACCTCTTCTTCGACGCCACCTTCCTGCCGTTGATCGAGGCGATCGGCACGCGTTGCCCTTCTATCGAGAGCTGGGTGTTGATGGCCGATCGCGAGCGCATGCCGGCCGACTTCAAGGGTCCCGACCTGGTCTGCTACGAAGATCTGATCGCTACCTTTTCGGCAGACTATGCCTGGCCGAGTTTCGACGAGAACACCGCCTCGTCGCTCTGCTATACCTCGGGCACCACCGGCAACCCCAAGGGCGTGCTGTTCTCGCATCGATCGACCTTGCTGCATGCGTTTGCCGGAGCCTTGCCCGATGCCCTGGGCATCTCGGCAAGCGACTCGATCCTGCCGGTCGTACCGATGTTCCATGTCAACGCATGGGGTCTCCCGTACACGACCGCGCTGGTCGGCTGCAAGGTGGTATTCCCCGGGCCCGCGCTCGACGGCAAGTCGCTCTACGATTTGTTCGAGGCCGAGAAGGTCACGTTCTCGGCGGGCGTGCCGACCGTATGGCTGGGCCTGATCAATTATCTGAAGCAGAACAAGCTCAAGTTCTCGAGCTTCAGGCGCACCGTGATCGGCGGCTCGGCGTGTCCGCCGGCGATGATCCGCACGTTGAAGGACGACTATGGCGTCGAGGTCATCCATGCCTGGGGCATGACCGAGATGTCGCCTCTAGGCACGACCTGCAAGCTGCAGAACAAGCATCTGTCGCTGCCGCACGAGCAGCAGTTGCGCATCCTTGAAAAGCAGGGTCACGTGATCTACGGCGTGGACATGAAGATCGTCGATCCGCAAGGCAAGGACCTGCCGTGGGACGGCGAGGCCTTTGGCGATCTCTGGGTGCGTGGGCCGTGGGTGTTGCGTGAATACTTCAAGGGTGAAGGCGGGGAACCGCTGGTGACCGACGAAGATGGCAAGCAGTGGTTCCCGACCGGCGACGTCGCCAATATCGACGCCGACGGCTACATGCAGATCACCGATCGCAGCAAGGACGTGATCAAGTCGGGCGGCGAATGGATAGGCTCGATCGATCTCGAGAACATCGCGATGGCGCATCCGGCGGTGGCGATGGCCGCGGTGATCGCGTGCGCGCATCCCAAGTGGGACGAGCGGCCGCTACTGGTGGTCGTGAAGAAGCCCGATGCGCAGGTGACGCGGGAGGAACTGATCGCGTACTACGACGGGAAGATCGCGAAGTGGTGGACGCCCGACGACGTCGCATTCGTCGATGCGATTCCGCTGGGCGCGACCGGCAAGATGCTCAAGACCAAGCTGCGCGAAGCGTTTCGCAACCACAAGTTGCCGACCGCCTAGGTTTCACGCACCGCACGCATCGTTGGGGTATCTCCTAGATGCCGTAGCCTGCGCAATATCAGTAGACTCCGCCGGCCTGTCGCCGCGGCGCGAGGCCCGAGCAACATGATCATGGATCGATGGAGACACACATGAAACGACCCCTACGCGCGCTGACCTGTGGCAGCGTCCTCGCATTGACTGGCGGCTTCTCGATGACGGCTTCGGCCGAAGTCGTCAAGATCGCGTTCATCGATCCCCTGTCGGGCATCCTTGCCAACGTCGGGCAGAACCAGTTGAAGAGCTTTCAGTACCTGGCCGAGAAGCTCAACCAGAAGAAGGTGGCGGGCGACGGCGTGACCTTCGAGATCGTCGCCTTCGACAACAAGGCGAGCCCGCAGGAAAGCCTTACGCAATTGAAGGCCGCGCAGGACCAAGGCATCCGCTACGTCACGCAGGGCAACGGTTCGGGCGCCGCCGGCGCGATCCTCGACGCGATCAACAAGTACAACGAGCGCAACCCCGACAAGCCGATGCTGTTCATGAACTACGCGGCGGTCGATCCCGACCTGACCAACAGCAAGTGCAGCTTCTGGCACTTCCGCTTCGACGCAGACACCTCGATGAAGATGGAAGGCCTGACGACCTTCATGGCCAAGGACCCGAAGATCAAGAAGGTCTTCCTGATGAACCAGAACTACGCGCACGGCCAGCAGGTCGCCAAGTACGCGAAGGAGCTGCTGGCGCGCAAGCGTCCCGACATCCAGATCGTCGGTGAAGACCTCACGCCGATCGCGCAGACCAAGGACTTCTCGCCGTATGTCGCGAAGATCAAGGCCTCGGGCGCCGACACGGTGATCAGTGGCAACTGGGGCGCCGACCTCACGCTCTTGATCAAGGCCGCGAAGGAGGCCGGACTCGACGCGAATTTCTACACCTACTACGCCGGTGTGACCGGAACGCCGACCGTGATGGGCGCATCCGGCGACGGCAAGGTGAAGATGATTTCGTACTGGCACAACAACGTCGACAACAACGCGTTCGAGCCCTACTACGTCGACTTCAAGAAGCGCTACAACGACGAGCTCTACACGGCCGCGATCTGGGAAGAACTGACGATGCTGGGCGATGCGATCAAGAAGGCCAAGTCGACCGATCCCACCAAGGTTGCATTCGCGATGGAAGGCATGACGGTCAAGGGACCGGGCGCGGGTGACGTGACGATGCGCAAGGCCGACCACCAGATGCAGATGACCCTGTACATCTCGACGTGGACCAAGGCTGGCGGCAAGCTGAAATACGACGTCGAGAACACCGGCTATACCTTCCGTACCGACGCGGTGCTCGACCCGTATGTGTCGTCGACGCCAACGTCATGCCAGATGAAGCGACCGTCCGCCGCGTAATCCACGCCTTCCTCCCCCTTGGAAGGGGGAGGAGATACAAGGGGGCGCGTTGGAGTTCTTCCTCATCTCCCTTCTGAATGGCGTGAGCTACGGGCTCCTGCTGTTCATGTTGTCCTCCGGCCTCACGCTGATCTTCAGCATGATGGGCGTGCTCAACTTCGCGCACGCGGCCTTCTACATGCTGGGCGCGTACATCGCCTACCAGATCAGCGTCGCGGTCGGGTTCTGGCCCGCGCTGGTATTGGCTCCCATCGTGGTCGGCATCGCCGGTGCGCTGTTCGAGCGCTATGCGTTGAGGCGCGTTCACAAGTTCGGCCACGTACCCGAGTTGCTGGTCACGTTCGGGCTCGCGTATTGCATCACCGAGTTCGTGCAATTGATCTGGGGTCGCGCGCCGGTCGACTACCGCATCCCCGCGGTTCTGGAAGGCCCGCTGTTCACGATCTACACCACCACCTTTCCGGCCTATCGCGGCTTCATGATGCTGGTCGCGGTGCTGATGCTTGTGGGCGTCTATCTGTTGTTCACCAAGACGCGTATCGGCCTGGTCATCCAGGGGGCACTGTCGCACCCCGATATGGTCGAGGCGCTCGGGCACAACGTGCCACGCGTGTTCATGCTGGTGTTCGGCGGCGGCTGCGCGCTCGCCGGTCTCGCAGGCGTGATAGGCGGCAATGCCTTCGTGACCGAGCCGGGCATGGCCGCGACGGTGGGCTCGATCATCTTCGTGGTGGTGGTGGTGGGCGGAATGGGCTCGCTGGTGGGCGCGTTCATCGCCTCGCTCTTGATCGGCATCGCGCAGACTTTCGCGGTCGCGTTCGACTATTCGTTCGTGACCCTGTTCGCGAAATACGGCACCACGCTCACGCCGGATTCGTTCGGGTATCCGGTGCTGAAACTGACGATCGCGCAGATCGCGCCGATCCTGCCATATCTGCTGCTGGTGCTGATCCTGATCTTCCGGCCACGCGGGATCATGGGCAAGCGCGATGACTAAGGCTGGAAGCACGCTCAAATACGCGCCGCTCGACATCGGGCGCACGGCGCTCTGGGCGTTGTTCATCCTCGCGATGGTGGTGTCGCCGCTGATCTTCAGGTCGAGCCTGTCGCTCACGATCCTGTCGCAGATCGGCACGATCATCATCGTCTGCCTGTCGTACAACATGCTGATCGGGCAGTCCGGCATGCTCAGCTTCGGCCATGCTGTCTATGTCGGCCTGGGCGCGTTCGTGGCGATCCACGTGATGAACGCGGTCTCGCACGGCGCTTTCGTCGTTCCGACCTCGTTGATTCCGCTGGTCGGCGGGTTCGCAGGCGCGTTCTTCGCGGTGTTGTTCGGTTACGTGACCACCAAGCGATCGGGCACGACCTTCGCGATGATCACGCTGGGCATCGGCGAACTGGTCGCCGCGAGTTCACTGATGCTGCCCGAGTTCTTCGGTGGCGAAGCCGGCATCACCACCAACCGCGTGATCGGCCAGCCGGTGCTGGGCCTCACGTTCGGGCCGCAGATCCAGGTTTATTACCTGATCGCGATCTGGACCCTGATCTGCACCGCGTTGATGTACGGATTCACGCTGACGCCGCTCGGACGGATGGCCAACGCGGTTCGCGACAATCCCGAGCGTGCCGAATTCGTAGGCTACAACACGCAGCGCGTGCGCTACCTGGTCATGATCATCGCGGGCTTCTTCGCGGGCATCGCGGGCGGCCTGGCCGCGATCAACTTCGAGATCGTCAGTTCGGAAAACGTCAGCACGGTGCGCTCGGGCGCCTATCTGCTGTTCACATTCCTCGGCGGCGTGGGGTTCTTCTTCGGCCCGATCATCGGGGCGGTGATCTTCGTGTTCTCGTTCGTGCTGTTGTCCGAGTGGACCAAGGCGTGGCTGCTGTACCTGGGCATCTTCTTCCTGCTGATGGTGATGTATGCGCCGGGCGGCATCGCGAGCCTGATCATGGTGAACCTGCGGGTGGCGAAGTTCGGCAAGTTCAAACGGCTGTGGGCGCCGTATGCCGGTGTGCTCGCGGCTGGCGTCGTGCTCTTCGTCGGGATCGTGTCGCTGATCGAGATGATCTATCACTACCAGCTCGAGTCGGGTAGCGGCACGCACATGCGATTGTTCGGCGTCACGGTCGATACCGCATCGGCGGTGACGTGGATCGTCGCCGTGGCCATCGGGGTCGGTGGGGCCTTGCTGATGCGCGTCGCATCGCGGCGCTTCACGCAGGTGTGGGGCGGGGCGCAGGCCGAGATCCAACAGCAGATCGAAAGGAGTCTCGCGTGAGCGGCGTGGCTTCCGCTACGACCGAGAACGCGACGGCTGCGGCAACCGGCGTAACGCGCAGCGCCGCGTCGTGCGCCGTCGAGCTTCGCGACGTGCGCAAGAGCTTCGGCAAGTCCGAGATCATCCGCGGCGCATCGCTGGCGATTCCGGCAGGTGAACGCCACGCGGTGATCGGCCCCAACGGCGCCGGAAAGTCGACGCTGTTCAACCTGGTCTCGGGCCGCTTCGAAGTCACGGCTGGCGACATCCGGTTGAACGGCGCGAGCACGCTCGGGCTCACACCGTTCGAGATCAATCGTCGCGGGCTGTCGCGCAGTTTCCAGATCACCAACATCTTCCATCGGCTGTCGGTGTTCGAGAACATCCGCTGCGCGGTGCTGTGGTCGCTCGGCTACAAGTATTCGTTCTGGCAATCGCTGGCCGGCCTGCGCGATGCGCGCCTGCGCGCCGAGGAAGTGCTCGAACTGATCGGCCTCAAACGCAGACACGAAGTCGCGGCCGGCATGCTGACTTATGCGGAACAACGGGCGCTCGAGATCGGCATCACGATCGCGGGCGGCGCGAAAGTCATCTTGCTCGACGAGCCGACTGCGGGCATGAGCCGCTCGGAATCGGATCACGCGGTCGAGCTGATTCGTCGCGTCACCGTCGGCAAGACGCTGGTGATGGTCGAGCACGACATGAGCGTGGTGTTCGGTCTGGCCGATCGCATCTCGGTGCTGGTGTATGGAGAAGTGATTGCGACCGACACCCCCGAGAAGATTCGCGCCAACCAGAAGGTGCAGGAAGCCTATCTTGGGGCGCACGCTTCGGAGACCCACGCATGAGTGCGGTGACGAATGCGGAGATGAATGCGGCGACGACGAACACGTCCGCCGGCGCGCTGCTCAAGCTCACGGATCTGCACGCCTACTACGGCAAGAGCCACGTCCTGCACGGCATCGACATGCACGTCGGCGCAGGCGAGATCGTGAGCCTGCTCGGTCGCAACGGCGTGGGCCGCTCGACGACGGTGAAGTCGATCATGGGCCAGGTGATGAACACCGGCTCGATCGTCTTCAAGGACGAGGAGATCAGCGGTCAGAAATCGTTTCGTATCGCGCATCGCGGCATCGGCTATGTGCCGGAAAATCGCGACGTCTTTCCGCGTCTCACGGTCGAGCAGAACCTGATCCTCGGAGAAAAGAGCGCCAAGCGTAGTGGGCGTTGGTCGCTGGCCGACATGTACAAGATGTTCCCGCGGCTGAAGGAGCGCGAGCACGTGCAGGCCGGCGTGTTGTCGGGCGGCGAGCAGCAGATGCTCACGCTATGCCGCACGCTGATGGGCGACCCGGACCTGATCATGATCGACGAGCCCACCGAGGGCCTCGCGCCCAAGATCGTTGAACTGGTGGCCGACTATCTGAAGGAGTTGAAGAACCGCGGCATCTCGGTGCTGCTGGTCGAGCAGAAACTCGCCATCGCGCTCGAAATCTCGCAGCGCGTCTATGTGATGGGGCACGGCCAGATCGTGTTCGAAGGGACGCCCGCGGATCTGAAGGCCAACCCGGCCGTGCGCAAGGAGTGGCTCGAGGTCTGAGGAGTCATCGATTTCGGCGCGCGTATCCGACGCGCAGCGAGAAAGAGCACAGCGTCAGAGCGCAGCGACAAAAGAGCGCGCGACAAAAGCGAACGACCGTGCTAATTGCTATTATCCTGTCCCGGCTGCAGGTGCCTGACCGGACGCCCGGATCGACCCGCACGATCGAAGCGACCATCGTGGCGAGAGGCCCACACCAAGACGAGCGCGGACCGAACATCGACATTTCGAGGAAGCTTTCATGACAGCAACAACCCAGGTGCAGAACGGCGTCGCCGTGATCACGATAGCCAACCCGCCGGTCAACAGCATGAGCCACGCGGCGCGCAAGGGCATCGTCGACGGCATGACGCAGGCGCTGGACGACGCGTCGGTCAAGGCGATCGTGCTGATCGGCAAGGGCAAGGCGTTTTCCGCAGGTGCTGAGATCAAGGAATTCAACTCACCGGCCGCGACCGCCGAGCCGTCGCTCGCGACCGTGATCGACATCATCGAGAACGCCGGCAAGCCGGTGGTCGCCGCGATCCATGGCGTCGCGATGGGCGGCGGCCTCGAGCTCGCGCTTGGCTGCCACTATCGCGTCGCTTCCGCCGGCGCGCAGATCGCGCTGCCCGAGGTGAAGCTCGGCATCCTTCCCGGCGCGGGCGGCACGCAGCGCCTGCCCCGCGTAGTGGGTGTCGAGCTCGCGCTGAACATGATCCTCGGCGGCACGCCGATTCCGTCGGAGAAGCTGGCCAAGACGAAGCTGTTCGATCGCATGATCGATGGCGACCTGCTCGAAGGAGCGATCAAGTTCGCGAACGAAGTCGCCGCGAATGTTGACAATTCGCGCCCGCTGCCCAAGATCCGCGACATCAAGATCGACTTCCCGTTGTACGAAGGCTTCTTCGCGTTCGCGCGCAACACCGTGGGCGCCGTCGCGAAGAACTATCCCGCGCCGAAGAAATGCGTCGATGCGGTCGAAGCCGCAGTCACCAAGCGCTTCGACGATGGCATCGCGTTCGAGCGCGCGTGCTTCATGGAGCTGGTCCAGACGCCCGAATCGAAATCGCTGCGCCATGCCTTCTTGGGCGAGCGCGCCGCAAGCAAGATCCCCGACGTGCCCGAAGACACGCCCACGCGCGAGATCAGGAGCGCAGCGGTGATCGGCGCGGGCACGATGGGCGGCGGCATCGCGATGAACTTCGCCAATGCGGGCATCCCGGTGAGGATTCTCGAAGTCAAGCAGGAGGCGCTCGACAAGGGGCTTGCGACGATCCGCAAGAACTACGAGAACACGATGAAGAAGGGCAAGTTGACGCAGGAGAAGTTTGATCAACGCGTCGCCGCGATTACCGGCACTACAAGCTACGACGACATCAAGGACGCCGACATCGTGATCGAGGCCGTGTTCGAAGAGATGGGCGTCAAGGAACAGGTATTCAAGAAGCTCGACGAGGTGATGAAGAAGGGCGCGATCCTCGCATCCAACACCTCGACGCTGGACGTCGACAAGATCGCCGGCTTCACCAAGCGGCCCGGGGACGTGATCGGCACGCACTTCTTCTCGCCGGCCAACGTGATGAAGCTGCTCGAGGTCGTGCGCGGCAAGAAGACCGCGAAGGACGTGCTCGCGACCACCATGGGCCTGTCGAAGAAGTTGAAGAAGACCGGCGTCGTCTCGGGCGTGTGCGACGGCTTCATCGGCAATCGCATGATCGAGCAGTATTCGCGTCAGGCCGGTTTTTTGCTCGAAGAAGGCGCGTTGCCAGAGCAGGTCGACAAGGCGGTCGAGAAGTTCGGTTTCGCGATGGGGCCGTTTCGCATGGGTGACCTCGCCGGCAACGACATCGGCTGGGCGATTCGCAAACGCCGCTATGCCGAGAAGCCGGGCATGGTCTATTCGAAGACCGCTGATCTCTTGTGCGAGATGGGCCGTTACGGCCAGAAGACCAGCGCGGGCTGGTACGACTACAAGCCCGGCGATCGAACGCCGCGTCCGAATGCCGACGTCAACGCGATGATCGTCGAGGAGTCCAAGCGCCTTGGTATCGAGCGTCGCAAGATCACGGATCAGGAGATCGTCGAGCGGCTCGTGTTTTCGCTGGTGAACGAAGGCGCGCAACTATTGGACGAAGGTATCGCGCAACGCGCGTCGGACATCGACATGGTGTATCTGACCGGATACGGGTTCCCGGTATGGCGCGGAGGGCCGATGTTCTATGCGGACACGGTGGGCTTGCCGCGCGTCGCGATAACGATGGAGAAGTTCGCAAAGGGCCCGAACGCGAAGCGCCAGGGCGATGCGTGGAAACCCGCGCCGTTGCTGGCGAAGCTGGCAGCTGAAGGTAAGACCTTCAGCTAGCCGTTGACCCGCGACGCGCGAGCGCGTCGTGTACGGCCATCTTTCAGGGCCTCATTGAAGGAGTGACTTATGACAGACGCAGTCATCGTATCCACCGCCCGCACCGCCCTCGCGAAGTCCTGGAAGGGCGCCTTCAACATGACGCACGGCGCATCGATGGGTGGTCATGTCGTCAAGCATGCGATCGAACGCGCGGGCCTCGACCCGGCCGAGATCGACGATGTCGTGATGGGCTGCGCCAATCCCGAAGGCGCGACCGGCGCCAACATCGCGAGGCAGATCGCGTTGTCGGCGGGATGCCCGGTCACGACCTCGGGCATGACCATCAACCGCTTCTGCTCGTCGGGCCTGCAGACCATCGCGTCGGCCGCGCAACGCATCATCGCGGGCGAGGGCGACATCTATGTGGCCGGCGGGGTCGAGTCGATCTCGTGCGTGCAGAACGAGATGAACCATCACATGATGCGCGACCCGAATCTGGTCGCGAAGAAGCCCGAGATCTACTGGAACATGCTGCAGACCGCCGAGCAGGTGGCCAAACGTTACAAGATCCCCCGCGAGGTGCAGGACGAATACGGCGTCGAGAGCCAGCGCCGCGCAGCGGCGGGTCGCGAGGCCGGACACTTCAAGCAAGAGATCGTGCCGATGACGACCATCATGGGCGTCGCCGACAAGGCCACCGGCATGCTCGGCACGAAGGAAGTGACGATCAGCGAAGATGAAGGCATACGCAGCGACACGACCTACGAAGGCGTTGCCAAGATCAAGCCCGCGATGCCCGGCGGCGTGATCGCCGCGGGCAACGCGAGCCAGTTCTCCGACGGCGCGTCGGCCGCCGTGATCATGAATGCGAAGACCGCCGAACAAAAAGGCCTGAAGCCGATCGGCATCTTCCGCGGCTTCGCGGTCGCCGGTTGCGAACCCGACGAGATGGGCATCGGCCCGGTGTTCGCGATTCCCAAGCTGCTCGCCAAGACCGGCATGAAGGTCGAGGACATCGGCCTCTGGGAATTGAACGAAGCCTTCGCGGTACAGGTGATCTATTGCCGCGACAAGCTCGGCATTCCGAACGATCGCCTGAACGTCGACGGCGGTGCGATCGCGGTCGGGCATCCGTACGGCGTCACCGGCTCGCGACTCGTGGGCCACGCGCTGATCGAAGGCAAGCGTCGCGGCGAGAAGTTCGTGGTCGTGACGATGTGCATCGGCGGCGGGATGGGGGCGGCGGGGCTGTTCGAAGTCGTGTAGGACCAAAAACGAGTATCGAGAAAAAGGCCCGGACGTCGCGCTTGCCTTCCAGGCGCGGCCGTCCTGTCACCCACGCGGATACTTGTACCGTTGAACCCGCGACGGCAGCATGATGCGAAGGTCGTTGCCTGCCGAACCGTGGGCACTGCGGAGAAAGAACAAGATGATGTTGCGCGCAGCTCCAAGCCATTCGCATGCCCTTCGACGCGCGCTTTGCGCATTGTCTACGGCACTGCTCGCGATTTCATCGAACGCGATCGCGCAATCGACCGCACAAGCCGATGCCGCCGTGATCGCCCTCGACCAGAAGAACTGCGAGGCCGCGACCGATGCGTTGAACAAAGGCATGGCGAACAACGAGCCGAGGTCTTTCTTCATCGCGGGGCAGTTGTTCGAATACGGCGTCTGCCTGCAAGTCGATCCTGCCAAATCGGCGTCCGTCTATGAACGCGAGCAACGCATGACCTATCCGCGCGAGGCCGCGGTTGCGGGCGTGACCGGCAAGGTCCGCGTTCGCTTCGACCCGCGTCCCGGCGCCGCGACGGTGGTCTCCAGCAGCGACAACACCGGCCTGTCGATGACGCACGTCGGACCCAACAAGCGGCTGTTAGAGCGTGCGCTGCTTGCCGGCTACGACGATGCCATCAAGACCTTGCCGAAGCCTCCCATGCCGGATCGCGGCGACTTCGCAAGTGAGCGCGACATAAAGTTCGAGCGCAACCCGAATTCGGCTGCCGGGCCTTACGGCTTGCAGCAATTGCGGCGATGATGCGCATGCGATCCTCTGCCGTCATGAAACTGCCCTCATGAAACTCCAGTACATCTTGCGTGTCGTCGTTCTCGCATCCATCGGCGCGATGACAATGGGCATCGCGCCCCGCGCGCATGCCGACGTTCCCGAAGCGATGCGTGCGCTCGAAGCGGGCGATTGCAGGCGCGCCGGCGACGAGGTCAACAAGGGCATCGATCGCGACGACGCGCAGGCATACTTCGCCGCAGGACTGATGCTCGACGGCAGCGGCTGCACGAGGTCCGATCCAGCGAAGGCGGCGCGCTACTACCAACGCGCGGCCGAGCTCGGCGATCGCAACGCGCCGGATTTTCTCGGTCTTCTGTACGGCATGGGGCGCGGCGTGCCGCAGGACTACGACACGGCCTATCGCTGGTTCATCCATCCGCGAGGCGGCGAGGTCGCCGGCGCTTCGCTGCAGGGCGAACAGGCGCGCGTGGCCGGCTATGCATACACGGTGGCGCATCTGGCCCGGCCTCGCGTGAAGTACCCGCGCAACGCAGAGCGCGATGGCATCGAGGCCAACATGGTCGCGGTATTCGATCCGGCCTCCGGCCACGTGAGTTTCGATCAGGTTCGCGCCAACACCGTGGTCGGCAGCAATATTCCCAAGCCGCAGCCCTTCGTCGATGCGGTCAGCGCGGGTTATGCCGCGGCGATCCTCGAAGCGCCTCCGCTGCCCGAGGCGAGATCCACGCGGCTGACCTGTCGCACGCCGTGGGCCTTCAGACTCCAGCGCGTCACGCTCGATGAAGCGGTGCCGTCGCTGGGGGTGGCGACGATAGGCCGCACCGAGATCGCGAGCCGATAGCCCACGCACGACAACGCGACGAACGCGATTCGCGGGAGCTGTGACCGCGCAGCGGACCACAGGCGGCGAGCCGTTCGAGCAGACTTTCGCATGACCTCAAAAATCCTCTCCCGCCGCGACATCGCCTTTCTGCTCTACGAATGGCTGGACGTCGAATCGCTGACCAGACGTCCGCGCTTCGCCGACCATACGCGCGAGACCTTCGATGCGGCGCTTCTCACCTGCGAGAAGATCGCGACCGACCTGTTCGAGCCGCACAACAAGAAAAGCGACCAGAACGAGCCGCGCTTCGACGGCGAACGCGTGACGATGATCCCGGAAGTGGGCAAGGCGCTCGCGGCGTTCTGCGATGCCGGCCTGATGGCCGCGGGACGCGACTACGAATTCGGCGGCATGCAGTTGCCCGCAGTCGTCGAGAAAGCGGGCTTTGCGTGGTTCAAGGCGGCCAACGTGGGCACGTCGTCGTATCCGTTTCTCACGATCGGCAATTCGAACCTGCTGCTCGCGCACGGATCGCAAGACCAGATCGAACGCTTCGTGAAGCCGATGATGACGGGGCGCTTCTTCGGGACGATGTGCCTTTCCGAAACGCAGGCGGGGTCGTCGTTGTCGGACGTGCAGGCGCGAGGCGTCGTGCATGCCGATGGCAGCTATCGCCTCTTCGGCAACAAGATGTGGATCTCGGCGGGCGAGCATGAATTGTCCGAGAACATCGTGCACCTCGTGCTCGCGAAGATTCCCGAAGCCGATGGTTCGCTGACTCTCGGCGTGAAGGGCATCTCGCTTTTCATCGTGCCCAAATTTCTGGTCAACGACGACGGCAGCATCGGCGAGCGAAATGACGTCGTGCTCGCGGGCCTGAATCACAAGATGGGTTATCGCGGCACCACCAACTGCCTGCTCAATTTCGGCGAAGGCAGGTTCAAGCCGGGCGGCGATGCGGGCGCTGTGGGCTATCTCGTGGGCGAACCCAACAAGGGACTCGCGCAGATGTTCCACATGATGAACGAAGCACGCATAGGCGTCGGCCTGGGCGCCACTGCGCTCGGCTATACCGGCTATCTGCATTCGCTGGACTACGCGCGCAATCGTCCGCAGGGTCGCCCGCCAGTGGGCAAGGATCCTGCGCAGGCGCAGGTGCCGATCGTTCAGCACGCCGACGTCAAGCGCATGCTGCTCGCGCAGAAGTCGTATGTCGAAGGCGCGCTCGCGCTCAATCTCTATTGCGCGAAGCTGGTCGATGACGAGCGCACCGCCGAAGACGAGAACGAACGGCGAGAGGCCCGGTTGCTGCTCGACATCCTTACGCCGATCGCCAAGAGCTGGCCGTCGCAATGGTGCCTCGAAGCGAACAGCCTCGCGATCCAGGTACTCGGCGGCTACGGCTATACGCGCGACTACAACGTCGAGCAGTTCTATCGCGACAATCGCCTGAACCCGATCCACGAAGGCACGCACGGCATCCAGGCGCTCGACCTGTTGGGGCGCAAGGTCGTATTTCAGGACGGCGCGGCGTTTCGGTTGCTCGCATCGCGCGTACGCGACACGATCGCGAAGAGCAAGGCGATTCCCGACCCCGGCGCGCAAAGGCTTGCGACGCAACTCGAAGCGCAATGGGTCCGACTCGAAGAAGTCACGCGCGCTCTGCATGCAGCGGACGACCCCAACCTGACGCTCGCCAACGCGAGCATCTATCTCGAAGCCTTCGGTCACATCGTGATCGCGTGGATGTGGCTCGAGCAGGGGCTCGCCGCCGGACGCAACATGAAAGGGGATGCCGACGATGATTTCTATCACGGCAAGTTCGCGGCATGCCGGTATTTCTTCGCGTATGAATTGACCAAGGTCGGGCCGATGCTCGATCTGCTTGCCGCGCTCGACGACACCACGCTGACGATGCGGGACGCGTGGTTCTGATTTTCAAGACAAGGGAGTTGCCATGAGTATCAAGAAACTCTTCGACCTCACCGGTCGCACCGCGCTCGTCACTGGCGGCTCTCGTGGCCTAGGCTTGCAGATCGCCGAGGCACTCGGCGAGCAGGGTGCGAAGCTGGTGTTGTCGGCGCGCAAGCAGGACGAGCTCGACGAAGCCGTCGAGCATCTGAAGAAGCTCGGCATCGAGGCGAGCGCGGTGGTGGCCGACCTCGGCACGACCGACGGCGCGAAGCCGCTCGTCGATGAGACGATCAAACGCCTCGGCCACATCGACATCCTCGTCAACAATGCAGGCGCGAGCTGGGGCGCGCCCGCCGAGGATCACCCGCTCGAGGCGTGGGAGAAGGTGATGAACCTGAACGTGCGCGGCATCTTTCTCGTCAGTCAGGCGGTGGGCAAGGCCAGCATGATTCCGCGGAAATCGGGACGCATCATCAGCGTCGCGTCGATCGCGGGCTTCAAGGGCAATGCGCCGGGCACGATGCAGACGCTCGCCTACAACACCAGCAAGGGCGCGGTCGTGAATTTCACGCGCGCGCTGGCCGGCGAATGGGGCCCGTACAACATCAACGTCAACGCAATTGCGCCGGGCTTCTTCCCGTCCAAGATGACCAAGGGCATCCTCGCCACGCTCGGTGAGGAGAAGCTTGCGCATCACGCGCCGCTCGGTCGCATCGGCGGCGACGAGGACTTGAAGGGCGTGGCCTTGCTGTTCGCGTCGGATGCAGGCAAGCACATCACCGGGCAGATCCTCGCGGTCGATGGCGGAGTGCTGGCCGTTTGATGGTTGTCGCGCCGTCGCCCGTGACGACGGCCGCGTCTCATGCATCTTGCCCACACCACAGGCACGAAGTCCTGGCGCTTTCGCGATCTGAAGGACGTGCTCGCGAAGGCATCGCCACTGCGCTCGGGCGACGTGCTCGCAGGCATTGCCGCGACCTCGGCGGAAGAGCGCGTCGCCGCGCGCATGTGCCTCGCGACATTGCCGCTGACAACCTTCCTCGACGAAGCGCTGATCCCTTACGAGCATGACGACGTCACGCGCCTGATCGTCGACACCCACGACGCCGCGGCCTTCTCAACGATCGCGCATCTGACGGTCGGTGATTTTCGCGACTGGCTGCTGCTCGACACCACCGACACCGATGCGCTCACACGCATCGGGAAGGGCGTCACGCCCGAGATGGCCGCGGCGGTGTCGAAGTTGATGCGCAACCAGGACCTGATCGCGGTCGCGCGCAAATGTTGCGTGGTCACGCGCTTTCGCAACACCATCGGCTTGCCAGGTCGCCTGTCGATCCGCCTGCAACCCAATCATCCGACCGACGACCTGAAAGGCATCGCGATCTCGCTGCTCGATGGCCTGATGTACGGCGCAGGCGATGCGGTGATCGGCGTCAATCCCGCCAGCGACGACCTGCAGGCCCTGATCCGCCTGTGGCACGCGCTCGACGAGGTGCGCGATCGTTTCGACATTCCCACGCAGACCTGCGTGCTCACGCACGTGACCAGCCAGATCAAGGCGATCGAGATGGGCGCGCCGATCGATCTGGTCTTTCAATCGCTCGCGGGCACGCAGAAAGCCAACGAGAGTTTCGGCATCACGCGCGCGATGCTGGGCGAGGCGCGCGAGGCGGCATTGTCGTTGCGACGCGCGACCGTCGGCGACCCGGCGATCGCCAACGTCATGTATTTCGAGACCGGGCAGGGCAGTGCGCTCTCGGCCAACGCGCATCACGGCGTAGACCAACAGACCTGCGAGGCGCGCGCCTATGCGGTCGCGCGCGCCTACGCGCCACTGCTGTCGAACTCGGTGGTCGGCTTCATCGGTCCGGAATATCTGTTCGACGGCAAGCAGATCGTGCGCGCCGGACTCGAGGACCACTTCTGCGGCAAGCTGATGGGCCTGCCGCTGGGCTGCGACGTCTGCTACACCAATCACGCCGAGGCGGACTCTGACGACATGGATACGCTGATGACCTTGCTCGGCGCGGCCGGCGTCACGTACTTGATGGGAGTGCCTGGCGCCGACGACGTGATGCTCGGCTACCAGAGCACCTCGTTTCATGACGCGCTCTACCTGCGTTCGCTGCTCGGCCTGAAGCGTGCGCCCGAGTTCGAAGACTGGCTCGCACGCATGGGCATCGCCGATGCGTCGGGTCGCCTGATCGAAGCTCCGATGCAGCATCCCCTGCTCGAAGATTTTTCATCGCGGTGGGCATCGTGAGCGACTTGCCGGCGCGTAGCGCTTCTCGCTCGGTCGCGACTCGCGACCTCTGGGATGGGTGGCGTGACGAGACGCGAGCGCGGGTCGCGCTCGGGCGCGTGGGATCGGCCGTGCCGACACAGGCGTTGCTCGCCTTCGAGCTCGATCACGCACGCGCACGCGATGCCGTCCATCAGGCGCTCGATGTCGAGACGCTCGATGCGAACGTCGCGGCGCTCGGCCTCGATACGCTGCGCGTCAGGAGCGCTGCGATCGACCGCGCGACGTATCTCCTGCGCCCCGATCTCGGTCGCCGTCTCGACGCCGCGAGTCGCGGTGTGCTCGAGGGCCGCACGCGCGACCGATGCGATGTCGCCTTCGTCGTTGCCGATGGCTTGTCCGCGCTCGGTGTACAAAGGCACGCGGTGCCGTTGCTCGCAGCCGTCATGCCGCTGCTCGAGGGCCTGTCGCCCGGCCCGATCGTGATCGCGGAGCAGGGGCGCGTCGCGCTCGGCGACGAGATCGGCGCCTTGCTGAAGGCTCGCATCGTCGTCGTTGTCATCGGCGAGCGCCCTGGCCTCACGTCGCCCGACAGTCTCGGCCTCTACCTCACGTTCGCGCCCGAGGTGGGTCGTCACGATGCCGAGCGCAATTGCATTTCGAATGTGCGGCCCGAAGGTCTCGCGCCCTCGGCTGCCGCAGCCACGCTCGCGTGGCTGTTGCGCGCTTCACTGCGATTCGGGTTGAGCGGCGTGGCCTTGAAGGACGACTCGATGCGATTGGAACGACAAACTATGATGTCGTCATGAACCCGCCGCTGACCCGTGCCGACGTACCTTTTCTCGACGACCTCGGCGTCGATTTTCTCGAAGCAGCCGCTGGCGAAGGCCGCGTCGCGTTGACCCTGGCGCCGCGCCACTTGAACAGTTGGAAGGTCGCGCACGGCGGCGTCATCATGACCTTGCTCGACATCGCGATGGCGGTTGCGGGACGTTCGCTCGATCCCGATGCGCGCGGTGGCGTGACGGTGGAGATGAAGACCAGCTTTCTCCAGCCGGGCGACGCAGGCACGCGCCTGATCGCGCACGGCAAGGCCTTCCATCGATCGCTCACGATGTCGTTCTGCGAAGGCGAGGTGCGCGACGCGCACGATCGCCTGATCGCGAAAGCCATCGGCACCTTCAAGACCATCAAGCGCGTCGATGGGGCAACGCGCAGGGTCAAAGTCGTGTCCGAGCCAGCCTCGACTCCGGCATGGACCGGGTCGGGTGGTGACGCAGGCTGATCGACGCGCCACCGACCGCCAATCGAACCGACCTCTCACGCAGCCAGCCAGCAGGAACAACCATGTCCGAAACCTATCGCCGCATCGTTCTCGCATCGCGCCCCGAAGGCGCGGTGACCTCCGACAACTTCCGCATCGAATCGCAGGCCACGCCCGAGCCGAAGGACGGTGAGGTGCTGGTGCGCAATCACTACCTGTCGCTCGATCCGTACATGCGTGGCCGCATGAACGATGCGAAGTCCTATGCCACGCCGCAGCCGGTCGGCGAAACCATGATCGGCGCGACGGTCGGCGTCGTCACCGAGTCGCGCAATCCGAAATTCAAGGTGGGCGACACCGTGGTCGGCATGTATGGCTGGTCCGAGTACGGATGCTCGGACGGCGCCGGCTTGATGAAGGTCGACACGACCCACGTACCCGAGTCGGCCTATCTGGGTCCGGTCGGCATGCCCGGCATGACGGCGTGGTATGGCCTCAACAAGATCATCGAGCCGAAGGCCGGCGAGACCATCGTCGTCAGTGCGGCCAGCGGCGCGGTCGGCAGCGTGGTCGGGCAACTTGCGAAGGCCGCCGGATGTCGCGCGGTCGGCATCGCGGGAGGCCCGGACAAATGTGCCTACGTCACCGATGAGCTTGGCTTCGATGCCTGCGTCGACTACAAGGCCGCGAAGGATCGCAAGCAGTTGCACAGGCTCGTCAAGGATGCGACCCCCGATGGCGTCGACGGCTACTTCGAGAATGTCGGCGGCGACGTGATGAACACCGTGCTCTCGCGGCTGAATGCATTCGCGCGCGTCGCCGTGTGCGGACTGATCTCGGGCTATGACGACGCGGGTGCGATGGCGCCGCTCGAGAACCCGGCGATGTTCCTGGTGGCGCGCTTCAAGATGCAGGGCTTCATCGTGTCGGAGCACATGGAACTCTGGCCGCAGGGTTTGAAGCAACTCGGCACGGCTGTCGTCACCGGCAAGCTCAAGTATCGCGAGAGCGTCGCGGATGGCATCGCCGCCGCGCCCGAGGCGTTCATGGGATTGCTCAAAGGAAAGAACTTCGGCAAGCAACTGGTCAGACTCGCGCGCGATTAATGCAAGGCAATACGGGTAAGCGGGTCTTTCCAGAAACCGAAACCTACGGCACGCTCCGAACTCTGCAAAGACCGCGCCAGGGCGAATGCCGGAGAAGACCCACAGAGGTCGTGTAGCTGATTGAGGAGACTTCCATGAACGCACCTGAAAAGTTTGTGCCCGCGGCACAAGCGATAGAGGCGAGCGCCACCAAGGGCATGGCGGGCTACGGCACGTTGCCGCAACCCCCGATCTTCGCGAATGTCGAAGAGGAGCGCCTGCATCGCAAGCAGCGACTGGCCGCGGGCTTTCGGCTGTTCTCGAAGTTCGGCTTCGACGAGGGCGTCGCCGGCCACATCACCGCGCGCGATCCCGAGCACACCGATACCTTCTGGGTCAATCCCTTCGGCGTGCACTTCAGCCAGGTCAAGGTCTCGAACCTGATCCGCTGCGATCACGACGGTAAGGTCGTCGAAGGACAGCATCCGGTCAACACCGCCGCGTTCGTGATCCACTCGCGCGTGCACGGCGCGCGGCCCGACGTCAACGGGGCCGCGCATTCGCATTCCACCTATGGCCGCGCGTTCTCGACCCTGGCCTGCGAACTCGCGCCGCTCACGCAGGACGCCTGCGCCTTCTACGGCGACCACGCGATCTACGACGACTTCGGCGGCGTGGCCGTGGAGCTCGACGAAGGTGCGCGCATCGCCAAGGCGCTCGGCGACAAGAAGGCCGCGATACTCGCCAACCACGGCCTGCTCACCGTCGGCAAGACGGTCGACGAAGCGGTGTGGTGGTTCATCACCATGGAGCGTTCCTGCCAGGTGCAGTTGCTGGCCGAAGCCGCGGCCGCGCGCAGCGGGGTCGCACCCCGGGCTATCGGCGAACCCTCGGCCCGCCAGTCGTATGGCATCGTCGGCACCCCGTTCGCCGGGTGGTTCCAGTTCCAGCCGCTCTATGCGCGCATCGTCAAGGAACAACCCGATCTGCTGGATTGACCTCGCACCGACTTCACGACCTGACCCTTTTCTCGACGGACCCTCGCAGCACTCCATGAACCCTTCCTTTTCCGACAGCCAGATCATCCAGGTCGATCAACTGATCCTGCATCAATACGGGATGTCGCCGTTCTCCGAAAAGGTTCGCGCGATCCTGAGCTACAAGGACCTGCCGTGGACCGCGGTGGAGATCCCCGTGGTCATGCCCAAGCCCGATCTGATGGCATTGACCGGGGGCTATCGCCGCACACCGGTGCTCCAGATCGGCTCGAACATCTATTGCGATACGCAATTGATCGCGGAAGTCCTCGAGCGGCTCGCGCCCAGTCCGGGCCTGTATCCACCCGAGTCCGCGGGCACCGCCCGCATCCTCGCGCAGTGGGCCGACTCGACCCTGTTCTGGACCGTGATCGCGTATTGCTTCCAGCCCGAAGGCGCGGCCGCCATCCTCGGCCATCTGACGCCCGAAGAGCGCCAGGCCTTCGTCGCCGATCGCCTCGCCTATCGCAGCAAGCTGCCGCGCATGCCGGCCGCCGAGGCGACCGCCGCGCTCCTGATCTACCTGCGGCGCTTCGAGACGATGATGATCGACGATCGCGTCTGGCTGCTCGGCAGCTCCGGATCGATCGCCGACTTCGCGGTCTATCACTGCCTTTGGTTCGTGCGTCGTGCCGGTCCACTCGCGACCATCATCGACGACTTCCCGCACGTCGCCGCGTGGTACGAACGCATCAGGCGCCTGGTGCAACCGCCACACGCCGACATGACCAGCCAGGCGGCGTTGACGCATGCGAGCGACGAACCGCCGCAGGAGATCGAAGCCGATTTCTACATCGACACGCACGGTATCGCGCTGGGCGAACAGGTGACGATCACGCCGGTCGATACCGGCTGCGATCCGGTGCAGGGTGAACTGGTCCTGGCGATGCGCGACGAGCTGGCCGTGCGACGCTACGACGACCGTGTGGGCGAGTTGATCGTGCACTTTCCACGGCTCGGTTTCGAGATGAAGACAGCCGCATGAGGGAAGAAGGGTGCCGTGTCATGCCGCGCGTGACGTGGACATGGGCGCGATTCGAAGCGCTGGCTGTCGATGATGTCTACGACATGCTTGCGCTGCGCAGCGACGTGTTCGTGGTCGAGCAGCAGTGCCCCTTCCTCGACGCGGACGGCTGCGATCGCAACGCCTGGCATCTGCTCGGGCGGACCGACGCGGCACGTGTCGATGCGGGCGTCGAGGGGCGATCGCAAACCACCATGGCACCGCTCGCCGCTTATCTTCGTTCGCTCGATCCGGGCGTCAAATGCCCCGAGTCGTCGATCGGCCGCGTCATCGTCGCTGCTCCGTATCGAGGCACAGGACTCGGACGCGCGTTGATGCGCGAAGGCATCACGCGCGCGCAGGCGCAACGTCCGCAAGTGGCAATCCGCATCAGCGCGCAACTGCGGCTCGACGCCTTCTATGCGTCGCTGGGTTTTCGCAGCGAAGGATTGCCCTATGTCGAAGACGCCATCGATCATGTTGATATGCAACTGGCGGTGACGCACGATTTGCCATCGGAAGCAATCGAGGAGGAGCGACGATGAAGGATTTCAGGGAGCGCACGGCGGTCATCACCGGCGCAGGCAGCGGCTTCGGTCGCGAGTTCGCGCGCATCGCTGCGCGGCTCGAGATGAATGTGGTGCTGGCCGACGTGCAGCAGGACGCGCTCGATGCCGTCGCCGCGGAACTCGAGGCACGCGGCACCCGCGTGATTGCGCGCAGGGTCGACGTATCGAAGGCCGACGAGATCGAGGCGCTGGCCGTTGCCGGCGAATCGGCCTTCGGTGCGACGCATCTGCTGTTGAACAACGCGGGTGTGGGTTCGGGAGGCCTGATCTGGGAGAACAGCATCCGCGACTGGGAATGGGTGCTGGGCGTGAACCTGTGGGGCGTGATCCACGGCACACGCTCGTTCGTCCCGCGCATGCTCGCGGCTGCGAAGAAGGACGATGGTTACGCGGGGCACATCGTCAATACCGCGTCGATGGCCGGTTTGCTGAATGCGCCCAACATGGGCATCTACAACGTCTCGAAGCACGCGGTGGTGTCGTTCACGGAGACGCTGTTTCAGGACCTGTCGCTGATAGAGGCACCGATCGGCGCTTCGGTGCTGTGTCCGTATTTCGTCCCCACCGGGATCAGCGTGTCGGAGCGCAATGCGCCGGGCGACGTAACGAGCGAGCCCCTGTCGGCGTCCAAGCGCGCGCAGCAGATGATGTCCCAGAAGGCGGTCGGTTCGGGCAAGGTCACGGCGGCCGACGTGGCCGAGAGCGTGTTCGAGGCGATACGCGCGAACCGCTTCTACGTGTTCTCGCATCCGCACGCGCTCGGCAATGTCGAGACACGGATGAAGGACATCATCGACATCCGAAATCCCAGCGATCCGTTCGCTGCACGGCCCGACGTGCGCACGCGCCTGCGCAGCGCGATGATGATGACGACCGACGCTGCCGGAGGCGCGCCGCACAAAGGAGAAGCGTCGTGAAGGCCACGGTCACCGACGGGCAATACGCGGAGCTGTCGAACGGCACGCGCCTGCACTACGCCAGCGCCGGAAAGAAGGAGGGCCGCAAGCTGATGGTGTTCCTCCACGGGTTTCCCGAAGCCTGGTTCACCTGGGAAGAGCAACTCGCGGAGTTCGGCAACGACTATTTTGCGATTGCGCCCGACCTGCGCGGCTTCAATCTTTCGGCCAAGCCGGTCGAGGTCGAGGCCTATCACATCAAGCACATCGCCGAAGACATCCGCTTGCTGATCGCGTATCTCGGCTATTCGGCGGCGGTCATCGTCTGTCACGACTGGGGTGGCGCGGTCGGATGGCACATGGGCATCTTCCATCCCGAAATTGTCGAACGGTTGATCGTCATCAATTCGCCCCAGCCCTGGCTGTTCATGCGCGCGCTCGCCAGCGATCCGGTGCAGCAGAAGGCGTCGGCCTACATGAACTGGCTGCGCACGCCGGGCTCGGAAGAGGCGCTGGTCGCCGACGATTTCAAGATCGTCGAACGCTTCATGCATGCGGAGGACGGAACACCGCCCGCGTGGTACACGCCCGAGGTGCGCGCGCGTTATCGGGCGATGTGGTCGGTACCGGGTGCGTCGCGAGCCGACGGCACGCCGTCGCATTCGATGACCGGCGGCGTCAACTTCTATCGAGCCACGCCGCTGCATCCGCCGACGAAGAACAGTCCCGCGTGGCCCTTGCCCGACGCCAGTGAATGGACGGCGCGGGTCCCGGTGCGGGTGATCTGGGCAGAGAACGATCGCGCGTTGACCACTGGTCTCGTCGATGGCCTCGAACAGGTCTGCCCCGATCTTCGCATCGTTCGCATTCCCGAAGGCTCGCACTGGATTGCCCACGAGCAACCGGCGCGCGTCAATGCTTTGCTGCGCGAATTTCTGCTCGCGTGACGAGGTGTCGGCACTCATCGCCGGCGTGGTATTGGATCTCGTTCGGACTATGCCGACACGCCGTTCCGGTTATCACCGACGCCGCGGTAATTACAGCGCGCGCACCCTGAGGGCATTGCCCCAACCGTTGGAGTGAACATGCTTAGTTCGATCAAATTTGTTGCCCTTGCGGCGACCCTCGCGGCGCTGGGTGCTTGCAACAAGAAAGAGCCGCCCGCAACGCCCACCACCAGCAATAGTTCGACAACCACGACCAGTACGCCGACCCCGTCCACCACCGGAACGATGGGATCGGGAAACACGTCGCCATCGTCGCCATCGTCGCCTTCCAGCACCATGCCTGACAGTTCTTCGACCCCGTCGAGTTCATCCGGCAGCATGAGCCCGTCGACCAACACACCTCCGGGAACCGCTCCCGGGAGCACCTCACCGAGTCCCAGCAATTCGGATCCGTCCAAGAGCACCAGCGGCGAGAGCAACAAGACCAATACGACGCGTCCAAGCGACGTGAAGCCATGAAGAATTGACGCGAAGAGTTCACCCAAGGACGCGCGTCGGCGCGTCAATATGAGAACCGGCCCGGCATCCTTGTCGCGGCCGGTTTTCTTATGGGCATCGCTGCCGTCGCCGGCGCGAGCGATGCACGGCACGATCAAAGCTGCTAATCGAGCGTCGGGCCATTCGCACATTCGCACGCGGCGCCGATGCTAGACTCGCGCCGCTTTGAATGGCCGCCGTCTACATCATCGAACCGGAAATCCTCATGCGCTTTGCACCGCGCCGCACGGCTCGCATCCTTCTTTGTCTTCTTGCATCGAGCATGACTTCGATCTCACTTGCCGCAGAACCCCCTGACGATCCTTATCGATTTCTCGAAGACGTCGACGGAGCCGCATCGATGGATTGGGTCAAGGCACAGAACGCCATCTCGTCGAAGGAGTTGCAAGCGGACCCAGGCTACGCGCCGCTCTACGATCGCCTGCTCGGGATCTACGACTCCAAGGAACGCATTCCCGCATTGGGAAAGGTAGGCGACTGGTACTACAACTTCTGGCGCGATGCGGCTCACGTGCGCGGCATCTTGCGGCGAACCACGCTGGATGAATATCGCAAGCCCGATCCCGCCTGGGAGACGGTGGTCGATGTCGATGGGCTGTCGGCGTCCGAGAAGGAGAACTGGGTGTGGAAGGGCTGGAGCTGTCGCTATCCCGACTACAAGCGCTGCATCGTCTATCTGTCGCGCGGCGGCGGCGATGCGACCGTGGCGCGCGAGTTCGACCTCGAGAAGATGGCCTTCATCGCGCCCGAGGCCGGCGGCTTCTATCTGCCCGAAGCCAAGGGCAGCCTGTCGTGGATCGATGCCGATCAGTGTATGTGCGAACCGACTTCGGTCCGGGCACGTTGACCGACTCGGGTTATCCGCGCATCGTCAAGCGCTGGACGCGCGGCACTGCGCTCGCATCGGCCGAAGAAGTGTTCGCGGGACAGAAGCCGGACATCAGTGTCGATGCCACGCAGCACCACCTGCACATCGGCGACCGCGTCGTCTATCGCACGCTGGTTCGTCGCGGCGTGACCTTCTTCACCAACGAGACTTTCCATCGCGCTGAGGAGGGCAAGCTCGTCAAGCTCGACCTGCCCGCGGACGCGGAAGCCGGTCTCTGGCGCGACCAGTTGTTGGTAACGCTACGCGGCGCGTGGAAGCGCACAAGGAACGCGGATGCCGGCGCCGTTGCGCAAGCGAATGCGAATGTCAATGCGGCGACCGGCGACTATCCGGCGGGCGCGTTGCTGGCGATCGACTTCGATCGCTTCATGGCGGGCGCGCGCGACTTCAAGAGGCTCTACGAGCCGGGGCCGCGAAAATCGCTGGGCCAGAGCGCCGGCACGTTGAACACGCTGCTCGTCAACGAAATGTCGGAGGTGCAGAACCATGTCTTCGAGTGGTCGTTGAAGGACGGCCAATGGACCCGCCGCGCTGTCGATCTGCCGCGCGACGGCACGATCGCGATGCAGCCGGTGGGCGACGACGAGAGTAACGATTACTTCGTCTATCTGAGCAATGCGCTGCAACCGACCGCGCTCGCCCTTGCTCGCGCGGGCTCCGATCAGCGCGAGGCGTTGAAGCACCTGCCGGCATTCTTCAATGCGAGCGGCCTGAACGTCGCGCAGCACGAGGTGCGCTCGGCCGATGGCACGCGCATTCCCTACATCGAAGTCACGCCCAAAGGCTATCGGCAGAACGGCCGCGCGCCGACCATCCTCTACGGATATGGCGGCTTCGAGATCCCCATGCTTCCTCGCGCCTACAGCGCGGGCAACGGCGCTGCATGGCTGGAACGCGGGGGCGTGTTCGTAGTGGCCGGCATACGCGGCGGCGGCGAGTTCGGACCCGACTGGCACGACGCGGCGATCAAGGTCAGGAAGCAGAACAGCTACGACGACTTTATCGCCGTCGCCGAAGACCTGATCGCACGCAAGGTCACGTCGCCCGCGCATCTGGGCATCATGGGCGGCAGCAACGGCGGCCTCCTGGTCGGTGCGGTCGCGTTGCATAGGCCCGAGCTCTTCAAAGCGGTGGTTTGCCAGGTGCCGACGCGCGACGATCGCGTGCATCCCGGACACGCCAGAAAGATGGCCGCGAAGATGAACGATCAGAAGCACGATCTTCTGTATTACGAGAACACCGAGGGCGGCCACGCCGGTGCGGCGAACAACACCCAACAGGCGCGCATGAACGCGCTCGAGTACACGTTCATGGCGAGGGAGTTGCGCTAGCCGCGGGGTCTGGTCTCCGCGCGCGCTGCATGGTTGCGTGGCGCGAACAGCAGGCTCGCGAGCGCGGCCATCATGGATCCCGCCGCCATCACGGCGAACGCCCATGTCCAAGCGCGCGCATTCGTGATGCCGCCCATGCGATCGAGTGCAAAGCCGACCGCGAGCGGTCCGAGCGCGCCACCGATGAATCCGAGAATGGTATGGACCGCGAGCGTCGCGCCGCGCTCGCCTTCGCGCGACTCGGCGACGGCGCCGGTGGTCAGCGCGCCCGAATCGGCGGCGATCAGGAAGTTGTAGGCGAACAGCAGCACCAGCGCGAACGCGAAAGGCTGCGCGCTTGCGAGCCCGCACGCAACGCCCGCGACCACGCTGGCCAATGCGACGACGCGCACGAGACGCAACCGCGCTCCCCGCGACGCGACCTCGGCGCCCACGATGCTCGCCGGCACGCCGATCAACACGATCCACGTCGCCCAGTGATTGGCGACCGATGTCGCCGAACCACCCAGGTCGCGACCGATGAGGTAGACGAGAAACGCGGCGAGCCATGCGCGAAACGCGAACAGCTCCCAGCAGTGTCCGAAGTAGCCCGCGATATAGACCAGTGCATCGCGATTGCGAAACGGCGGTCGCAGATCGAGCGGATGCCGGGTCGGAGCCGGAGGTGCTGACGCAGGCGGCGCGACACCCATCGATCCCATACCCGCAGTGCCGAATCCGACGAGGCCGATCGCAAGGACCGATCCGAACGCGCCGGCTGCGAAGGCGATGCGCCAGCCGAACGCCGCGACCAGTGAACCCGACAGCAGGAACGAGAGGCTCACGCCGATGCCGAACGTCGCGGTGTAGTACGGGACGACGCGCAACCGCAGGCGCGCCGGGAGGCGTTCGTTCAACAATTGCAGGCCGGGCATGTAGGTGCCCGCAAGCGCGATGCCGGCCATCGCGCGAAACAGCAGTGCGGACCAGAAGCCCGATGCGAAGAGCGCGAAGCCCGCACCCGCGCCCAGGCCGATGATCGATGCCGCCATGTAGATGCGTCGCGCGTCGATGCGATCGGTCAGTCCGACCAGCACCGGCACCGCGAGCACATATCCGACGTTGTAGGCGCCGCTGATCCAGCCCGCCGCCGCGGAGTCGAGTCCCCACAGCGCGCTGAAGTCGGTGAGCGTTGCCGCGAAAGTCGAGAAGCCGGCCATCGAGCAGAGTTCGGCGGCGATCACGCAGGCGATCAGGCGCGTGCTCGATTGAGGCGCATGCAGCTCGCGCGCGCTCATGCGGCAGCGATATGGAATTCGAAGCGGTACTCTTCGATAGCCACATCGGGTTCGCAGCGGCGTTCGATGAAGAGTGCGTCGCCCGTGCGATCGACCACGAACAAGGTCGAACTGCGCGTGCCGTAAGTGGGCATGCGTATGAATGCGGCCGAGAGTGCGCGTTCGACCTCGAGAGCGACGCCGGTCTGCGGCAAGCTGTCGTCGCACGCGATCTCCTGGTTGCCGAGCAACGCGAAGAGCTTCGGGCACAGGTCGTCGCGATCCGTCGCTGCGTTTACGCCCGCGTTCACACCATCATGCATCGCCTCCTGCATCGCACGCGATGCGCGATCGACCTTGGGCCATGGTGTGTCGAGCGATGCGTTCGAAAGCGCGTGGATACCGGGGGCTATCGCCTGCGGACGCGCGTTGCCGCGGCTCGACAATATCCACATCGCTGCGCGCGACGCATCGCGATGCCACTGCGCGGCCAGCAGGTTGAAGCCGTTGTAGCGCGGCGCGGCGCGGCTCACGCCGTCGAGCGCATCGCGCATCGAGCCTCGATGGCCGAGCACGTCGCTGACCAGTGCACCGCGCGATGGCGCGTCGGTGCGCTGTGACGAAGGGTCGCGATAGTTGGTCAACGCGGCGAAGCGGCCGCCTTTGGACACGCCCATCCAGGTGCCGCCCGCGCGCAGGTCGCGGCCGGCCAGGCGTTCCCCGTCATCCCACCAGTCGGCCGATGCCGTGGGTCGCGCGTAGAACTCGTCGCGGTTCGCGGCGACGATCAGCGGGTATTCGGCATGCGCCTGCCACGCGAAAACGATCAGGCACACGTCAGTCGAAATCGGTGAAGCGTTCGACGTGGCGCAGTCCCGTGATCAGGTCTCGCGCATCGCTCTCGTCGAACGCCTGGGTCAGATGCGCTTCGAACGTATCGTCGATGTTCTCGTAGATTTCCATCCACGTTTCATGGGGTTTGCGCCGGTCGACGCGACGAAGCAGGCGACCTTGCACCACATGCTCGTCGGCGAGGCGCTTCTGCACCGATCGAATCGCCGCGAGGGCGCGGGTGGCCTCGGCGTGCGGCACTTCGTAATACACGTAAAGATGCATCGCTGCTCGCGCCCCGGATCGCGGCTTAGAGCCTGGGCCGCACGAACACTTCGTTATCGGGCAATGGGTACGGCAGGCTGTCGATTGTCAATGCAGGACCATCTCTCTGGCCGATTCGCAACGCGTTCGAGTCGAAGAGCGTGAGCGGGATTTCGACGAGCAGCCAGAGCCGCCCATCGGGTCCGCGCTCGGTGTTGACCACCAGGCCCACCGGTCCGTTGTCGTCGGCGGACCAGACATCGCTGCCCGGCTGCGGGATCGCGTCGTCGTGTTCAGGCGATGCCATCGACGCGGGCGTCATGCGGCGCTTCAACTTGCCCAGATACTGGCTGCGCGCGACCACTTCCTGCCCGGGGAAACATCCCTTCTTGAAGTCCACGCCGTCGAGCGCTTCGAGGTTGACCATCTGCGGAACGAAGCGATCCTGCGCCGTCGCGGTGATGCGCGGAATCCCGGCGCGTATCTCGGACCAGCGCCATGCTCCTGCATCGATGGGCATGTCGGGCGCGGTGCTCCGGCGAGGGCCGACGCGCATGAAGCGCTTGCGACCATCGGCATCGGGATGGCGAATCCACGTCGCGTCGCCATCGCCTCGAGCCGCCCATATGTTGAACGCGTTGGCGTCGTCGGGCAGCGTCGGCAGTCCATGAAAGCCTTCGATCGCATGCGTCGCTGTCACGTCTTCGATGGTCGCCTTCGCGCGCAGCACGTACATGCGCAAGCGCTTCGCGACCATCTCGGCGATGTCGCGCGAGGTCAGCATGTAGATGGTCTCGGGACTCGATGAAGCATCGGCCAACGATTCAGCCCAGACGACGAAAGTCGCGAGCAGCCGGCCTTTGGGCGAGCAATAGCCCGCGATCGATGCGCGCGACAGCGATCGCCCTTCGGCGATGACGGGCACGTTGCGCGTCAACTGCGTATCCAGAAAGCTGCGTGCATCGGCGCCGCGAACCGCCAACTGCGCGAGGTGCTCGAGCATCGGTTGCGATGACGAGTCGAGCGCGTGACCGAGCGCAGAGGAGGGGATGGGATCGTTCATGAAAGTCCTGGAGGCCTGTACGCATCGCCCCTGCACGAGGGCAGATCGAGGCGGCGGTTATCATTATGTCTGGATACGAACTCGACCGCCGCCGTTGAAATTCATTGTTCGCTCGCTACTGATCGTATTGCTTCTCGCATTGCTGCTCGCCGCCGCCGCGGGCTATGGACTTCACTGGTGGGCGCATCGATCGATCGCCGCGGAATCGAACGCGGCGAGTATCGAAGTGACGATCGCGCCAGGCTCGTCGGTGCGTTCGATCGGGGCCCAGTTGCAAACAGGTGGTGTTCCCGTCAGTTCCTTGATGCTCACATTGCTTGCGCGTATCGAGAGCCGCGCGACGCGCCTGCAGGCCGGAACCTATGCGATCGCGCCATCGATCACGCCGGAGCGGCTGCTCGACAGGATGGAAAGCGGTGATGTCGTGCACATCCAACTGGTGGTTCCGGAGGGCTGGACCGTCGCGCAAATGCGCGCGTTGATCGCCAGCCGCACGGACATCAAGCAGACCGCGCGTGCGATGAGCGATGCCGAGCTGCTCGCTGCGATCGGTGCGCAGCAGGTCTCGTCCGAGGGCCTGTTCTTTCCTGATACCTACACCTTCACGCGCGGCACCACCGACCTCGACCTATACCGGCGCGCCTACCGCGCGCAGCAGAAGCGTCTTGCCGACGCATGGGCGGCGCGCGCGCCCGACCTGCCGTTCACCACGCCGTACGAGGCATTGATCCTGGCATCGATCGTCGAAAAGGAAACGGGCCGCGCTGAGGACAGGCCGCAGGTTGCCGCGGTCTTCATCAACCGCCTCAGGCGCGGCATGTTGCTGCAGACCGATCCCACCGTGATCTACGGGCTGGGCGCACGCTTCGACGGCAACCTGCGCCGTGCCGATCTGCTGACCGACACAGCGTACAACAGCTACACCAGACCCGGGTTGCCGCCCACGCCGATCGCGCTGGTGGGCGCCGCGGCACTGACCGCCGTGCTCAATCCACCGAACAGCGATGCGTTGTACTTCGTCGCGCGCGGCGATGGCACGAGCGAGTTCTCGGGGAAACTTTCGGACCACAATCGCGCCGTCGATCGTTATCAGCGCGGAGTTGCACCACGGCCTTCGCCGTCGCCAGCGCGCGCGCCCTAGGGCCCACGGGAAGATCCCTCGCATGCCGTCAGACGTTCGGCGCCACCGGCGCTTCATCACCTTCGAAGGCGTCGATGGTGCGGGCAAGAGCACGCACGTCGAATGGTTTGCCGAGGCCTTGCGCGCACGGAGTCAAGACGAGGTCGTCCTGACACGCGAGCCCGGCGGCACCGCGCTCGGCGAGTCGCTGCGCGACTTGCTGCTGCATGTGCCGATGGATCTCGAGACCGAGGCGCTGTTGATGTTCGCGTCGCGTCGTCAGCACATCGCCGAGGTGATCGCGCCGACGCTTGCGGGAGGCGGCTGGGTGGTGTGCGATCGATTCACCGACGCCACTTACGCGTACCAGGGAGAGGGCAGGGGATTGCCTCCGGCAAAGATCGATGTGCTCCGTAATTGGGTGCATCCCGATCTCGAACCCGGGCTCACCCTGCTTTTCGATCTCGACGCCGAAACCGCGCAGCAGCGCATGCAAGGATCGCGCGAGCCCGATCGTTTCGAGCGCGAGGCCCTTGATTTCTCGAAACGGGTGCGAGGCGAATATCTCAGGCTTGCGACCGACGAGCCCGATCGATATTGCGTTATCGATGGGGCGCAAGGTATTTCGGAGATTCGAGTTCAGCTTGAACATGTGATCACAAGTCTTTGTTCAAATGTCTGATATGAAATTATTTAACATTTCCTGCGGAGCGCTTGAGGTATCGAACGAACATCACGCCTCAAGTCTTTCTGGCAGAACGAGTTGACAATGCTTCCTCCGTGGCTAACCCCGTTGTTGGATCGTATGGCGACCTCGTCTGTGCAGGTTCACCATGCCATGCTCCTGCACGGTCAGACCGGGATCGGCAAGCGCACACTGGGCCGCGCATTCGCGCGCACGCTGCTGTGCGAAGCCGATCCTTCGACCAGGAGCGCAGGGGGATGCGATGCCTGTCCGGCCTGCCTGTGGTTCGATCAGGGCAATCATCCGGACTTTCGATTCGTCACCAGCGATTCACTCGCGGCAGAAGCGGGAATCGACACGGAAGGAGAAACCGATGACGATGGCGACTCGGGGAAAGACGCCGGCGCGGATAGGGCGGCGCAAAAACGGGGCGCCCCGAGCAAACAAATCAGGATCGATCAGATCCGCGCACTCAACGAATTTCTTTCGGTTGCCACGCATCGCGGGCGCCATCGGGTGGTATTGCTCGAACCTCTCGAAGCCGTCAACGAGGACTCTGCCAACGCATTCCTGAAGATGCTCGAAGAGCCGCCGCCGGCGACCGTCTTCATCCTGGTTGCGGACCATATCGGGCGCATCAAGCCGACCATCCTGTCGCGCTGCCAGAAAATCTTCGTACCCACGCCGTCACGCGATGTCGCGCTGGCTTGGTTGAAGGCGCAAGGGGTGGCCGAAGCGGACGCGCTGTTGGCGGCCTCCGGCGGCGCACCCTTCGCGGCCGTGCGCGCGTCGAAGGACGAGGACACGCTACGGCTTCATTGCGAGTTCATCGACTTCCTCGCACGTCCTGGCGGCGCGGAAGCTCTGGCGACCGCGGAGGCCTTCGCCAAGGTCGCGCCCACATTGACGGTGAGGTGGATGCAACAGTGGCTGGCCGACTGCATTGCGATGAAAATGACAGCGCGGATACGCTATCATCCGGCGCACTCGAGCGTCATTGCGGCACTGCTTGCGAGAACGCATATCGAGGCCTTGTTGGCGATGGATCAGCGGCTCGCGGCGGCTCGGCGCACGGTCGATCACCCGCTCAATGCCAGGCTGATGCTCGAAAGCCTTTTGCTTGCTTATGCCGACGCAATGGCGGCTACCGCGTGAAACGACTCGAATCTGATCCGACCCATGGATGCGCACCGCGATAAGTGACCGCATGACAGACGATACCAAGACGCCAGCACCGGTGACCCGGCCGAGCGTGCTGTCGCTCAACATCAAGGAAAAGGCCGCTCTCTACGCGGCCTACATGCCCTACCTGAAACACGGCGGCATCTTCGTGCCGACCGGACGGCCCTACAAGGTCGGTGACGATGTCTATCTGCTGCTCTCGTTGATGGACGACCCGGCCAAGCTTCCGGTTGCCGGCAAGGTCGCGTGGATCACGCCGCAGGGCGCACACAACAACAAGGCGCAGGGAATCGGCGTGCATTTCTCCGACGATGACGGCGGCCGCGCCGCGCGACATCGCATCGAGGAAACCCTCGGTGCGGCGCTGAAGTCGTCGAGGGCCACGCATACGCTTTGATGCCGCTCGTCGCTGTCTGCGCAGAGTCCTCGCATTGATGTCCCGCCTTGATGCCCCTTGAGCTCCGCGATGCGGTCGACGCCGACCTGCCTGGAATCGTCGCGATCTACAACGCAACCATTGCAGGGCGTGGCGTCACCGCCGATCTCGAGCCGGTCAGCGTGGAGAGCCGCCTCGCGTGGTTTCGTGCGCACAACCCCGGGCGCCGTCCGCTGTGGATCGCCAAGGACGGTGACGCGATGCTCGGCTGGTTGAGCTTCTCCGATTTCTACGGTCGTCCGGCCTATGGCGCTACCGTCGAAGTCAGCATCTACCTCGCCGAGAGCGCGCGGGGAAAGGGATTGGGGAAGATGCTGCTCGAACGCGCGATCGCCCATGCACCGTCGCTGGCGATCCGCACCTTGCTCGGCTTCATCTTCGGGCACAACGAAGCGAGCCTGCGGCTCTTCGAATCGCACGGTTTCGCACATTGGGGAACGTTGCCACGCGTCGCATTGCTCGACACGGTCGAGCGCGACCTGGTCATCGTCGGGCTGCGTCTCGACGCTCTTCGCGCGCAACCGAGCGACTCCGCAAGCTGACTTTCTACTTCTTCCCTTGCATCGTGTTCATCGACTCGCACTGTCATCTGGACTTTCCCGAATTCGCCGATCGCATGCCAGAGGTCTTGGAGAACATGCGCGCGAATCGTGTGACGCATGCGCTTTGCATCTCCGTCGATCTGGCCGACTTCCCGCGCGTGCTCGCGCTCGCCGAAAGCGCGTCGAATCTCTATGCATCGACCGGCACGCACCCCGACTACGAAGACACGCGCGAACCCACGGTCGGTGAGCTGGTAGGCCTTGCCGCCCATCCGCGCGTAATTGCCATCGGGGAAACCGGGCTCGACTATTACCGGCTCACCGGCGACCTCGAGTGGCAGCGCGAACGCTTTCGCGTGCACATCCGCGCCGCGCGCGAAGCGGGCAAGCCGCTCGTCATCCACACGCGTTCCGCAGCCGAGGATACCTTGCGCATCATGCGCGAGGAGAGGGCGGGGGAGGCGGGTGGGGTGATGCATTGCTTTACCGAAAGTCGGGAAGTGGCCGAGGCGGCGATCGACCTCGGTTTTCATATTTCCTTCTCCGGCATCGTGACCTTCAAGAATGCCAAGGCATTGCAGGGCGTGGCGCAACGTGTGCCTCTGTCGCGAATGCTGATCGAGACCGACTCGCCTTACCTGGCGCCCGTGCCCTTTCGCGGCAAGACCAACGAACCCGCCTTCGTGTCGCATGTCGCAGCGAAGCTCGCCGAGCTGCGCGGCGTCGCGATCGATGAAGTCGGCGAAGCGACCACGCGCAATTTCTTCGAACTGTTCAAAGCGGCGAGGCCTGCATGAGACTGCGATCCGGTTGGTTTGCTTGGCTGCTGGTGATGTGTGCATTCACGCAGGCAGTCGCCGCATCGTCGGTGGATGACTTGTTCGCTGCAGTGGCGATCGACAATCTGCGCGACGTGCGTCGACTGATCCAGGACGGCGTGGTCGATCCCAACGCGACCGATGCGAAGGGCGACACGGTGTTGATCGCGGCGATACGCAACGATGCGCATCGCGTCTCCGAATACCTGATCGCTCATCGGAAAGTCGATATCGAACGTACCGATGCGGCGAACGAAACCGCATTGATGATCGCGGCGTGGCGCAATCAAAGGGAGGTGGCGGAAAAGCTGATCGCGCGCAGCGCAGAGGTCAATCGCGTCGGATGGACCGCGCTCCACTATGCGGCGGCTATCGGCAGCGTCGACATCGTCAAGCTGCTGCTCGAGCACTCGGCCTATATCGACGCCGAGTCGCCCAACAAGACCACGCCGCTGATGATGGCCGCGCGCGGCGATCACGCGGACGTGTGCGGATTGTTGATCGATGAAGGCGCCGATCCCACGCTCATCAACGAGCGCGATCTCACGGCAGCCGGCTTCGCGACGCGTGTGGGCGATTCCGACAACGCGCTATGGCTGCGCGAACAGGAAGTCGCATGGCGCGCCAAATATCGCGGTCAACCAAACAGCCGCGCGAAACCTTGAAGTAACCGGCCCCTGAAGTAACGGGCTCACGCGACCGCATAACGGTATGTCGATGCAACACCATCTCGGATACGACTACTCCAGCAGGCGCCGTGGGACATCCATCGGTGGCGCGACGCAGCGATCGGCCCGCACCAGCCGCCTGCAAAAACGTCCGAGCCGCTTCGTCATGCAGACGCATGCGCTCGGCGCGCCGAGGGCAGGTCCGAGCGCATTGCTGATCGTCGGTGTGGCTGTGGCCGTGCTGTACGTCGTTGCGCGACGTCTTTCGCGTTGACGCCTTCCCCGGGCATCTGCCTCTTCGTCGAGCTGCGCATAATTTGTATTATGTTAACAAAACGCGGCGTCCCCCTCTATGCGGCGAGGAACACGAGGCGGCAACCTCGGCTAGGGGCGTGGCGCAACAGCGGGTATCTCAACGCCTCAGCTTTCGCAGGCCCTGCCGACATTGCCGCTATGCAACCCACCAGCACCGTCATCGGCACGATCAGCGGCTTGTTCGTGTACCTCCTCATCGTCGTCATCTTGCGTCTCGCTGGATATCGACTGATCGTGAAGATCGGCGCGATCGAGCCGGACGAGCATTGGCTCGAAGCCAACGGAAAAGAGGAACCGCGCCTCGTCGAACCGACCTCATAGGAGGTCCGCCAGTCATGGGCATCGTCCGCGACGCCAGCGAGCGGCAGGGCTGACTTTGTGATCTTGGCCCGCGGGCTCGCCGCAGAAATCTTGGCCCTAACCCAATTGAATTGGAGCGTTACTCAATTCGACGACGGCGTGCACACCAAGCGGGCAAAACAGGATTGCATCACTTGAAGCGCCATCCAGCACATTGATATCGCTTCGCAAGGCGATCTCCGATCGCGCGTCCCGACTCATGCGCGGGCGCTCAGCTACTACGTGACGAACGGTTTGTCGTGGCCTTTGGGTTGTTCCTGATCTCGGGCACGGTCCACCTCTTCCTCGGCCGTTCGCTTCCGCCGCAGCCGCGATCGGCGTGATTGCCGCGTCGCCTCCCGATCAGCCCGCGCCACGTCGCGGGAAATTTTTCAGCTGCTGCCGGCGGTGGTCATCGCGTTACCGCTTTTCTTCGGCGTCCAGATCCTGCATGCCGATCCGCTGCGGCTCGGGCTGCTACTGGTACCTGCGTCCTTCTTCGCGTTTCTCGGCGCGACGTGGGGAAAGCGCGGCATACCGATCTCGGTCGCCGCGATGCTTGCGATCGTTTTCTCGATGGCGGCTCCGCCCGGGTCGGATGGCGACGCGGCTCTCAAGAGCAGCAGTTATTTCGCGCTCGGCGCCGGCTGTTATCTGATCACGCACGCTCGCCAACCTGGCGCTCAACGCACGATATCGCGTGCAGATGCTGGCCGACACGCTGTTGTCGATCGCTGCATTGATGCGCACGCAGGCTTTCGAGTTTCGACCGCTGATCGAGCGCGGCGACCCGGCGGACAGCCGCATGGCCAACCGCTGCGCCAGCAAGCGGCGCTTGCCGACCAGTTCCAGAACGCGCGCGACATCGTGCTCGAGTCACCGCGCACGCCTCGTCGACAAGGTTGGGCTGGCATGCTCATCCAGATTCTGGAAATGCGAGATCACCTGCTCGCGTGCGGGCTCGACCTCGAGCTGCTGATCGCAACACCGGGCCACGAACCGGTCCTCGATGCGCTCGGGCAAACGCTCGAGCAATTGGCTGGCGAGATCGAGCACTTGGCCGATAGTCTGCTGACAGGCCGCAAGCCGCGCCCTTTCGCGAGTCATCGGCCACGTCTCCAGAGCCTGCAATGGGACATCCAGAGCGCGCTTTCATCGTCGACCGATGCATTGCCGTCGGTGGCCATCCTCGCGCGCGGATTGGCCGATCGCGTGGGACACATCGACGACGAGTTTCTTCGCCTGATCGCACTGGCCCGCAGCGAGGTCAAGCCCGATCTCGCAGTCGTGCGCGCGTCGTGGCAGATGTTCACGAGTCCGACGGGCTGGTCGTTGCGGCCCTTTCGCACCTTGTGGCGAGGGGACGCCCCGCCACTGCGTCACGCCATTCGCGCCGCCCTTGCGATCGCGACGGGGTATGCGATCTCGCTTGCCATGCCGTGGGGGACGCACGACTACTGGATCCTGTTGACGATCGTCGTGGTCCTGCGCGGAAGCCTCGCGCAGACCATCGAGCGCCGTAACAGCCGCGTGGCCGGTACGCTGCTCGGAGGTCTTGTCGCCGGCACGTTGCAGGCGCTCAACTTGCCTGCTGCTGCTGATCGTGAGGCTGGCTCAAGGTGCGGCGCACGCCTTTGCGATCCGGCGCTATCTGGAAACCGCGATCGCGGCCACCATCCTCGCCCTGATCCAGGCACATCTTCTCAATGCGGGCGCGAGCCTGACGTTCGATGCGCTCGAACGCGTGGCCGATACGCTGATCGGCGTTGCGGTCGCGTGGGCCTTCAGCTACGTCCTGCCTTCTTGGGAACGCACACAGATTCCTTCGCTGGTCAGGCGCACGCTCGACGCGCACGCGCGTCATGCGCGCCTGAGTTTGGGTCTGGGCCGCTCGATGCGGTAGACAACACGCCCGAACTCGAGTGGCGTCTCGCGCGCCGCGAGGCGTACGACAGCTTGTCGGCGCTGGTTCAGGCCACACAGCGATCGCTGTCGGACCCACGAGCAGCACGGCCTCCGCTCGAGCCTCTGGAGCACCTGCTTGCGCACAGCTATCAACTGCTCGCACAACTGACGGCCGTAAAGACCATGCTCCTCTTGCGCCGCGGACGGCTGAATGCGGAGCTGTCGGCCTCTCCATTGCAACACGCCGCCGAAACCATCGGCGATACGCTGACCGGACAAGACGAGCCGACGACGATACCGGCGACGCAAGCGGATGCATCGTTCGACTTGACGAGCTTGCCGGACCCGTTCGAGCGCGACCTCAGTCCCTGGCTGTTGCGTCGGCTTCGGCTGGCAAGCGAACTCGCCACGCGCCTTCGGGGCGACGCGCGAGAGATTCTGCAGCCAGCGCAAGGAAGAGCGGGTCGGCGTCCGAGGTCCGGTGAACAAGCGATCTGACGCGTCGAGTAAAAATCATTGGCGCTCTCGATCGGACTTGGTTATCGTTCGTCGACGCACGCAGCGTCGCAGGACGACTCGAAGCGTTCGGCATCCACCGAGAGATGCCAACAACAATCAGGAGACATCAATGCATCGTCTGAACTCGTCCGTTTTCGGAATCGGGGTTTCTTTTGTGCGTCGAGCGGCGCGGCTTCGTGCCCGCTACTGGCTGAAATGCACTGGCGTTGCGATGGGCACGGCATTGTTGCTGAGCAGTTGTGGAGGCAACGGCAATAACGATGGGCAGCAGACTTCGTTTGCGCCGACCATCAAGACGCTTTCGAATCGAGCCGACATGGTGAGTGGCGGCGACACGCTCGTCGAGATCGGCCTGCCCGCCGGCATCCCTCCGGCCGCGCTGCAAGTCGACGTCGGAGGCCGTGACGTGACCAGCCAGTTCGCGGCGCGTCCGTCGTCGAATGGGCGGGTCATCGGACTCGTCACGGGCCTCTCCAATGGCAACAACGTCCTGACCGCACGCGCTGCAGGATTTTCGTCGACGCTGACGATCAACAATCACGCCATCGGCGGCCCCGTCTATTCGGGCGCGCAGATCCTGCCTTGGGTGTGCGCCACGCCGGTCGCAACGTCGGCCAGCGGGAACACGCCCGCGACCAATGCCAGCGGCCTGTCGACCAATGCGGTCGATGCCCAGTGCAATATCGCGACCGAATTCAAGCTCTACTACAAGACCACCACCGCGGGTTGCAGCACTGCCCTGCCCGACCCGAATCCGCCGGCGACACCGCCGGCCAACCCTTGCTACAAGCCCTACGATCCGAACGCCGCGAAGCCTGCTGACCTCGCCACGACCACCACCGATGCGGGGCTGACGGTGCCGTACATCGTGCGTGTCGAGCGCGGCACGATCAATCGCGGCATCCTCGATATCGCGGTGCTGTACGACCCCACGACGCCGTGGACGCCGACTGCGCCGCAGGCGCAGTGGAACCGCAAGGTGGTCTATACGTTCGGCGCCAGTACCGGCCAGCCCCGTCGGCAGTTCCGCAGCGAACAGACCTGGACCGACGATGCCGCGTTGTCGCGCGGCTTCATGGTGGTGGACAACAGCCTGACCGATTCGCTCTACAACTCCAATCGCGTACTGATGAGTGAGACGCTGATGATGATGAAGGAACACATCGTCGACGCGTACGGAGAGATCAAGTACCTCGCGGGCAATGGTTGCTCGGGCGGCTCGATCCAGCAGAACACCGCGTCGTCGATCTATCCCGGATTGCTCGACGGCATCCAGGTCTCATGCGATTTTCCCGACTCGATCACGACCGGACTCGAGGTCGCCGACTGCGTGTTGCTCGTGAACGCATACGTCTCCCCGGAGTGGAAGGCATTGACAGCCGGCCTGACGCAGACGCAGATCAACGCCAAGAAGACTGCGATCAACGGCCACCTCGACCAGCTCGGCTGCCACTCCTGGAACAATGCGTTCGGCAATGCCAACAAGCCGGGCAACTACATCCCGCGCGTGGTCTTGAACGCCAATGGCGACATGGGCACGCAGCCGGGCGCAGTGGCGCGCAATAATTGCGAACTGCCGCCCGCACTCGTCTACGACCCGCTCACCAACCCCAACGGAACGCGTTGCACCGATCCGGACGCCGCCAAGCAGGTGTGGGGTATCGCGCCGGGCACGACGCGGGCGAACCTGACGTACGACAACGTCGGCGTCCAATACGGACTGGGCGCGCTGAAATCGGGCGCGATCACCTCCGAGGAGTTCGTGACGTTGAACGAGAAGATCGGAGGCAATGATCCCGACAACGTTCTCGTGGCGGCGCGTTCGACCGCCGATGCGGCTGCGTTGCCGATCGCCTATCGCGCCGGCATCGTGTCGAATGGCCAGAACCTCGGCAAGGTCGCGATCATCGATCAGCGCGGATATGACGAGCAAGGCATCCACTACATCTGGAGAAGTTTTTCGGAACGTGATCGCCTCGACCAGGATGCGGGCGGCCACGCCAACCAAGTGATCTGGCGCTATGGCACGGGCCTCCTACCGCCCGCGGCTTCGGGCTTGACGCTGATGTCGTTCCTGACGATGGACCAGTGGTTGACGGCGCTGAACACCAGCGTGCCCAAGGTTGCGATAAACGATACGCGCACCCAGGCACAAGTGATAGTAGCCAAACCAGCCACTGCCTTCGATTTCTGTTATCTCACGACCGACACGACGTTCTCGACCAAAGTCACCAACCAGGCGACTTGCGATGCCGACGCTCGTCTCGCGATCCACGCTTCACCGCGTCAGGTGGCCGGCGGCGCCCGCACGGAAAACATCCTCAAGTGCCAACTGAAGCCGCTGGTTGCGGCCGACTACGCGCCGGTAACGTTCAGTGCGGGCCAGCTCACGCGCTTGCAGACGGTATTCGCGAGCGGTGTGTGCGACTGGTCCAAGCCTGGGGTGGGTCAGCAGAGCCCGGTCTCGCCGCTGGACTTCACCAATGGCGCCGGCGGTCAGCCTTTCCCTCCCGCGCCGGCATCGCGTCAGAGTTGAGCGGCACGCCGACGGAGCCAGCCCCGTCAGGGCGAGCTCCGGTGGCAATCAGGGTGGACTTCGGTCCACCCTTTTTTGTTGGAACGCCGAGCTTGTATATGCTGGCTGGATTCCTGTCAGGCACGGGCCCATGACGTCGACCGCATCAACATGAGCGTGGAAAACAAACTGTCGGGCAAGCAGATCGTCAGCATCCTGTTCACCTGCCTGATCCTCGCGGGTGCGTTCGTCGTCCTCAAGCCCTTTCTGCTCGCGATCATCTGGGCGGCCATCATCGCGATCGCGTCGTGGCCTCTATACCTGCGCATCGAAACGCAATGCCGGGGCCGCCGCAAGATCGCATCGGCGCTGACCACTGCGCTCATCTGCGTCTTGCTGGTCGGGCCGATGGTGCTCTTGATCGTGTTCGTGACGCAGGACATCGTGACGGTCGCGTCCTATCTCGTTCACGTCGATGCGCAAGGCGCGCCCGCACCCGAGTGGTTGAGCCACTTGCCGTGGATCGGGGATTTCTTGCGCGAGCGATGGAATCTCTATCTGGCCGCACCCAATCAGCTCTCGACCTTCCTGCGCACGACGCTGTCCACCAAGATCGACATCGTGCAGGCGGCCGCGCAGTTCTTCCTGATCGGCCTGACCGGACGTATCGCAACGCTGTTCTTCGCGTTGTGGGTGCTCTATTTTTTCTATCGCGACGGCCCGCAGCTGATCGAGCGCATCGGCGCGATCGGCAATCGCTGGCTCGGCAAACGCTGGAGCGAGTACGTGATCCGCGTGCCGCAGGCGCTGCGTGCGGCGGTCAACGGCCTCGTGATCGTGGGCTTCGCCGAGGCGATCGTGCTGTCGAACGTGCTCTACCTCGCGGGCGTTCCTTCGGCGGTACTGCTCGGCACCGCGCTCGCGATACTGGCATTCGTGCCGGGTGCCGCGCCCTTGCTGCTCGCGGTCATCAGCATCGGACTGGGCGCCAATGGCGAAACGTTCGCAGCGATTGCGGTTTTCGTCGTCGGCTTGATCGTCGTGCTCGGCGTCGACTACACGATCCGCCCGATCCTCATCAAAGGCGGCACCAGCCTCCCCTTCCTCGCGATCATCTTCGGGATCTTCGGCGGCGTGATCTCGATGGGCGTTGTCGGATTGGTGATCGGCCCGGTGATCCTCGTTCTCTTGATGGTGTTTTTTCGGGAGGCCACCTCGGACGAAGCCGAGCTGATGCCCGACATCGCGCCTGGTGTGCTCGCGCATGAAGCGGATCCCACGGGAACGGCATTGGCCGAGTAGGCACTCGACATCAGCCGAGCAGGCCACCTCTCAAGGCGTCATGTGCAGCGTGGCTCGCGCGTCCTTCTCTACTTCCGCACGGTGCATGCGCATCGGCACCGATTCGACTGCGGCCCAGCGCTTGACGAAGCTCGCATAGAGCGGCGACAGGCGATTGCCCGATTGCCCGGTCGATTGCACGAAGCGCGATTGCTCGAGGTCGCCGAAGTCGATGATCTGCCGCAGGCTCGGCCCGTGACGATCGATGAACGGTTCACCCTCGTTGCGGATCGCATAATCCGCGAGGTTGACCGTATGGGTGTCGCCTCCGACCGGCACGCGCAGGTCGAAGATGCGGTCGAGTGGCGGCACGCGCGCGAAGGGCCGATGCTCGGAGCGCGCGACGTGAAGCAGATCCCAGCGCCACTCGTTTCTGTTCGGCCCTATACGGCGCGTGAGATCGGCGAGCGCGAGGTCGAGCGCCCTGGTCTGCATCTGTGCGCAGGTCTCGACCGCAGGCGTCGTGACGTCGTCGCACCAGCGGCTCTGGCCGTCGCGATTCGAAAGGACGTTGATCATGAAGACGGTGCGCTGTTCCCAGTAATCGGCGAACAGATCGGACCCGAGTTCGTCGCGCGTGACCAGTCGCGTCAGCTCGCGCATCCATGCCGCGAAGATCAGCGGCTCGGGACGACTGGCGTTCATCGTCCCGTCCCACGTCGAGAGCCGCGCGATCACATCCTTCGCAACGTCGTTCGATGGCGGCGTCTTCAACAATATCGGGAGAAGTCGGACCGCAGGCAGCGATCGCACATCGCCCTGGATTTTCGCGAAGCTCGCGACGTCGTGGCGCGGTGTCGCGTCGAGCAATTCCTCGATGCGCCGTGCGCGAAACGGCGCTGCCCATTCCGAGGTGAGATAGGGCACATAGTCGTCCTGCACGATCTTGTGATTGGCCGTCACGATGCGACCTTGGGGCGGGTTCAGCCGCTGCGGCAGATCCTCGAACGCAACGAAGCCCTCCCAGTCATAGCGCGCGTCCCAGCCCGGCGCCGGCGCCCGTCCCTTCAGGTCGTTATCCGGCCTGCGGATCGGGACGCGGCCCGGTGCGATGAAGCCGATGTTGCCGTCCACGTCCGCATAGACGATGTTCTGCTGCGGCGAATGGAAATCGCGGACCGCGGCGACGAAGCTGGTCCAGTCGGTCGCGCGATCGATCGCAAGACCGGCTTGCATGGTCTTGTCGTCGTCGCGTAGTGCGGCCCATTGAAACGCGATGGCGTACTTGCGATTGCCGATCTGGCGCGTGGCATCGGTGGCGGCGCGCGAGACGTCGGAGATGAGCGGCCCGTGTCGCGAGGCGCGCACGTTCAGCAGGACGTCGGCTCCACCCTTGACACCGATCACTTCGGTTCGCGTGACCAGCGGCTGCCAGCCGTCCGGCGTGCGCGCCTCGGGCTGCCCGCCGTTGTCGCGCAGCTCTTCGAGGTAGAGATCCTGCGTATCGGGGCCGGTGTTGGTCAGGCCCCAGCCGACGCGGTCATTGCGGCCGATCACCACGAACGGAATGCCGGGCAAGGTCGCGCCGATCACGTTCAGATCGGGCGCCGACAGATGCGCCAGGTACCAGATCGACGGCGCCGACAAGTCGAGATGCGGATCGTTGGCGAGCAGCGGCTTGCCCGACGTGGCCCGCGCGCCCGATACGACCCAGTTGTTCGAACCCTTGCCTTCGATGTGGCCCGGCGGCGCGAGCGCGATCAGCGATGCGGCGGCCTCCGACAGCGCGGCGCCCTCTTCCTTCAGGCTGCGATAGAGCGCGGTGTAGTCGGCGACTTGAAGCGGCGCATCAGGCACCGCATCGGTCCTGGTTCCATCGGGCGCAACGCGTGGGTTGCCAGGATACGGCGGCAGCAACTCGTCGATCTGCTGCTTCGTCAATCGTTGCGAGAGCCGCATGCGCATCAACTCGCTGGACCAGTTGGTCGACTGATCCCAAGCCATCATGGTCGACCATGCGATCGAATCCGGGGGCGTCCACGGCGCCGGGAAGGGCGCGCCGGTCAGCAGGAATTCGGGCGGCAGCGCGGCGCGCGGACTGTGCTTGCGTTGTTCGAGATTGGCATTGACGCCGGCCGCGTAGCGCGCGAGCGCACGTCGCGTGTGGTCGTTCAGGCGTGTTTCCATGGCCTGTGCATTGCGATAGACGCCGAGCGTGCGCAGGAAGCGATCGGTATCGAGCGCACCTGGGCCGAGTACTTCGGCGAGCCGGCCGGCCGCGGTGCGCCGGTTCATCTCCATCTGCCAGAGCCGGTCCTGCGCATGCACGAAGCCGAGCGCGAACCACGCGTCGTCGTCGCTCGCGGCGTAGATGTGCGGTATGCCTTCGGCGTCGCGCACCACGTCGACCGGCGCCGACAGGCCCGCGATGGTCAGCGAACCATCGACCTTCGGCAGCGTGAGCTGGCGATACGTGAAGGCCAGAACGATCGCGATCAAGACGACGATCGCGATCAACCAGACGAGGACGCGTGCTATGCGCCTCATTCAGCGCACGCCGGGACTCATAGTCTCGTCACGCGCACGGCTCGCGCGCACGAATGGGTTCAGGCGGCCTTCGCGGTCTCCTCACCCGGCTTGGGCTGCGGCTTCAATTGCAGCGATTTGTATTCGAGGAACTCCTCGAAGCCGTAGACGCCGCTCTCGCGGCCGTTGCCCGACTGCTTGTAGCCGCCGAAAGGCGCACGCGGATTGTAGGGACCACCGTTGATGTCGATCTGGCCGGTGCGGATGCGGCGCGCGACCCTGATCGCGTGCTCTTCCTCGCCCCACACGCCGCCGCCCAATCCGTAGGGCGTGTCGTTGGCGATGCGCACCGCCTCGTCCTCGTCGGCATAGGGAAGAATCGTCAAGACCGGGCCGAACACCTCCTCCTGCGCAATGGTCGATTTCGAATCGGTGGTTGCGAACACCGTCGGTCTGATGAAATAACCTTTCTCCATCGGCGCGTCCGAGCCGCCGGTCACGAGTTCGGAACCTTCCTTGATCGCCTTGTCGATCAGGCCGACGACGCGATCGCGCTGCGTGCGCGACACCAGCGGACCGAGCTTGGCGCCTTCGTCGAGCGGGTCGCCGATCGTGAATCGTTCAGCCGCCTGCCTGGCCAGCCCCTTGGCTTCGTCGAAGCGCGCTGCGGGAACCAGCATGCGCGTCTGCGCGATGCAGGCCTGTCCCGAATTGAGATAGCAATTGCCGATCGTGCCCTTGATCGCCGTCGCGAAGTCCGCGTCGTCGAGGATCACCGAAGCCGACTTGCCGCCGAGTTCGAGCGCGACGCGCTTGATGGTCTGCGCCGCGACTTCGCCGACGCGGCGACCCGCGCGCGTCGAGCCGGTGAACGAGATCATGTCCACCTCGGGGTGCTTCGCGAGTGCCTCGCCCACGACCGGTCCATAGCCGGTCACGAGATTGAAGACGCCCTTGGGCAAACTGGCCGAATCGATCGCTTCGGCCAGGATGAACGCAACGGTCGGTGCGACCTCGGACGGCTTCAGCACCACCGTGCACCCCGCAGCGATCGCGGGCGCGACCTTCAGCGTGATCTGGTTCAACGGGAAATTCCAGGGCGTGATGCAACCGACCACTCCGATCGGCTCGCGGATCACGAGCGAGGAGCCGACCCGCTTCTCGAACTCGAAATTCTCCGCGACCTTGGCGTAGGCAGCCCAGTTCGCGACCGGCCCATCGGTCTGGATGCGGCGCGCGAGCTTGAGCGGCATGCCGACTTCGGTGGCGATCGCCATCGCGATGTCGTCCGCGCGCGCGGCGAGCGCGGACGATATCTTGCGCAGCGCTTCAGCGCGCACGGCGACCGGCGTGTTCGACCAGCCGTCGAACGCAGCCCGCGCCGCCGCGACCGCCGCATCGACGTCGGCCTCGTCGCCCTCGGGGATGCGCGTGATCGCCTCTTCAGTCGCGGCGTGATCGGCGTCGATGGTGCCCTTGCCGTGCGGCGTGACCCACTGGCCGTTGATGTAGAGCTTGTCGAATGTCTTCATGAATCAGCCCACCTTGCAAAGTTGTTTCGGAACATGAATGGCACGGAGCGCGAGACTATTTCGTGAACACCGTCCAGGTGCCCAGATCGTACAAGTCCATATCGTATCGGCCCAGAAATTTCTTGACTGCGTTCTTCGCATGGCGCACGACACGGAGCTCCTGGGTTCGCCTCGTCCCGATACCGAGCTTCGGGTTTCGTAGCAGATGGATAAATTCCCGCTGCAGATTATCGACGGCATCACGCTTGTTCCTGAATTCGAAAATCCCACCCGATCCAACGAAAAGAATCTCATCGCCATAAGGTTGGGTCATTGCCCATTTGAGATATGAGACTCGAGTCGTGTAAGAAATATCGAATGCAGGCACTTCAGCCGCGTCGATCCTTTGGATATCGATTTTTCGCCCGTGTTTGTGAATCGCAATTGCGCTATCCGCATTGCGGAACTGGATCAGGAACCGATAGTCGTCTCGATAGTCCGCCAGATAGTCGCCACAGGCGGCGAGATTGCCTAGAAGCATGTTTTGAACCTCGACGATCTGCGATGTGCCCGTCCCTCCATAGCGATTGGCGCGCTCGATTTCATCCGAATATTGCTGCCGAATGGAAGAATCCTCCAGAGGAAGGCGAAAAACCGGCTGCTTGACCTCTCCGTCTTCGATCACGAAACCAGGTGCGATATCCATGACCTCGACTTTCGATTCCGGGTAGATCGATCTAAATAGCGTTGTGGGTCTCTCGCCATTGTGAGAAACACCGTTGACCCAGAACAGGTCGTTCTCCAGAAACACCACGTCGGCGGCGAACGGGAATCCGAAGACAGGATTCAAATCCCGCACCAGGTGTGCCCATTTGCGGTTGAAATACTGCTGTCGCCGCAACGCGGTTTCCTCGCGGTCTTTTCCGGGAATGACGTAGCAGTTCGGGAAATGGGAGGCAACGCCGTACCCGCAAAATACATAATCGATTTTCGGATGCAATTGCCTGAGCAACGCAATATATTCATCTTGTATCTTGTCCGGTGCTGAATGCAATGCGTCATTGATGTTCACACAGACACCGACCCCGTCGTTCAGGGTCATCAGCGTATCGTCTCCGCAAGTGCGAATAATGCGGCATTCGATCCCGCTGGTGCCGAGCAGCACGGGCTTCTGGTCCGTCACCTCTATGACTTCAAATCCAAGGTCCTGCAATGCCGGTGTCAAACCGGTGTGGGCCGAAACCAGAATCTTTGTCTTGCGATCGAATGTTTTCAACGTTCCCGGATGAAAATGGTCGTGGTGCCCGTGCGAAATATATATGTAATCGGGTCGCGTCTCCGCGATCGCAACCAGGTGGGCTCGTGGATAGAGCCACCACTGGGCGCCGAAGCACGGACCTTTCCACCAGGGGTCCGAGAGAACGCTGACTCCAGCGGTTTCGATCAGGATGGAGGCATGCCCCACGTGCGTGATTTTCATTGACGCTCTACTCTATCGTTTCGAGTTGGTTGGAAACTGAGGCAAATTATTCCACGCCCTGCGTGGTCAGATACTCGTCGTAGCTGCCCTGGAAATCGACGATGCCTTCGGGCTTGATCTCGAGCACGCGCGTGGCCAGCGAATTGACGAACTCGCGGTCGTGCGAGACGAACAGCAAGGTGCCCTTGTATTTGTCGAGCGCGAGGTTGAGCGACTCGATCGATTCCATGTCCATGTGATTGGTCGGCTCGTCCATCAGCAGCACGTTGTGCCGGCCGAGCATCAGCTTGCCGAACATCATGCGGCCTTTCTCGCCTCCGGACAGCACCTTCACGGGCTTCTTGACTTCGTCACCCGAGAACAGCAGGCGTCCGAGCATGCCGCGCACCGCCTGGTCGTCGTCGCCCTCCTGGGTCCAGCGGCCCATCCAGTCGGTCAACGACTCCTCGCTGTCGAAATACTCGCCCGGATCCTGCGGCATCAGGCCGGGATTGGCGTTCTCGGCCCATTTGACGACGCCGCGATCGGGCTCCACGACCTGCGCCGTGCACGACAGCAAGGTCGTCTTGCCGGCGCCGTTCTCGCCCACGATCGCGATCTTCTCGCCGGCCTCGACCATGATGTCGAAGTTGGAGATGACCGGTTTGTCGTAGGCCTTCGACAGATGCTGCACTTCGACCGCGAGCCGATGCAGCTTCTTCTCGCCTTCGAAACGGATGAAAGGATTCTGTCGGCTCGAGGGCTTGAAGTCTTCGATCTTGATCTTGTCGATCATCTTCATGCGGCTGGTGGCCTGGCGCGCCTTGGACTTGTTGGCCGAGAAGCGGCGCACGAAATCCTGCAGGTCGGCAACGCGCTCCTTCGCCTTCGCATTGGCGCTGGCCTGGCGCTCCTTGGCTTGTACCGACGCCAGCATGTAGTCGTCATAGGTGCCGGGCCACACGGTGAGCTTGCCGTAATCCATGTCGGCCATGTGCGTGCACACCTGGTTCAGGAAGTGACGGTCGTGGCTAATGATGATCATGGTGCTCGAGCGCGCGTTGAGCACGTCTTCCAGCCAGCGGATGCTGTTGATGTCGAGGTTGTTGGTGGGCTCGTCGAGCAGCAGGATGTCGGGGTTCGAGAAGAGCGCCTGCGCGAGCAGTACGCGCAGCTTCCATCCGGGTGCGACCGAACTCATCGGGCCTTGATGCTGTTCGATGGGGATGCCCGCGCCCAGCAGCAGTTCACCCGCGCGCGCTTCGGCGGTGTAGCCGTCGAACTCGGCGAACTTCGCCTCGAGCTCGGCCGCGTGCATGTAGTCGTCGTCGCTTGCCTCGGGATTCGCGTAGATCGCGTCGCGCTCCGTCATCGCCGCCCACATCTCGGCGTGGCCCATCATCACCACGTCCAGTACGCGCATGTCCTCGAAGGCGAACTGGTCCTGGCTGAGCTTGCCCAGGCGCTCGCCGGCGTCGAGCATGACAGTGCCACCCGACGGCTCGAGGTCGCCGCCGAGGATCTTCATGAACGTCGACTTGCCGCAGCCGTTCGCGCCGATCAGGCCGTAGCGATTGCCCTCGCCGAACTTGACCGAGATGTTCTCGAAGAGCGGCTTGGCGCCGAACTGCATGGTGATGTTGGCGGTGGAGAGCACGGCAGGTGGCGGTGATGGGGAACGAAGAGAAATGGCGGCGCCCTGCGTCGCGTCGCAACGCAGGAAAACACGGCGGATGGGGTCGTTGCAGCCGCGCGATGCGCGACAGGCGCGGCGTTCAGCGGATGAGGAGATCGACGCGGCGAACCGGTCGCATTTTATCATCGCGGCTTCGAAGCCTGACGCCGTCGGGGCAACGGGAGAGGAACGACGATGAGTCGCAAGACGATAAGACGACTGTGCGTGTACTGCGGATCTTCGGCGGGCGCACGCCCTGAATATGAAGGCGCCGCGACTGCGCTCGGACGATTGCTCGCCGAACGCGATATCGAACTCGTCTATGGCGGTGGGCATGTCGGCCTGATGGGCGCGATCGCCGACGGCGCGCTGGCTGCGGGCGGCCGCGTGATCGGTGTGATCCCGCGCGCCTTGATGGATCGCGAACTGGGGCACACCGGGATACAGGACCTGCGTGTCGTGGCCGACATGCACGAGCGCAAGATGACGATGGCAGGCCTGGCCGACGCCTTCATCGCGATGCCCGGCGGGTGGGGGACGATCGAAGAGCTGGCCGAGATGCTGACTTGGCTGCAACTGGCGATCCATGCGAAGCCGATCGGCGTGCTCAACGTCGCCGGCTACTTCGATCCCTTCCTGGCGTTCGCGGAGCGGATGATCGAAGAGCGCTTCGTGCGTGTCGAGCATCGGCAACTGTTCTCGGTGGAATCCGAACCCGCGGCATTGCTCGAACGGCTGATGCAGCTGGTGCCTGCGCCGATCGACAAGTGGGTGGACTTCACGCCGGCCGTGCGGGACTGACTTCGCCAATCGACCCAACAAATCGTGGGTTCCCGCGACTCAGCGCGCCGGCAAGTCCCAGCGTTGCCGCACGCGACAACGCCCGCTGCCGACCTCGACGGCTATCGTAGCCCCGACCGCGAGCGTGAGCTTCTTCGGGCAGTGCCCGAAGGGAACCCCGGTCACGATCGGCACCGACGCGATCGAACGCACATGGGCGATCGCCGCGGCGACGTCGTATCCGTTGTCGTAAGGGGCGACCTTGTAGCCCGAAAAATCTCCGCACAGCACTATGCGCTGGCGTTCTAGTATGCCCGCGTGCAAAAGCTGAAGCAGCATGCGCTCAATACGATACGGCTGTTCGTTGATGTCTTCGATGAAGAGCACGCCGCCATCGACGTGCGGTATCCACGGCGTGCCGATCAGGCTCGCGATCATCGAGAGGTTGCCGCCCCACAGCACCCCGCTTACGTTCAGGTCGTCGTGCGGCGTCTCGAATTGAGCATCGACCCTGCCCTCCTGCATCGCACGCCAGAAATGCGTTTCGGTGTATGGATCGACCGCCGGGCCGCCGAAGTCGTAGCTCGCCATCGGGCCCGCGAAGCTGATCGCGCCGGTCTTCGCAAGCAGGCCGAGGTGGATGGCGGTGAAGTCGCTGTGCCCGACGAAGCGTTTGCCCTGTCCTTCGATCGTCTTTGCCATCGCGTCGAAGGCGATATGCGGCAACAAGCGGGTTGCGCCGTACCCGCCGCGCAAGGCGATCGCGATGTCGATGTCGGGCGCATCGATCACGCGACGCAGTTGCGCGAGACGTTCGTCGTCGTTTGCGGAGAAGCGCGCGTACCGGCTATCTGCATCGACGGCCTCGATCACGCGATGGCCCCGGCCTTCGAAATAGTGCCGGGCGTTGGCGAACCGTACGGGGTCGGCGTCGTAGCCGCCCGGCGCGAACACCGCGATGCGTTCGAGCGTGCTCGGCGCAGCGACGTGCGGGTCGCTGCCTTCTTGCCTCGCACTGCCGCGCGCCGCATCGATCACGGCATCGATCATTGCTTCGCGGCGTTCCACTCGGCCATGTCGATATCGGTCACGATCGTCGTGCTCAGATCGTGGCCCCGCAACGACGCGAGCGCTGCTGCGCGGTCCTCTTCGGCCTCCGCACGCTTGGCGCGCCGCTCCTCGAAGAACGAGCGCAGCAGTGCAACGCTCTCGGCAGCCATCACGCCGCCGATCGCTTCGGTGTGATGGTTGAGGGCCGATTCGGAAAAAAGGTTGAGGATGCTGCCCGCGGCGCCGGTCTTGCGATCGTACGCACCGAACACGACGCGTCGCAGCCGTGCATGCAACATCGCGCCGACGCACATCGCGCAGGGCTCGAGCGTGACGTAGAGCTCGCAGTCGACGAGGCGATAGTTGCCGGTCTGCTGTGCAGCCTGGCGAAGCGCGATGATCTCGGCGTGTGAGGTGGGATCGTGGCTGCCGATCGGTTGATTGAAGCCGGTGGCGATCACTTCGCCATTGCGGACCACGACCGCGCCGACGGGCACTTCGCCCACCAGCAGCGCGTTCTGCGCTTGCGCAAGCGCGGCCTGCATGAAGATCTGGTTGGCGCTGTCGACGGACATGTGGAGGATCGAACGATTGAAAATGATGTCGGACAACCGACTACATGATTGTACCGACAGGACACGAGGCAGGCGCAGCCGGTGCGTCGAAACGACATCGATAGTCTGTCTCAACCCATGACGACTCCCGCAATGCATCGATACGACGTCGCGATCATCGGCGGCGGCGTCGTGGGCTGCAGCACCGCGTACTTTCTGAAGATGCTGGCTCCTTCGATGTCGGTGACGGTGATCGAGCCCGATCCGACCTACGCGTTCGCTTCGACATTGCGCGCATCGGGCGGCTGCCGCGTCCAGTTCAGTTGCCCGGAAAACATCGAGATGTCGCTGTTCGGCATCGACTTCATCCGGCAGGTTCCGCAGCGCTTGGCGACGGCCGACCATCCCGCCAACGTCGATTGGGTCGAGGGCGGCTATCTCTTCATCGTGCCGCCCGATCAGGTCGAGCATCTCGAAGCCAACGCGCGCGTTCAGCGGGCGCATGGCTGCGTGGTCGATCTGCTCGAACCGCGCGAACTGGCCGATCGATTCCCGTCGATGCGGGTGGACAACCTGGGCGCCGGCGCGCTGACGCCGCACGACGGATGGTGCGATCCCAATGGGCTGCTGTGGAGCTTGCGTCGCAAGGCGATCGAACTCGGTGCGGTCTATTTCGCCGATCGCGTCGTCGGCGCGACCACCGATGCGCATGCGGTACGCGAACTGCAACTCGCCAGCGGCGCACGCGTCGCCGCCGATGCGGTCGTCAATGCAGCCGGCGCGTGGGCCGGCGAGGTCGCGAAGCTGATGGGCATGCAGTTGCCGGTCGTACCGCTGCGCCGCTTCGAGCACTACTTCACGGCCGGTTCGCCGATGGAGCGGCTGCCGTATGTGAAGGACACGGCGCGGCTCGCGTTTCGATCCGAAGGTCGCGGCTTCTCAGGTGGCCTCGTCGATGGCGAGGCCATGCGCGGCTTCGACTTCGAAGTCGATCACGACTACTTCGAGCGCGTCGTGTGGCCCGCGGTCGCACATCGCTTCCCGCCTCTCGAAGCGGCGCGTTGCCATCGCACCTGGTCGGGACTCTACGAACAGTGCGAGCTCGACGGCAATCCGATCATCGGCGCCTGGAACAACCGCCTTTCCAACCTTTACACGGTGGCAGGCTTCTCGGGGCACGGCATGATGCACGCACCGGCCGCGGGCCGTGCGATTGCCGAGTTGATCGTCCACGGCCGCTTCGAAACGATCGATCTGACACGCCTCGGCTATGAACGCGTCGAAGCCGATCGCCCTTATCGCGAAGCGGGGATTCTTTGACTGATCGCCTGCAGGGTGAAGGCGTCGGCCGGCAGGAAGGCCTCGATCGCGAGTTCCTGCAGCGTCACGTCCATCGGCGTTCCGAACACCGTGGTGGTGCTGATGAAGGAGAGCACGCCATGGTTGGTGCGAAAGCGAAAGGGAACGAAGAGTTCGGGAACGAAGAGTTCGGGCACGACGCGTTGGGTTCGCGCGGCTTCGATCCGATCGCCGTCCGGCGCCTCGGGAGCCGGCAGCGCACTCAACTCTTCGAGCAGCGTATGGAGCGAGGGGTCGGAAGTTGCTGCGGCCTGACGATGCAGGCGATCGAGAAGATGCTCGCGCCACTGCGCGAAGTTGTCGATGCGCGACGCGATGCCGTGCGGGTGCAGCGAAAGTCTGAGCACGTTGATGGGCGGCTTGAGCAAGGACGCGTCCGCGCCTTCGAGCAGCGGTGGTACTGCGTCGTTGGCCGCCACGAGATTCCATTGCCGATCGATCGCCAACGCCGGGAACGGCTCGTGCCCTTTCAACACGCGTCTGATCGCATCCATCACCGGTCCAAGCTCGGGATCGTCGAACGCACGCTGGCGAAACATCGGGGCGTAACCCGCAGAGACCAACAGAGCGTTGCGCTCGCGCAGGGGAACATCGAGCCGATCGGCAAGCCTCAGCACCATCTCGCGGCTGGGCATGGCGCGGCCGGTTTCGACGAAGCTCAGATGGCGCGTCGAGATGCTCGCTTCGTGCGCGAGATCGAGTTGACTGTAGCGACGTTGCTGACGCCATGCGCGCAGCCGAACGCCGAATGGCGCTCTCGCGTCGGGGATCGCCGGGGAATCAGCAAGTCTCATGTCCACGACGAGACTGTAATCGGTGCGACGAGGCGAAGCCATGACGTGTGAGGTTATGCAGATCGACTCATATCCGCGACGATGCATCATGGCGCCAGTACCGGGCTCAGGCCGTTCTCAGCAGCGGCATCGAGAACATCGTTTCCATCTCGCGCCGTATCTTGAAGGCATCCGTCGACGTGTCCATCGCCACGTCGGCCCAGCAAAGGCTCTGTCCCTTCGCCACCGCACTCGTGACCTTCACGTCGTGCGCGAGGCCAAGGGGCAGGCCGCCGATGCGCGCCGACGTCTCGGCCGGCAGCAACTTGCCCCAGACCGTGTAGCCGCCCTCGCCGTCGAGCGTGTCGCCCGGCTTCAGGTCGCGCTTGGCGGTGGCGACGACATCGGCATTCCAGCATTCGGCGACACCGGTCGGCTCGCCGCGCAGCGCCACGCTCGCGACCGACACGCCGACCTCGAGTCCGATCAGGTGCCAGCGCTTGTAGAGCGTGAAGTAGCGCCCGCTGGGGTCGGTGTGCGCGTCGTATTCCTCGAAGCAGTTCTTGATGTACTCGGTCTCGGCTTCGACCGTGACCCACACCCCCATGCGGATGTCGTACGGGATCTTGCGGCCGTTCGGCTCGAGCGATGAGATGACCTCGACCATGCCCTTCCTTTCGAGCACGCCGCCTTCGCTGATGGGTCGCGTCACGTAGGGGATGTCTTCGACGCTGGCCGGCGGATAGAGAAGGCCGTTGCTCGGCACCGTAAGGCCTGTGGCGTTCGCGACCGCCGTGCACTCGATCGAGGGCTTGGACCCGTCGAGAAAGCTGTTGAACATCTTCGGGTTCAAGCCGCCGCGCTCGGCCTGTTCGGTCGTGAGGCCGTAGTAGCCCCACACCGTCTCCGGTGTCGATTCGCAGAAGTGCGGCAGCCACTTGTGGCCGCGTCCCGCCGCGACCACCGGAAAGCCGCAGGTGCGCGCCCAGTCGACGAGGTCGCAGATCAGGGCCGGCTGGTCGCCGAAGGCCAGCGAATAGACCACACCGGCATCGGCCGCGCGCCTGGCGAGCAGCGGCCCACAGAACGCGTCGGCCTCGACGGTGACGTTGACGACGTGCTTGCGGTTGGCGAACGCAAGGAGGCAATGCTCGACGGCCGCGATCGGATGGCCGGTGCATTCGACGATGACGTCGATCGCGGGATGACTGACCAGCGCCCGCCAGTCGTCACCGATGTGAGTCGCTCCGGTCTCGAGCGCGGCGCTCAGGCTCGCAGCGCGCGTGCGCTCGTCCTTCCATCCGACCCGCGCGAGGTTGGCACGCGCTGTGTCGGGCGCGAGGTCGGCGATGCCGACCAAGTGAACGCCGGGCGTGCGCGGGATCTGCGCAAGGTACATCGAGCCGAACTTGCCCGCGCCGATGAGGCCCACGCGGATCGGCATGTTTTCGGTGGCGCGACGTTGCAGCTTCGAATGCAGGCTCATCGCTATGCGGCCAGTTGCAGTTCGTCGTTCGAGGTCTCGAGCGCGCTTTCCGGAACGCCGTTCTTCCACGGCAGCTCGACCGGATAGTCCTTCAGCAGGCAGTCGTCGGGCAGGCACACGATCGGCGTGAAGTCCCGGTGCGCGATGTACTCGGGACGCTTGTGGCGGCGAATGTGATTGCTGATCGCGCACAGGCTCAGGTAAACGCTGACCCGGTTGTACGGCGAGAGATTGGAGCCCGAGCCATGCACGAGACAACTGTGGAACAGGATCATCGAGCCTGCCGGACCGTGCGGCGAAACGATGCCGCCCTTTTTGCCCCCCGCCCGTTCGACGAGCTGGGTGATGAGTTCATGGTCGATCGTCCAGAGCGGGTAGCTGGTCGTCGTCAGGTCGTGCTTTGCGTCGATCACGCCACGCTTGTGGCTGCCCGGGATGAACATCAACGGTCCGTTGAATTCGCTCACGTCGTCGAGAAAGATCGCGACGTTCATCGCGCGCTCGGTCGGCATCAGGTCGTCGTTGAGCCAGGTGACGTAGTCCTGGTGCCACTGCCAGACATCGCCTTCGAACGCCATCTTCCCGTTGATCTTGAACTGATGCATGTAGAGCGCTTCGTCGAGCAGCTCCTGCACCGGCTCGACCATGCGCGGATGGCGCGCGAGCTTTGCGAAGGGCTCGCTGTACAGATGGGCGGCGAAGTTCGTGCGCACCGCGTCCTTGCCCTTCTCGCGCACGTTGAAAGCCTCGCGCCGGCTGTAGAGACCAGGTACTTCGTCGGTCAGGGTGCGCGTTTCCTCGGTGCTGAACAGTGCCGGGAAAAACAGGTAGCCGTCACGTTCGAATTGTTCGTGCTGGGCTGCGGTCAGTTTCATGAAGAGTCCTTCCAATACGAGTTCGAGAACGACGGGAATTCGTGGCCTCTGCGGAAAAAACTACCTTGCAAGCGATCGTGCGTCAACACGGGCCGAGGTCGCGCAGAGGCCAGCGGGCCAGCGGAACATGCCGCCCTTGACCGATCAGGCTGTCTATTAGGACGAATTCGCGTACGGTCCAAGCGATCGCGTCGACGGGCTCCTCGGCAACGCAACGGTCGTCGTACAGCAGGGTCACATGGGGTGTGTAGACCGCATTCACATAGCGGCCGAGCCCGGCTTTCGTCATCGCCGTGCCTAGCGTCCCATGAAATGACATCAACGCCGCCACGTCATCGCTTGCGCGCAGGACGAACGGCAGATTGCGCGATCTGCCAAAACTTGACGCGCGGTCGAACGAAACCTCGAACGGCGGCGTCACGACGGTCGCCGCCGCCTCATCGGCCGCGGCCACGATGTTCCGTGGCACCCACAGGTAATCGCCGAGGAAATGCAGCGTGACATGGAAGCGTTCCACAGCGAGGGGGCTGCCTCGCAATCGATGTGTGCTGCGCAGATGACGCGCAACCCGCTCAATGTGCGCGGCTGCGTCCGCATCCGGATAGAGCGCGAAAAATAGTCGATGCGCGTGCGACGGCATGGCATCGATTCCGGCTAGCGGGAGTTGCATGGTCATGCAATGGGTGTCAGAAAATATGGAGACACGCGAGCTGCGGGCCGATCAGACCTCGGCTTCAACATGGACGACGACGCGTCACGCGAAAATGTAGTCAGAAGCGCTCCTCCCCGGTCGGTTCGACCACCGCGCGTCTATTGGCCTGGTGCCGAAAATCCGAGATCGCGCGATAGATGATGCGACGGCACCGATTGACGCCGCCCAAGGGCTGGTGCTCAGGCACGCAATGCCAGGGCGAGTAAGAGAGATCTTCGGCGAACTGCTGTTGTGCCGGTGAAGCGAACGACTGCACGGGGAGGTTCAGCGTCGCGACTTGGCGAAAGGGTGAGCTCGCCGGTTCCCAACGTATGCGCGGGTCTTCCACGGGCATGCTGCGCGGGTCCGTTTGCAACTGCACCAGGAAGTCGAAGGCCGCGCGCTCCCTGCCCAGTTGCTGGTCCATCACGTCGCGCAAATAGTCCGGCGCGGCATTCGCCGGCGCGCCGGTGTCGGCAAGCACATGAGGCCGCATCGAGAACTTGGCGGGCGTGTCGCCCATCAAAAAGGGCGTCATGGTCCAGTACTGCAAGCTCAGCATGTTCGATATCTGCGCCCGGATCTTGTTGGCATTGGCCAGTTCCTTCAAATGCCACTTGAACGGGTTCAGGCCAAGAAAGAACTTGCTTGTCCTTGATGATCTGCAGGATGTCGGCAATCGCCTGATCCTCGCCGGCCACCGCCTGCTCATGGCGTGTGAGACGGGGCGCGGGATCGCCGTGCGGTGTCGAGGCGGGCATGTGGGATCCTTTGACGAGACGATCGCTCGGCGGGAGCTGGCACTGAATTTCTGCCGTTGCGAGAGCGGGCGTGCACGCAATTCGGTTGATATATTAAACGTGCCGTTCGCTGGATGCGGATGGCATGATGCAAACGCCCAACGTGCTGGAGCTTGCGTGCCATTGTCAGCCACACCCGCTCGGGGTCAACGCACCGCGCTGATGACGCCTATCGGCGTTGAACGCATGGGAGACGCCGCCGATGCGCTGCGCAATCCGGACATGTTGCGGTTGGAGAATCTGGACACCGACCTGCCGCCGTCACTGCCGGCACTCGTGCTGACCGCCGCTGAAGTTCACCACGACGACGCCAATAGTTACCTGCCCTTCTTCGGACATGACCGCTTGCGTCGCGCAGCCACCCGTCTGGTCGAGAGAAATGGCGGCCTGCCGAGCGAGCACTACAACTGGCGCAAGCAGTGCTTCATCTCGGCCGGCGGCTTGAGCGGCATCCTGAATGTCTTGCTGGCGCTCATCGACCCCGGCGACGAAGTCGTGCTGACAAGCCCTACCTATGTTGGCCTGATCAACCGGGTGAAGCTGGCCGGCGGCGTGCCTTGCTACGTGCGCATGGTTCCCGGGCCCCAGGGTTGGTGCCTCGACCTCGAATCGCTGCGTGCGGCGCTATCGCCAAAGACGCGGGCATTTCTGATGATGAGCCCGTCGATGCCTTCGGGCGCGGTATTCGACCAGGACGAATGGCAAGCGATCTGCGAAGCCTGCGTCTCGGCCAACGCCTGGATGATCTATGACAGTGCCATGGAGCGGATCCTCTTCGAAGGCGCACCGCGGCTCAATTCCCTGCTGTTTCCTGGCATGCCGGAACGTACGGTGACCGTGGGCGCTGCGTCGAAGGAATATCGCATGATCGGTTGGCGCGTGGGTTGGGTCGTCTGCCCGCTGGCCGCTGCGGAAGCGATCGGCCGCGTTGCCATCTCCAACGTGTTGTGCCCGGTCGGCATTGCCCAACAGGCGGTGGCGCTGGCCTTGGAAACCGACGACGATGGCATCGCCAGTTGCACGGCCATCTGGCAGGCTCGCCATGACCTGTTGGTTGCCGCACTGCGCCCACAGTTCCACGTCATTCCGGCGCAAGGCGGCTGGTCCCTCCTGATCGACTTCCGCGCACACGGGATCAGCGGCGCCGAAGCCTCGCGCCGCTTGTTGGCCGAGGGCGTTGCCGCCACATCGATGGAGAACTGGGGTCTGGATGAAACAGGCCACTTCCTGCGGCTGGTGTATGCCAACGAACCGTCGGACCGATTGCAGGATATCGCGCAGCGCTTCAGCCGCGCCTTCCCGAACCTAGTGTCGTGAATCCAGCGCCATGCCGACCGCGACACAGGACTCGACCATGCCAAAAGCCCCGGCACCCGACTGGCGCGCGCAACACCCGGACCTTGCGCAAGCGCTGGTATGCGACGGATTGCTGCCGTGAAGCAAGACCTTCTTGCCGCCGGACGCCGATCTTGGCGACACCTTGCGGCGTTTCCAGGCCAATGGCGTTGACCATGTCTCGTTGACCGCCGCGTCGGGTATGGACGACCACGCCGCAGCGCTGGCTCGCTTGGGCACTCTGCGGCGCGAGCTGCGGGCACTTTCGAGTTGGATGCGTATTAGCCGCAGCGCGTGCCATCAACAGGCTTCGCACGCTAGCGTCCTGCGATGCTCGGCAATGCTTCGCAAGCCGGCCGTGACCGGCAATCGAGTTTTCAGCGTGCAACCCTGCTGTTGGCCACAGTCCAGTCGTAGGGTGTGAATCGCACTGAAAAATCCAGCGGCGCGGCGCGAGGCGCATAACGATTGGCGAACGCGATCAGGTTGCTGCCGTGGGCCGGCACGAAATCCTCGGTGTAGAACTTGAGTAGCTCGTTGAGCCAGACCGTGCGCGATGCTTCGTCGACGCGGAAGTTTCCCGGGCGAGCAAAAAACGCGCGCGCTTCGCGCTCCAGTTCGGCGTCCAAGGTGGCCGCGCTGAAGGGCTCCATCGGGAGTGCCGGGCAGGATCGCGCGCTGCAGTTGAGCGCGAAGTGCACGCGCGGCTCGCCGATCTCGCGGGTGAACGGACGAATCACGTCGTTCTCGAACGCGTACAGCGACATCGTCCGGCCTCCAATCGGCAGCTTGCGTATATAGAAGAAAGTGAGTTTGTTCAGTCCCGCGTGGGTGCTCGGGATGCCGCTATCGATCACGTTGAACATCGACAGCGCGTTGTAGGCGTTGATCAGGTGCGCGAGGCGTTCGGCGCGTCCCCACGCGCTGTCTAGCGGTGTGTAGGCGACATAGCGCACGTAACGGTCGAGGTCGCCACGGTCTTTTGCCAGCGCGGCGAAGTCGACCTCGCCGCACGGATTGACGAAGGCGCGCAATACTCGCGCCCATGCCGCGTGTGCCTCGGGCGCAGTCGCCAGCGGGACGGCGGGCGGATCGACCGCCATCGCGCATCCCGTCCAAGCAAGCGCCGTCGAAAGCACCAAGGCGTGAAGCGTTCTTCGAAGTTTCATGATCGATCATGGCTCTCGCGCAAGCCGTGAACGGTTGCCGCGGTGCTCGCGCAGCCAGGCTTCGCGCGAGCGACCCTTCAGCAACTTGATCGGGAACGTCGGTGCGCCGACGATCGACGCGGCCAGCGGCTGCCACGGTCCGCCCGCAGTCGCCAGTGGTCGCAGTAGATACCGATCGCGCCGCGCGTTGAAGGCGCACATGCTCAAGGGTCCGTCTTGCGTGATCGCCATGAACACACAGGCCTCGACGCGCTCACGGCCCAGCGAGCAGGCATCCATGAAGTTGTGAGTGAAGAACGTGAGCTTGTGGACCCGGCCCCTTCCCGCGAACAGATCGCGCCGAACCTTCCAGGCAAACCGCGCAACCCATGCCGCGCCGGCCAACGCGAGCCGCGGGCGACGGGCTACTCCGATCAAGAGCGATCGCACCGCCCGCCCCGGCGTGCCCCGGTCGATGCGCATGCCGGCCGTCTCGCGCATGAAGCGTGCGATGAAGGTGCTGTCGTCGAATGCATCGTAGGCCCGGCCGTTGATGACCAGCATCACCGCGCTGCGGTTGCAATCGCGATGAACTGCCATCAGCGCGTTGAAAGACAGCGTCGCACCGGCGCCGCTTTGCAGGCGCGCTGCGATGCTGTCGTTGCTGATCGCATCCACGCGCGCTCCGAGCACGCCGCGGCCGGTCTCAGCCTGCAGTTGAAACGACGCGAGGCGAACGACGTCGGTGTTCGCCTTGAAGAACGCGGCGAGCATCGGCACGTCGTCGAGATTGCCGGCATACACCGTGGTATTGAAGAACACGCTGATCGGCAGGCCGCGGGCGCGATCGATGTATGCAAGGCGTAGCGCGTTCAGCGCGGCCTCGCTCACATAGCTGGCGCGCTGCTGAGTCATGTCCACGTGAAAGGCCACGTCGGTCAGGCCGACTTCCGCGAGTTCGCTCAGCAAATCGCGCGTCGCCTTGATGCCGTTGGTGAACAGCGTGCCGCGCAGTCCGCGCTCGGTCAGGCGCCTGACGATCGCGACCAGTTCGTCGCGTTTGCGCAATGTCGGCTCGCCCCCCGAAACCTGCACATCGGTGCCCGGTCCATAGTGGTCGCAGATCAGGTCGATGCGCCTGAACACGTCCTCGAGCGGAAAGTCGCGCACCGCTTCCGCGCTGTCGCTCAGATAGCACAGCGTGCAATCGAGGTTGCATCGCTGCGTGATTTCCAGCGACACGCAAGCCGCGGCCCAGCGCCTGCCCGCCATCTGGTTGGAATGCCACTGGCCGCTCTGCTGCATCCGAAGGCATCTCGGCGACCGGATCGGGATGAGGCTCGCTAAGTGGCCGCAGAGCGCCGATCTCGGCCTCGCTCATGAGGGACGATTTCGCAATGGGAGGGAACCAGGGAATTTGAGTTTGCATCGAGATTTGCATCACCCACGCAAGCGGGTTGGCACGAAGTATGTCGTCAACTCAAGCAAGTCATTACGTCCGCATGCGCTTCGTTGACGATCCCTTGACGGCGCGACTCGATTTTTCCATCCGAAACTCATCGTGGCTTGTCCTGCGGGGACCAATCCGTTTGGCGCGCCGCGACCAATGTTGCCCAATCATCGGTCGGATTCCCTCGCTTGAGCATTCTGTCGAACACGGCATAGTGGTCGGACTTGCTGCCAGCCTACCGCAGCGTCTGCGACGTCGTTCCATTTGTATGGAATTGGCAGCGAAGCTGTCAAGAAGGAGAATTGCGTTGAAAGCATTCAACGTGCAACGGAGGTGTCCTAGTGGAGTCTTGGTCGGGGCGAGCGCGCTATCTTGTCGGTGCGGAAACGGTATCGGTTGGCATCGCTTCGGGAGCACGCCGTGAGTGCTTGCGCCACCCCGATCCCTTCTGACCAGAGCATGTGCCGACCGCCAAAGTTGAGCACGGAACTACCCATGAACCATCTGGCCGCAGACGTCGCGATCGACTGCGAGCGACCCAACTCGAGTGTTCTGCTCATGTGCAGACTTAAACGGCGCCGAAGGCGACGAGCGGATGAGGGCGGTGTATTTGCCGCCCGAATCAGCTAGGCAGATAAAAGGGCCGGCACGTCGTCGGCCGCAAAGTCGGTCTGCACGTGGGTTGAACGCGGCACAGCGCCCTGGGGCGCTGGTGCTGTCAGCAAGCGCGACGCCGCGTGCCTGCGCAACCGGCGGCGTGCCGTGCGCGATCTACTGCGCCCTACTGCGGCGGAGGGCCATAGTGAGCCTGCGCGACGCGGACCGTTCCGTGCCCGGCCGAGACCGCCGAATGCGCGTCAGTCGGGCCGGATGCCGCGGTTCGTTATCCGCGTCCTGTGCGAAGCAAGCAAGGTCGGCGCGAAGCGGTCCACGCGGCCCCGCTCCCACAGCCCCGCCAATCTGGGGCGCGGCATGCGCTGGCGCGCCTGCGAGCTGGCGAGCGGATGGCTCGGACCACGCAGCGGTCGGGAAATCCGGGATGGCTTTCAGCGTGAGGTTGATCAGAAACGCTGAACGAGCCTCGACGCAGCCTGCAATAGCACGTGCGCGAGGGCGTTGTGGATCTGTCGGAAACCGCGGCCCAAGCTCTTCTGTTCATGATCGTCCCTGCTGAGAGTTTTTCACCTCCTCGGTCGAGAACCGCCATCATGCTCAGGGGAAGTTCGGCGATGAATAGTCGGTCAGAAGGCTCGCGTGTACCCGCTTTTTCACCAGACGTCTCGATGAATGGAGACCCGATGGTGTCGCGACAGGTGCCGGCGAGGATTCGTCGTCCCGATGCGACGCGGAGTACGCCCTGACCTAGCCTTAGAGGCTGGCACCACACCTCTGGTTTGGGCTGCCGCACTGACGAAATGAGAGGCACCCGGCACGGAGCGGTGTGCACGGATCAATCTGATCAGCCGCAGCAACTATCCCGCTTGTCTCGCTGCTGAATCGGCGGGCAGGGCACGGAGCCGTAGGAGCAGTAGACGCAGCAGTCCCCTTGCCGCGGCTTCAGAACCGCGTGGCATCGCGCACACTCATAGAACCACTGGCAGGCATCCCTCGGCATTGTTTCCGCTTTGACGTGCCCGCACTCGGGGCAGATCAGCGTCGATTCCAGGATCACTGCGCTCACTTCGCGTTTCCCGCCAAGGCCGACGGATACCCTGCATTCGCAGTGGCGCGAGTGAGTGCCACGACGCTGGTCTTAGCATCATCAAAAATGACCATCGCTTGACGCTTGTCGAAGTTGACTGCGGCTTGGCTGACACCGGTCACTTTGGTGAGCGCCTTCTTGACCGTGAACGGGCAAACGGGGCAGTCCATCGTCGGCACCGACAATATGACGGTCCTGGACGCAGCCCAGACGGGCGCTGTCAATGTTGTCAATACAGTCAGCGCGAGCAGATGTTTCTTCATGGCAATTTCCTTTCAGTAGAACCAAGGCGCGATGTAGGGAAACGCCAGCGCGATCAGTACCAGCACGATCGCCACCGCGAACAGCAGCTTGTAGACGTACTTGACCTGCGGCATCGCACAGGTTTCGTCGGGCTGGCACGCAATGGCCGGTCCCCAGATGCGCCGATGGGCAAAGAATAGTGAGACGAGTGCCGCTCCAATGAAGACCGGGCGATAGGGTTCCAGGACCGTCAGGTTGCCGATCCAGGCTCCGGAGAAGCCCAGGCCAATCAGCACCAGCGGCCCAAGACAGCAGGTCGAGGCGAGGACGGCCGCGACGCCGCCGGCAAGCAGCGCGCCGCGTCCGGCTCCTGGTGCCGAAACGGGGTTTTCATTTGATGGATTCGATTGCATGGGATAAGCTTACTTCCGTACTTAAGTACGGAGTCAAGCGTAATGGCAATAGCATCGGAAAATTTCACCATCGGCGTGCTGGCGGATACGGCAGGCGTCAATGTCGAGACCATTCGCTTTTACCAGCGCAAGGGTCTGTTGACCGAACCCGAGCGGCCCTATGGCAGCATTCGTCGCTACATAGAGGCTGACCTCGCACGGGTGCAGTTCATCAAGTCTGCGCAGCGGTTGGGTTTCAGCCTCGACGAAGTTGGCGAACTACTGATGCTGGAGGACGGGACGCATTGCGACGAAGCCCGCAGGCTTGCCGAGCACAAGCTTCACGACGTGCGTGAGAAACTTGCAGACCTGCGGCGTATCGAGTCGGCCCTTGCCAAACTCGTGGCGCGATGCGGTTCGGTACGCGGTCCTGTGACGTGCCCTCTAATCGGGTCCCTGCAGCAGGTCTGATTTCGTCGTCAGGTAATGATCGAATAGCGACGGGCAGTCTCACGTCGATCGCAGCGGGTCACCCAGCGGAGTCGACTAACGTCTGCTTTTCCCGATATTGAAGGTTCAACCTTGCGAGCGTGCATGCCTTTGCTGGCCATCGCCGGCTGGTTGCGGCAGGTGAATGGCGCGCACAGCCCTTTCTACGCCGTGTGGTATTCCCCCTCAAAGCGACCCGTTTGAATCGTGATTGAAGCCTCTCTGGATGCTTGCGCAAGGCGGAGACGACCGGCCTATCGTGCGTCGCTTGCAATGATCGCGATTCGCCTTCGAGTTTTTTTTGGACGTCGCTTGTCCAACGCCTCGGACGAGGTCGAGGATCTGATTCAGGAAACGCTATTGGCCTTGCACCTTCATCGCGGTACCTATTCCAGCGAGATTCCGGTCAGCGCATGGATGCATGCGATCGCGCGGCACAAGCTGATCGATCTGCTTCGCCGTCGGGGACGTCGCGAAGCGCTGCACGATTCGTTCGATTCGACAGATGATGCGTTGCATCCAGTTGTAGACGCGGATCGACAGACGAGACGCGATCTCTTGTCCTTGGTGAAATCACTCCCCCACCTTCAGCAGCAGGCGATCCTCTTCATCAAGATTGAAGGGTTGACGGCGGTTGAGGCGTCTCGTCGCACGGGCGTTTCGGTTTCGGCGCTCAAGGTGCAGGTGCACCGGGGATTGAGGCGGCTTGCAAAAATTGTAAGAGCGGCGCATGAATTCCGACGACTTGATTAACGCTTTAGTGCGGGACGCAGGGCCCGCACCGCGCGCCATGATGGCGAAGCGACTCGCGCCAGTCATGGTCTGCGGATTCCTGATCAGCGCCGCGCTCGCCACCGCTGTTCTGGGCGTTGCGCCGGTGGCACGGGCGACGAGCGGTGCGCTGTGGATGAAAGTGTTTTATGCGCTCTGCATGACCGCGAGCGCTGCGTGGCTGGCCGGTCGGCTCGCGCGCCCAGGAACTGAGGTTGGTCGAGCGACTGCGGCGGTAGCGCTGGTGGTGATCGCCATGGTTGCCGCCGGCATGACGGCCATAGTGCTTAAGAGCGCGCCGTCCGAACGGCATGCTCTTACGTTCGGGATGTCGTGGTGGTTCTGCCCCTGGGCGATTCTTGCACTCTCACTGCCGACATTGGCTGGTGCGTCGTGGGCGATGAAAGGGATGGCGCCGACGCGGCCTGGCGTTGCGGGGTTTGTTGCTGGCGTACTTGCGGGCGCAGTCGGTGCTTTGGGCTACGCGCTCGCGTGTATCGCGACGTCGCCTACATTTGTCCCAATCTGGTACACGATCGGTATTTTGCTTGCCGGGCTCATCGGCGCTGCGTTCGGTCGACGCCTGCTGCACTGGTAGCGATGCAGCGGGAACCATCGATGCTCGTCGCACCGACGTCGCGTGGGCTTTTCAAAGGTGAACCATGCTGAATCAACATCCGCGTCCGCAGGTCCTTCTGTTCGACGTCAACGAAACGCTGCTCGATCTGGCGCCGGTCAAGCAAAGCATCAACGATCTCCTGCTCGATGAGAGTGGCGCGACGTTGTGGTTCTCGACGATGCTGCACCATTCCCTGGTGATGACCGTCAGTGGCAGGTACACCGACCTCATGGAGATCGGCGCGGCTGTCCTCCGGATGCTTGCGCGCAACCGCGACATCACGCTGAAGGCTGACGACGCCAAGGAAGTACTGGGTGGCATGCGCAGTCTATCGCCGCACCCTGACGTAGTGCCCGCGCTCGAGCGGTTGAAACGCGACGGCTACCGCCTCGCGACGCTCACCAATTCCTCGAAGGCCGGGGTCAAGGCCCAACTAGAGCATTCAGCGTTGGCTGGCTTCTTCGAGCAGCAGTTGAGCGTCGAGACGCCACAACTGTTCAAGCCGCATCGCTCTGTTTACGAATGGGCCGCGAGGGAAATGAATGCCGCTCCGGCCGACTGCATGCTGGTTGCGGCGCATGGGTGGGATGTCGCGGGCGCGAAATGGGCGGGACTGCAGGCCGCGTTCATCGCGCGTCCCGGACAACAGATCTTTCTGCTGGCAGAAGCTCCTGAAATCGACGTGGCTGACTTTTCCGCGTTGGCTGATGCACTCGGCACTTGAATCTGCAGCCGAAGCGCACGCAGCCGTGGAGAACGATCTCCCCGGCACGACCAGGCCCTAGGCATCCGTTGACGCACGTTCAACGTCCGAGTCGTCTCCCGGTTGAGGCCGGATGACTTGCGCCTCGTTTCGCGCGCCGCTGTAACTCGAAACGAGAAATGGCACGAGATAGTTCAGTGCAATCTTCCAGGCACTGATCGAATCGCCACTGAACCATTGGGGGCCGTTGTTGATGACATTCAGCGCAGTGCCAACCACCAGCGATACCTTGAAGGCCGAGGTGGCGATCGACTCGGTGATGACCAATCCCGGAAGGCGCACGGCTCTGAGAGGTCGATTCGATTCCGGATTACGCTGCCGATTTGTCAGCGACATGGAAAAATGGCTGGATGGAATCGCGAAGGCGGCTTCGCGATGGTGCGAACGCGATGCAATAGTCTATCCCGTCGACGGAGGTCCAAAGCGCTTTTTGATCAGGTGGTCGATCGACACCGCGCCCGGGCCGCGCGCCATAAATGAGATAGAGAAGGATGGTTGTCCAAGTACCATGAGTGGGATACCGTCGGCTGCGCATTGAGAACGTCCCGGAAGTGCTCAGGTTTCATGCTGATGCCGGCACGTTTCGAAAGGGGACATCTGATCTTTTTGCCGCACGGCGACCGCGCGTGTCTGGCACGCGGGCCGCATCGATTCTCTGTGGGGCGCCCCGCGAGACACCCAATGATATCCAGCGACAGCGGCGAGTCCTCCGATGTTTCGTGCGACGCGCCGCTAAACCTGGGCGCGGACACCGGCTAATCGGTGATCGTTGCCAATCAACCGGCCATAGACCCACCCGAGTACCGCACCGAAGATGATGTGCAGGACGAGCGTCATCATCGGCGCCATGATGCCTATCTTCATGCCGAAGAAGCCGGCCCCCGCCATGGGCATCAGCACGACCATCATGACCAGCCAGCCAACCATGGCCATCACGATGCCGCGCCAGACGTTGCCGATGCCCGTTGAAGAATTTCCAAACACGGCGATCGCGATGCCGTATCCCACAACGCCGATTATGAAATGAACGATCCAGCCCAGCAGCGGCGCGTCCGGTGCGCCCATCATGCCGGCAATCATGCGTGGAAGATCAAGCGCCGGCAGGATGCCCATCATGGCCTTCATCACCATCAGCACCGACAGGACGACCGTCGCCGCCAAACCTGCCAATATTCCTTTGCCATAGTTCCGCATCACAGGCTCCATTCGTTCGGGTTTGTTGTCGGCGAGCGGACGCTTGCCGACTTGGTAACTGCTCCGACCTAAAGATCGTTCAAGCGTTCTTTTCCTTGAATTCGTCGGGCTGACCGAAGCCGGTCGCTGACGCCCTCGAGAGTGACTTTGCGCAGGTTCCCTTGGGAACGAGCGAAAACGCAATCCCTGATAGTCGACCTTGGAAGTGCCGGCGCCCGCTTTGCAATCGTTCTTTCCCTTCAAGGCGACGCCCAAACACTTTTCTTT
>JBBSGB010000011.1:0-103285 GCA_038254545.1 Burkholderiales bacterium | reverse complement strand
GTTCGTGCATCGGCGGCTTCGACCGCGCGCCGCGTGCGACCGAAGAAGTCGAGCTCCCACGACGCATCGAAGCCCACGCGATAGTCGGTGAAGCTGCGGCGCGGCGTGAAGCCGGGCGGCAGATTCGCAAGGTTCTCGCCGTTCAGGCTGATCGAGTCGCGCGACACTTTGCCGCTCGCGTCGAACTGCGGAGCCGCAGCGCCGGCCTCGGCGTTGCGCGCCGCGCGTGCCTCGCGCACGCGCGCCCCGGCGCGCGTCAGATCGAGGTTGCCGGCGAGCGCTTCGGCGACGAGGCTGTCGAGCAGAGGATCGTTGAGTGCGCGCCACCACTGTTCGGCTGGATCGGCGCTCGTGAACGACGCAGCCTGGGTCGCGAACGCGGTCGGCTGCTCGACATCGGGCACACGATGCTCGGGACCGACGGCGCAACCGGATGCGAGCGCGGCAACGAGCGCCGCAGGGAGCATCGCGGCGAGCGGTCGAACAAGACATGGCGAACGAGCGAGAGTCATGACAGGGCTCCTTGGATTACAAATGCGCGTCGCTGCGCGCGTCGCTGTGTGCGCGACCACGTGGCCTCATTCGATGCGACGCCGGAACATCCAGTACGCCGCCGTCAGCGTCGAGGCCGCGATGACGATCAGCGGCAGCGTGTTGATCGCGACCAGGTGCAGGTCGAAATCCTTGAGGAAGATGCCCTTCACGATCACGATGAAGTGACGCAGCGGATCGATCCACGTGAGCGCGCGCAACACGTCGGGCATGTTCTCGACCGGCGCCATGAAGCCCGACAGCAGGATCGCTGGCATCATGAAACAGAACACGCCGAGGAAGGCCTGCTGTTGCGTGGCGCAGATCGACGAGATCAACAGGCCGAAGCCGACCAGCGCGAGCCCGTAGCACAGCATGCTCACGTAGAGCAGCGTGAGCGAGCCGGTCAGCGGCACGTGATACAGGAACACCGCCGCGAGGATGATGAGGGTCGCCTGCACGACCGCGACCAGAAGCGCCGGCACCGCCTTGCCGATCATGATCAGTCCCGGCGTGAGCGGCGAGACCAGCAGTTGGTCGAAGGTGCCTTGCTCGCGCTCGCGCGCGACCGAAAGCGCCGTGACGATCAGGCACCCGAGCGTGGTGATGATCGCGACCAGGCTGGGCACGATGAACCAGCGGTAGTCGAGGTTGGGATTGAAGGCGTGGCGTATCGACACGGTCGCACCGCCGCTTGGCGACGGCGCCCCGGCGCGCTCGGCCGCATAGTTGCTGACGATGCTCTGCGCATAGCTGAACGCGATCTGCGCGCTGTTCGAGCGCCGGCCGTCGATGATCGCCTGCAAGCTCGCCGTGCCGCCGGACGCGACCTTGCGCGAGAAGTCGGCCGGAAACTGCACGACGATCAGCGCGCGCTGCGCATCGATGACTTCGCGCATTTCGCCTTCGCTCCTGAGCATCAGCAGATGCGGAAAGGCTTCCGCGCGCGCGAAGCGCTGGATCAGTTCCACCGACTCCGCACCCATGTCCTGATTCAACACCGCGAGCGTGCTGTTCTTCACTTCGAGCGTCGCTGCGAACGGAAACAGCGCGACTTGCAGGACCACCGGCAGGATCAGCAAGCGGCGGCTCTGAGGATCGCGCAGAAGCGCCTGCAATTCCTTGACGATCAATGCGACGAGGCGATCGAGCATGTCGGTCCCGTCAATCCAGGCGCCGCGGCGTCTTCCACGCGGTCAAACCGAGGAAGAAGACCGCCGAGATCGCGAGGTAGAGCGCATCGCGCCACAGCACCGCGCCCACGAGGCCGGCCTGGAACAGCGTCTGCAGGGTGCTCACGAAATATCGCGCCGGGATGAGATACGTGATCGCGCGCACAGGCGCCGGCATGCTGGCGATCTCGAAGAGAAAGCCCGACAGCATCGTTGCCGGAAGGAAGGCCGCGTTGAGTGCGCCCTGCGCGGCGTTGAACTGATTGCGCGTGAGGGTCGAGAGCAACAGGCCGAGACCCAGCGCGCTGCCCAGGAACAGGCTCGTCATCGCGAGCAGGACGAGGACGGAGCCGCGAAACGGCACGCCGAGCACCCACACCGCGATCGCCACGCAGACCAGCATCGAACCGATGCCGAGCAGGTAGTAGGGGATGATCTTCGAGAGCAGCAGCTCGAGCCGCGTGACCGGCGTCGAGAACAGCGCCTCCATCGTGCCGCGCTCCCATTCGCGCGCGATCACGAGTGCGGTCAAGAGCGCGCCGATCACGGTCATGATGATCGCGATCGAGCCCGGCACGAGGAAGTTGCGACTGACGGTCGAGGGGTTGAACCAATAGCGCGGCTCGATCGCGATGCGGGGCGCCGCGTTGGCAACACCGGCGGCATTGCTTGCGGCATTCGCTTGTCCCGCCTGAGCCGCCCGCTGCTGTTGCCAAACCTGCACCGCGCCTTGCGCATAGGCCGCGACGAAGCTCGCGGTGTTGGGCTCGCTGCCGTCGGTCACGATCTGCACGGGGGCATCGCCGGTCCCGCGCGCCAGCCCGGTGGAGAAATTCGGAGCGACAACGACGAAGCCGCGCACGTCGCCGGCGGTGAGCGCGCGCATCATCGCGGCGCGCGATGTGCCGGGCACCGCCTCGATGAACGGCGAGCCTGCGAACGCGGCTGCAAAGCGCTGCGCCTCGCGGCTCGAATCCTCCAGCACCACACCGATGCGCACGCGCGAGGTATCGAGGTTGATGCCGTAGCCGAACAGGAACAGCAGCGCGATCGGCACCACGAAGGCGATGATGATGCTGCTCGGGTCGCGCACGATCTGGTACGCCTCCTTGCGGCACAGCGCGTAGAGACGGCGCACGAAGCCGCCGCGCGCCACCGGCTCTTGCGCTGCGGCGTGTTCCGCCGCCGGCGCGCTCGAGCGCCGGTCGGGGTCCACGTTGGCGCTCATGCTGGCGCTCCGACGGCCGCCTCGGCCTTCGCGTCCTTCGTCCCCTGAGCGTCCTTCCCGTCGTTCGCGTCCTGCCGCTCGACGAGGGTGATGAACGCGTCTTCCATGCTCGGGTCGGACAGCGCATCGGTCGCCGCCTCGCGCTTGAGGTCGTCGGGCGTGCCGGTGGCGATCAGCTTGCCGCGATAGACCAGGCCGATGCGGTCGCAGTACTCGGCCTCGTCTATGAAGTGGGTGGTGACCATCACCGTCACGCCTTTCTCGACGACGCCGTTGATGTGCGTCCAGAACTCGCGGCGCGTGACCGGATCGACGCCCGACGTGGGTTCGTCGAGAAACAGGATGTCGGGTTCGTGCATCACGGCGCACGCGAGCGCGAGGCGCTGCTTGAAGCCGAGCGGCAGGACATCGGGCGTCGCATCGAGATAGGGTTCGAGTCCGAACGCATCGACCATCTGGGCGATCTTCTTTTTCTGCTGGCCGCGCACCAGTCCGTACACGCCCGAGAAGAAGCGCAGGTTCTGCGTCACCGTGAGGTTGCCGTAGAGCGAGAACTTCTGCGCCATGTAGCCCAGGCGTTGGCGCGCCGCGCTTGCGCTGGTGGCGAGGTCGATGCCCATCACGCGCGCGCGGCCCTCGGTGGGCGTGAGCAGGCCGCACATCATCTTGAAGGTGGTCGACTTGCCGGCGCCGTTCGGACCGAGCAGGCCGAAGATTTCGCCCTGCTTGACCGTGAAGTCGACGTGATCGGTCGCGACGAAATCGCCGAAGCGCTTGGTGAGCCCCTCGGCTTCGATGACCGCGTCGGAGTGCTCATCGCGCGCTGTGTCGTGCACTACGTCGTGAATCACTTTCGCAAGCACCGAATCGCCGCCGGGCCCGCCGCCGAGCAGATCGATGAAGGCGTCTTCGAGCCGGGGCTTCACATCGACGATCGCGGCGTCGTGACCCGCGTCGAGTGCCGCCAGATCGATGTGCGCGTCGGCGGTCTTCTTGACGAGCCGTACGTCCCGTCCCTGGATCACGCCGTCGATCACCTCGGGCAGGCGGAGCGCACGCTTGAGCAGTTCGCGCCGGTTGCCGGTGATGCCGCGAATCTGCACGGCGCGGCCCTTCATGCGATCGGCAAGCTCCTGCGGCGTCCCTGCGTACGCGACCTTGCCTTCGTTCATCAGCAGCACATCGGTACACAGCTCGGCTTCATCGAGATACGAAGTGCTCCACACCACCGTCATGCCTTCGCCCGCGAGTTCGCCCACCATCTTCCACAACTCGCGCCGCGAAATGGGATCGACGCCGACGCTGGCTTCGTCGAGCAGCAGGATGTCGGGCTTGCCGAGCAATGCGCACGCGAGGCCGAGCTTCTGCTTCATGCCGCCCGAGAGCTTGCCGGCCGGACGCTCGGTGAAGCGCGCGAGATCGGTGAACGCGAGCAGGCGGTCGAACGCGGGCTGCCGCGCGTCGCCGATCACGCCGCGCAGGTCGGCGTACAGCGTGAGGTTCTCGAACACCGACAGGTCTTCGTAGAGGCCGAACTTCTGCGGCATGTAGCCCAGGCGCTGGCGCAGGCGATCGCCTTCTTCGATCGGATCGAGTCCATTCACCGTCACGCGTCCTTCATCGCATTTGAGAAGGCCTGCGATCAGGCGCATCAGCGTGGTCTTGCCCGCGCCGTCGGGTCCGACGAGGCCGGTGACGATGCCGGTGCGTATGCGCATCGAGACGTCGGCGAGCGCAGCGTTTGCATGCGGAGCCTTCCCGAAACGCTTGGTCACGCCTTCGAGCACGATCAGGCCGCGGTCGTCGGTGCGGTTGCTGTCGGAGGCGGCGGCGTTGGCGCTGGTGCGGTCGTCCGCGCGGTCGCTGGCGCGTTCGTTGAAATTCATGGTGGTGGCTGTCGCGGCCCCGAATCCATGGCGATGAGCGTCGCGTTCAGCGCGCCGAAACCTTGCGTTGCGCGGATTCGACGGCGGCGACCCGTACGGTCACCGGCATGCCCTGCCGCAACGCGTTGTCGGGGTTCTCGACGATCACGCGCGCGCGATAGACCAGCGACGTGCGCAGGTCGGGCGTCTCGACGCTCTTGGGCGTGAACTCGGCGGTCGGCGAGACGTAGCCGATCTGGCCGTCATAGGGCTGGTTGGGCCGCGCGTCGGTGTAGACCTGCACGCGTGTTCCCTGCGCGATGCGGCCGAGGTCGGGACCGCTGACATACACGCGCGCCCACACCGGTCGCGTCAGCGACAGCGTGAAGGCGGAACCGCCCGACGCGAGGATGGCGCCCGGCTCGATCACGCGCGTGAGGATCACGCCGTCGCTGGGCGCGCGCAGTACGGCGTCCTCGCGATGCAGGCGCGATTGCGCGAGCGCCGCATCGGCGCGCGCGAGGTTCGCGCCGGCCTCGGCGATCTCTTCCTTCCTGTAACCATTCCTCTGCTGACGCAAGGCCTGGTCGGCCGACGCGAGACGCGCCGCGGCTTCGTTCTTCGCCGCGAGCGCATCGTCGTATTGCTTCTGCGACGTGGCGCCGGTGCCGCGCAGTTCGGTCTGGCGTGCCAGCAGGCGCGCGGCGTTGGCGAGCGTGGCTGCACGCTCGTCGCGCATGGCCCTGGCCTGCGCGACTTCTTCGGGGCGATAGCCGGCCTTGAGCATCGCGAGATGGGCAGCGGTGGCCGCCGCGTTGCCTTCGGATTCACGCACTTCGCGTTCGAAGGGTTCGGGGTCGAGCCGCGCGAGCACGTCGCCAGCCTTCACCGTGTCGCCTTCGTCGAGGCGCACTTCCGCAATCCGACCGCTGACGCGAAATCCGAGGTTGACGTCGCGGATGTCGATGTTGCCGTAGAGCGCGAGCGCGGCCTTGTCATCGTCGTGCGGACGAAACAGGAAATATGCCGCGACCGCAACGCAGACGACGAGCACGCCGCCGCCGATCAAAAGGGTTCGACGCTTCATCGTTGGCCTCGGGAAGATGAGGAAGAGGTGCGCCTGCGCGCGGCGCGCAGTCCGCGCAACAGGACGTCGGCTTGTTCGGTGATCGCGTCGCAGATGGAGGCGGTTTCGCCCGGCCCGATCGTTTTCCAACCCGCGCGGCGCAGGATAGTTTCTCGCGCGACGCGAAAACCTAGAACCGAGCCGACCAGCGCATGCGCACGGATCACGGCCGCGGTCGACTGCGGATCGTCACCAACCACGCGTGCCGCGAGGATCGTCACGGTCGTATGCATGCGGCCGATGCTATTGCGGTAGAGCGTGTCGAACGCCGCCGTCGGATCGATCTGCTCGCGGATGATGATGCGGCTGAAGGCGCGCGTCTCTTCCATCGTCATCGCATGACACATGCCGCGCAACAGGGTCTTCACGCCTTCCAGACAGGCCGCCGACGAGGACGATGGATCGCGAGAGAGCGCTTCCATGCGTTCGAGCTCGGGACCGAGCATGGCGCGCATGCGTGCTGCGATCGCATCGGCTACCGCAATGTAGAGTCCTTCCTTGGAGCCGAAGTGATACGCGATCGCCGCGATGTTCTGCCCCGACTTGCGCGCGATTTCGCGGGTGGTGGCGTCTTCCAGCCCCCGATGCGAGAACTCGTCGAGCGCCGCGGCCAGTAGCGACCGGCGCGCTTCGTCGCCGCGACGGTCGCCGGCGGGGCCGGTAGCGGGAGTGGCGGTCTTCGACCGAGGCGTCCGCCGCGCGGAAGAGCCGGCTGCGCGCAAGGATCGAACGGAAGTTCGAGGTTTCGATGGCATGCAGCCGATCGTAGGTCAATCGATTGATTAAATCAAGCGTCGGGAAATCGGCGCTTGTCGCGGCCTGCATTGCCGAACCGGTGCGTGCCCTAGCGAACGGGCGGCGGTAAACTGGTCCCGTCTGTTTTCCCGAGCGCCCGATGCAAGAACCCGCAGCCCGCCCCATTCGCTTCGTCCATCGCGGCGCCATCGTCGAAGTCTCCGGGGCGCCGACCACCCGGAGCGTCCTGTACTGGCTGCGCGAGTACGCGCATTGCGTGGGCACCAAGGAAGGCTGCAACGAGGGCGATTGCGGCGCGTGCATGGTGATGATGGGTACGCGCGACGATGTCGCGCCGGGCGGGCTGGCGCTGCGACCGGTCAATTCGTGCTTGCAGTTCCTGTCATCGTTGGACGGCAAGGCGCTGTTCACGGTCGAAGACCTCAAGAGAGTCGCTATGCAAGACCTCGAGGCGCTGCATCCCGCGCAGCGCGCGATGGTCGCGTGTCACGGCTCGCAGTGCGGCTTCTGCACGCCGGGCTTCACGATGTCGCTCGCGGCCTGCTACGAAAATCACATGGCGTCGGGCGCGCGGCCGACGCGGCAGGTGATTGCGGATGCGCTGTCGGGCAACCTGTGCCGCTGTACGGGCTATCGACCGATCCTCGATGCGGGCGAAACGATGTTCGATGCGGGCGAAACGATGTTCGATGCATCGATATCGGATCCTTCGGTCCCGCGCATCGATCGCGCGGCCGTGGCCCGGCTGCTCGATAGGCTTGCCGACGATGCTCCGCTGCACTACCGCGCGCCCGACAGTACGCTGGCCGCGATCGGCGAGAAGGACGCGGGCGGCTGGGTCGCGGCACCGCACACGATCGACCGACTCGCTTCGCTCTACGAGGCGCATCCCGATGCGCGCCTCGTCGCGGGCGCGACCGATGTCGGTCTGTGGGTCACCAAGCAGTTCCGTGCGATGCCTAGGCAGATCCGCGTCGATGCCGTCGCATCGATGAAGGCCGTCGCGTGGAACGGCGACATCCTGTCGATAGGCGCGGGCGCGTCGCTCGAAGCCGCATGGACGGCGCTGGTCGCGATGGCGCCGGCGCTTCAGGAGATGCAGTTGCGCTTCGCGTCGTTGCCGTTGCGCCTGGCGGGCACGATGGGCGGCAACGTTGCCAACGGATCGCCGATCGGCGACAGCGCGCCGGTGCTGCTCGCGCTCGACGCGACCTTGCTGCTTCGTCGCGGGACGGAGCAGCGGCGCATCGCGCTTGCGGACTTCTACGTCGACTACATGAAGAATCGCCTTGCGCCGGGCGAATTCATCGAGGCGATCGAAGTGCCTCGTCCTGATCCAGATACCGTGGTACGTGGGTACAAACTGAGCAAGCGCTACGACTGCGACATCTCGGCGGTGTGCGCGGGTCTCGCGACTCGCGTCGAGCGCGGCCGCGTCGTGCACGCCCGCTTCGCGTTCGGCGGCATGGCCGCGATCGTCAGGCGCGCGACGCAGGCCGAAGCCGCGGTGCTCGACGCAACCTGGAATGAAGAGAGCCTGCAGCGCGCGATCGATGCGCTCGCAATCGACTTCGTACCGATGACCGATCTACGCGCCTCGGCCTCTTATCGACGAAGGGCTGCAGCGAACCTGCTGCGCCGTTTCTGGCTGGATACGCGCGTCGATGCGCCGCTCGCGGCCGATCGCCTCGCAATGTGGCCGCAGCGCGCGGTGATGCGATGAATCGCGAAGCCGATCCGTTTCTACTCAAGCCCGCACTGAAGTCCGCGGTCGAACACGTGTCCGGAGGCATGGGCGCTGCGGTCGCACATGAATCGGCCGCACTGCACGTCGCGGGCGAAGCGGCCTACATCGACGATCTGCCCGAATGGACCGGCACCCTGCACGCGGCGCTCGGACTCGCGCCGGTGGCGAGCGGCCGCCTCATCGCCATCGATGTCGAGGGCTTGAAGAAGCTGCCCGGTGCGATTGCGATCCTGACCGCCGCCGACATTCCCGGCGTCAACGACTGCGGTGCGATCCTCGACGACGAGCCGATACTCGCCGACGGGGACGTGCGCTATCTCGGCCAGCCGATGTTCGCGGTGCTCACCGACGATCGCGACACGGCGCGTCGCATCGCATCGCGCGCGTGTGAGTTCGTCACGATCGAATCCAGGCCACCGGTGTTGACCGCTCTCGAGGCGCACGCACAGCAGCGCTACGTGGTCCCGCCTATGCATCTGGTCCGCGAGAGCGGGCCGGGTGCGGCGCGCGACGCGATCGCGTCGGCGCCGTATCGTCTCGAAGGCCAGCTGTCGGTCGGCGGGCAGGAACAGTTCTATCTGGAAGGCCAGATCTCGTACGCGTTGCCGCAGGAGCGCGGCGCGATGCGCGTGCTGTGCTCCACCCAGCATCCGACCGAGATGCAGCATGTCGTCGCGAGCGCGCTCGGCGTCGCGTCGCACGACGTGCAGGTCGAATGCCGTCGCATGGGCGGCGGCTTTGGCGGCAAGGAGTCGCAGTCGGCGCCGTTCGCTTGCATCGCTGCGGTCGCCGCGCGGCTCACGGGACGGCCGGTCAAGCTGCGGCTCGATCGCGACGACGACTTTCTCATCACGGGTCGCCGGCACGGCTTCGATTTTCGCTACGAGGTTGGTTACGACGACGAGGGCCGCGTGCTCGGTGTCGAAATCGACATGATCTCCAACGCGGGGCACAGCGCCGATCTCTCATCGCCGGTGATGACGCGTGCGCTCTGCCATTTCGACAACGCCTATTGGCTGCCCGAAGTCGCGATCCATGGGTTCAGCGCGCGCACCGACACGCAGAGCAACACTGCGTTTCGCGGCTTCGGCGGACCGCAGGGCGCGATCGCGATCGAGGTCATCCTCGACTCGATCGCCCGACGCCTGGGCCGCGATCCGCTCGCGGTGCGCCGCGCGAATTTCTACGGCGTCGGCGAGCGCGACGTGACGCCTTACGACCAGACGATAGCGGACAACATCATCGCGCCGCTGGTCGATCAACTCGTCGCGGCCAGCGACTATGAACAACGGCGCATGGAGATCGCGGAGTGGAACGAAAAGAGCCCCGTACTCAAACGCGGCATCGCGCTCACGCCGGTCAAGTTCGGCATCTCGTTCAACGTCGCGCACTACAACCAGGCCGGCGCGCTGGTGCATGTCTATACCGATGGATCGGTGCTGGTGAATCATGGCGGGACCGAGATGGGGCAGGGGTTGCACACCAAGGTCGCGCAAGTGGTCGCGCACGTGTTCGGCATAGCTCTCTCGCGCGTGCGCGTGACGGCGACCGACACGCACAAGGTCGCGAATACGTCCGCGACCGCGGCGTCCACGGGCTCGGACCTGAACGGCAAGGCGGCCGAAGACGCGGCGCTGCGCATCCGTGTGCGCATCGCGGCGATGCTCGTGAAGACCGAAGGTGTCGATGCTTCGGCACTGCGCTTCGTCGAAGGCCGCGTCGTCGCGCCGGGTTTCGATCGCAGCTTCGAAGACGTGATCGCGAAGGCCTATGCCGAACGCGTGCAGCTGTGGGGCGACGGCTACTACGCGACACCGGGTCTGCACTGGAACCGCGAGACGATGAAGGGCAAGCCCTTCTTCTACTTCGCCTATGGCGCCGCGGTCAGCGAAGTCGTCATCGACACGCTCACCGGAGAGCACCGCGTGCTGCGCGCCGACCTGCTGCACGACGTCGGCCGTTCGCTCAATCCCGCGATCGACATCGGCCAGATCGAAGGCGGCTTCGTGCAGGGGGTGGGCTGGCTGACCAGCGAGGAGCTGGTATGGAACCCCGGGACCGGGCTGCTCGCGACGCATGCGCCCAGTACCTACAAGATTCCCACCGCGAACGACTGCCCTGCGATCTTCAAGGTCGCGCTCTACGACACCGTCAACTTCGCGGACAGCATTCATCGCAGCAAGGCCGTGGGCGAGCCTCCGCTGTTGCTCGCGTTCTCGGTGTTCCTCGCGATTCGCGACGCGGTCGCGGCATGCGGGCCGGCCCATGCCGATCCTGATTTGCGCGCGCCAGCGACGCCGGAGGCGGTGCTCGATGCGATCGATGCGGTGCGCGCGTAGCGTTCCGTCCCGCATTCCCAGGACTCTTCGATGAGCGATGCGCTTCGCGCCCTCGCGATCGAACGCTTGGCCCAGGCCGCAGCGTCGGTCGTCGTGGAAGTGGTTGCTACACGCGGCTCGGTTCCGCGCGATGCTGGCACGCGCATGCTGGTCTGGTCCGAGGACGGGGCAGGAACCATAGGCGGCGGCCATCTCGAATGGCAGGCGATCGCGAAGGCGCGTGCGGGCTTGATGGATCCATCGCAATGGCCGGAAGAAGAGGAGATCGCGCTCGGCGCTTCGCTCGGCCAATGCTGCGGCGGCGCGGTGACCTTGCGCTATCGCAGACTGGACGACGCCGCGCTCGCCGACTGGCCTGTCGAAGTATCAGCACCGTTCATCCAGCTCTACGGCGCGGGACACGTCGGCCGCGCGATCGCGCATCTGCTCGGCACGCTGGAGGTTCGCGTGCAATGGATAGACGAACGCGACGACGAGTTTCCCTCCGGAGCTTCACCCGCGAATATCGAGCGCGTGTGCGTCGAGCCGGTCGAGGCCGAGGTCGCGATTGCGCCGGTCGATGGCTTCTATCTCGTCCTCACGCATCAGCACGATCTCGACTTGCGCATCGTCGAGGCGATCCTGCGTCGCGGCGACTTCGCGTGGCTCGGGCTGATCGGCTCGACGACCAAGCGCCGCCGCTTCGAGCAGCAGTTGAAACAACGCGGCGTCGACGACGATGCGATTGCGCGCATCACCTGTCCGATCGGCATCGCCGGGATCAGCGGCAAGGAGCCCCCGACGATCGCCGTCGCCGTGGTCGCCCAGTTGCTGCAGGCGATCGAGCAGGCGCGCATGGGGGCGGTGGCCGCAGGCGTCTAGTTGCGTTGTGCACCCGCCGCGATCCAGCGACCGAGCGCGGCGCGTTCTTCGTCAGTGATACCGGTGGCATTGTTCTGCGGCATCGTCTTCTGCAATACCGCCTGCTGCTCGATATCGCGCGCGTGTGTGACGATCGCTTCGTCGCTGTCGAGCCGTACGTTCTTGTTGGCCAATTGCGCGTTGTGGCACACCGCGCAGCGCGCATCGACGATCGTCTTCACGCGCGCGAACGGGACGGGTTCGTGCGATGCGGTCGATGCCATCGAAGCAGGCGCGACCATCCACGCGACCGCGGCGATCGACAGCAGCGACAACGCCACCAGTTCCCATCGCGACGGCCCTTTGTGCCGCAGCACGAAAAAAAGGCGGATCGCCGCGCCCGCCGCCATCAACAGGATCAGCGCCAGCCAGTTCCATCGCGACTGCACCAACGCGCCGTAGTGGTTCGAGATCATCGCGACGATCACCGGCAGCGTCAGATAGGTGTTGTGAACGCTGCGTTGCTTGCCGCGCCTGCCATGGTCGGGATCGGGCGTCTGCCCCGCGCGCAGCGCCGCGACGACCTTGCGCTGGCCGGGGATGATCACGTGCGCCACGTTGGCGCTCATGATGGTGGCGAGCATCGCGCCGGTGAGAAGAAACGCGGCGCGGCCTGCGAACAGATGGCACGCGACCCACGTTGCCACGCATACAAAAACAAAGACCAGCACACCACCCTTGCGATCGTCACCGACGTTGCCATCTCGACTACGACCCCCCGTGCGACCCACGAAACGACAGATGACGTCATAGACGATCCATCCGACGACGAGGTACGCGATCGCGCCGACGATCGCGGCCGCGGGCGACCATGCGAAGACTTTCGGATCGACCAGGAACTGCGACGCGTTGAAGAAGTAGAGGACCGTCAGCAGTGCGAAGCCCGACAGCCAGGTCGCGTAGCTTTCCCAGTACGACCAGTGCAGGTTCTCGGGCAGATGCTTCGGAGCGACGCGGTACTTGTTGAAGTGATAGAAGCCGCCGCCGTGTACCGCCCATGTTTCCCCATCGACACCTCTGTCGAGAAGGTCCGGATCGGTCGGCTTGTAGAGTCGATCGTCGGTCAGGACGAAGTGGAACGAAGTGCCGATCCACGCGATCGCGGCAATGACGTGCAGCCAGCGCAGCAGCAGATTGGCCCAGTCGAGCAGATAGGCTTCCATCGAGCTAGCGGGATGACGGCGGGCGGATCGCGCGCGAACGGTTCCGCGAACTCAACTGCCGCGATAGGTGGAGTAGGACCACGGCGAGACGAGTAGCGGGACGTGATAGTTCGCATCCGCGTCGGCGATGGCGAACTCGATCGGAATGCGGTCGAGGAACGGCGGCTCGGCCAGGGCCACGCCGAGCGAGCGGAAGTACGCCGCGACCTCGAACACCAGCCGATAGCGACCCACCTCGAAGGCCTCGCCTTCGAGCAGCGGCGCGGGCGCGCGACCGTCGGTGTTCAAGGCGACTCGCGCAAGAACCTCTTCGCGATTCGCGTCGAGGCGGTGGAGCGTCACGACAATCCCTGCAGCAGGGCCGCCGCGAGTCGTGTCGAGAACATGAGTCGTGAGCTTGCCGATGATGGTCGCCTCGATGCGTGGGATGAATCGCCGATCACGGCGCAAAAGTGTATAGACTTTCGCGCGATGTGCGCCTTGCCGACTTCCTACCCACGCGAACTTCGCGGCTACGGCCGCGATGTCCCGCATGCGCGATGGCCCGGCAACGCGCGCATCGCGGTGCAGTTCGTCCTCAACTATGAAGAAGGCGGCGAGAGCAATGTGCTGCACGGCGACGCGTCGTCCGAGATCTTCCTGTCCGAGATCGTCGGCGCGCAGGCCTTCGAAGCGCGCCACATGTCGATGGAGTCGATGTACGAATACGGCTCGCGCGCGGGCGTGTGGCGCATCCTGCGCGAGTTCGAGCGCGTCGGCTGGCCGCTCACGATCTTCGGCGTCGGCATGGCCTTGCAGCGCTATCCCGAACTGGTCGCGCACTTCGTCGGACGCGGTGACGAGATCGCCAATCACGGGTTGCGTTGGATCCACTATCAAGATCTCCCCGAGTCGCTCGAGCGCGCGCATCTAGTCGAGGCCACACGTGTGATCCGCGAGATGACCGGTGGGCAATGGCCGCTCGGCTGGTACACGGGTCGCGACAGCCCCAACACGCGTCGCCTGTTGGCCGAAGAAGGAAGCTACGAATACGACAGCGACTATTACGGCGACGACCTGCCGTTGTGGATGCAGGTCGAGAAGAGCGACGGCGCGCGCGTGCCGCATCTCGTCGTGCCATACACGCTCGACGCCAACGACATGCGCTTTGCGACGCCGCAGGGTTTCAACACCGCCGAGCACTTCTTCACGTATCTGCGCGATAGCTTCGACGCGCTCTATGGCGAAGGCGATCCGCACGGGCTCGACCGCCCGAAGATGATGAGCATCGGCATGCATTGTCGCCTGCTCGGCAAGCCGGGTCGCATCCTGGCACTGCGGCGTTTCATCGATCACCTCGCTGCGCACGAACAGGTGTGGGTGTGCCGACGCATCGACATCGCGCGGCATTGGAAGGCGATGCATCCGTTCGAGACGACGCGGGAAGACGCGTGATGAATCCACCTCTCGCGCGTCTGAACGCGGCGTCGGCGGGCGATGCTCGCGCGATGCTCGAAGGCATCTACGAGCACTCGTCGTGGATCGCGGAGGCCGCGATCGCACACCGCCCATTCGCCAGTGTCGCCGCGCTCAAGCGCGCGCTCGCACGCGTGGTTCGAGAGGCCGACCACGACCGTCGGCTTGCGCTGATCCGTGCGCATCCCGAACTGGCCGGCAAGGCTGCGCTTGCAGGCAGCTTGACCGAAGCTTCGACCGACGAGCAGACACGTGCAGGACTCGCGCATTGCAGCCCCGAGGAATTCGCGAGCCTGCAGCATCTGAACGCGGCCTATCGCGAACGTTTCGGCTGGCCCTTCATTCTCGCGGTGCGCGGCCCGCGTGGACGCGGCCTGACGCCTGCCGAGATCATCGCGACCTTCGAGCGACGACTGGCGTCGCATCCGGACTCCGAATTCGCCGAATGCCTGCGCCAGATCGATCGCATCGTGGAGCTGCGCATCGACCAGCGCTTCGATGCCGAACCAGTGCGTGGCAATGCCGTATGGGACCTGGCCGAGACGCTCGCGCAATTCAGCGATCGCGAGTACGCAGAGCAAGGACAGCTCACGATCACTTACCTCACCGACGCGCATCGCGCCTGCGCGCGCATGCTCGAAGGCTGGATGCGCGAGGCCGGCTTCGACGAAGTCGGTATCGATGCGGTGGGCAACGTGGTGGGCGTGTATTACGGCGAAGAGAACCCGTGCGCGAAGCGGCTGCTGACTGGCTCGCATTACGACACGGTGCGCAACGCCGGCCGCTATGACGGGCGCCTCGGTATCCTCGTCCCGATGGCCTGCGTCGAAGCCTTGCATCGCGCCGGGCGGCGCCTGCCGTTCGGCATCGAAGTCATCGCCTTTGCCGAGGAAGAGGGCCAGCGCTACAAGGCGACCTTCCTCGGATCGCGCGCGGTGACCGGCGCCTTCGATTTCGACTGGCTGGACCACGCCGATGCGGACGGCGTCGCGATGCGCGCCGCCATGCTGCACGCGGATCTGCCCGCGACGCGCGAGGCGATCGCCGCGCTGGCACGCGATCCGTCGCGTTACCTCGGCTTCGTCGAAGTCCACATCGAGCAGGGGCCGGTGTTGGACGAACTCGGCCTGCCGCTGGGCATCGTCACGTCCATCAACGGCAGCGTGCGCTACATGTGCGAGGTGATCGGGGTCGCCAGCCACGCCGGCACGACGCCGATGAACAGCCGCCGCGATGCGGTCAACGCATTGGCGGAACTCGCGCTCTTTCTCGAACGCCGCGCTGCATCGGCACCCGAGCTGGTCGGCACGATCGGCATGCTCGAGGTGCCCGGCGGCTCGACCAACGTGGTCCCGGGCCGCTGCCGATTCAGCCTCGACATCCGTTCGACGACCGATCCGGTGCGTGACGCCTGCGTGCGCGACCTGCTCGACGAACTCGCGGCCATCTGCGCGAGGCGCGGGCTCTCGTATCGCATCGAGGAAACGATGCGCGTGCCTGCATGCGCGTGCGCGCCGGAATGGCAAGCGCGTTGGGAAGCTGCGGTGCAGAGCCTCTCCCTGCCGATCCACCGCATGCCCAGCGGCGCGGGCCACGACGCGATGAAGCTTCATGAAGTGATGCCGCAGGCGATGCTGTTCGTGCGCGGCGAGAACGGCGGCATCAGCCACAACCCGCTGGAGTCGAGCACGGCGGACGATATTCAGTTGGCCATCGAGGCGTTCGATGCGCTGCTGGCCAGGCTGGCGCAAGACAACTCTCCGGAACTACACTGACCGCAGTCAGGCCGCCTGCAACCAGGGTGCATCGCGGCCGGGGAGCGCAAGTCTCCCGCCAATCACCCTGGCACAAGGGAGATCAAGATGAGTTCGAACGTCGTCTTTTTCGGATGGAATCGATCCATACCCGGCCGCGAGCAGATGAGCGCGGCGCACTTCCAGGAGTTCAGCCAATACCTCGCGGACTTGCAGAAGAAGGGCACGCTTGAAGGGTTCGAACCGGTGTTTCTCGATAACCACGGCGGGGACCTGAACGGCTTCTTCCTCTTGCGCAGCGAGAGCACCAAGCTCGATCAGATGATCGCCAGTACCGAGTGGATGACGCATGTCACGCGCGCGCAATTGCACCTTGAGGGATCGGGCTATATACGCGGCGCAACGGGGGCCATGGTGATGGAGCGCATGAACCTCTGGACCGGCCTGCTGCTGGCTTGAGAAGGGGCAGGCGTTGCTTTATCGTGACCGCATTTGCCAAGGCACTGACCAACTCAACAAGGAGCCGACATGTCTTCCCTACGCATCAATGACGTTGCCCCCAATTTCACCGCCAAGACCACTCAGGGAACGATCAACTTCCACGACTGGATCGGCGACGGCTGGGCGGTGTTGTTCTCGCATCCCAAGGACTTCACGCCGGTGTGCACCACCGAGCTGGGCTACATGGCCAAGATCGAGCCCGAGTTCACCAAGCGCAATACCAAGATCATGGGCCTCTCGGTGGACCCGGTCGACAGCCACGACAAGTGGTCCAAGGACATCGAGGAAACGCAAGGCCACCTGCCCAAGTACCCGATGATCGGCGACACCGACCTGGCCGTCTCCAAGCTCTACAACATGCTGCCCGCCGAAGAGGCCGGCACGTCCGAGGGCCGCACCGCCGCGACCAATGCAACAGTGCGATCAGTGTTCATCATCGGCCCCGACAAGAAGATCAAGCTGATGCTCACCTATCCGATGACGACGGGCCGCAACTTCGACGAGATCCTGCGCGTGCTCGACTCGATGCAACTGACGGCCAAGCACAAAGTGGCAACGCCGGTGAACTGGAAGCACGGCGAGGACGTGATCATCGCGGGCTCGGTGAACGACGACGACGCGAAGAAGATGTTTCCGGGCTACAAGACGATCAAGCCGTATCTGCGCGTGACCAAGCATCCGGGGTAAGGGTGTCGCGATCGGTCGATGATCGAGGCCTCGCATGATCTTCGAGCAGATTGCCACGGGCGGTTGCCAGTCGTACCTGATCGGCTGTGAAGAGACGTGCGCGGCCGCGGTGATCGACCCGGAAGCGAGCCAGATCGATCGCTATCTCGCGCTCGCCGCGCGCGACGGATTGCGGATTCATTTCGCGATCGACACGCATACGCACGCCGATCACTTCTCCGCCACGCGGCAGCTCGCGAAGCAACTCGGCGTGCCCGCGGTGATGCATCGCGCGAGCCCTGCGCCGATGGTCGACATGCGCGTCGACGATGGCGAGACGGTGATCGTGGGCAAGCTGCGGCTGAAGGTGTTGCATACGCCCGGCCATACCAGCGACTCCATGTGTCTCGTCGCCGAGGACCGCGTGTTCAGCGGCGACACCTTGCTGATCGGCGCCACCGGTCGCACCGACCTGCCGACCGGCGACCCCGAAGCCTTGTACGACAGCCTGTTCAATCGCGTGATGAAGCTCGATCCCGCGATGAAGGTCTATCCGGCGCACGAATACAAAGGACGCAGCCATTCGACCATCGCTGCCGAGGCGGCGGAAAACCCGCGCCTGTTGGTGCAGGATCGCGCCGCCTTCGTCGCCATGATGCGCGGCCTGAACCTGACCATGCCCACGCACGTCACCGAGGCGCTTCGCACCAACACCAGCGGTGGCAGGACGGTGTCCGAACTGCTGGCCGAGGCGGCGGCCTCGGTGCCGTTCATGTCGCTGGCCGAAGTGATGTCTCGTACAAGGGCCGGCGACCATGAAATGATCATTCTCGACGTGCGCGAACGCGATGCCTATCTGGCCGGCCACATCCCCGGCGCACGCCTCTTGCCGCGCGGGCAACTCGAGTTGCGCGTCAACGAGGAGCTGCCCGACCCGACGCGACGCATCCTGACGTGCTGCGAGTTCGGGCGCATCTCGACTCTGGCCGCATCGACGCTGAAGGTGCTGGGATTTCAGCGCGCTATAGCGCTCGATGGGGGGATGAAGGCTTGGAGGGAGGCGGGGTATCCGGTGAAGACCGGGAGCGAACCTTGAGCCGAAACAACTTCGCGCGAGGAACTCTGATTCAGCCGGCGTCAAGCGAATGAGTATCTGCTGCCATCTCGCTTGGCGCGATACATGGCCTTGTCGGCGCTCCTGACGAGCGCGTCCGCGGTGTCGCCGTCTTTCGGAAAAAGCGAAATGCCGATGCTGGGTCTGACGCTCCGGCTGTTCGCTGGATCGCCGGTGCCGATGTCGCAGGGTTCGCTCAAGGTCCGGATGATCTTTTCGGCGATCTGGATGGCGTCCTTTTCATCCTTGAGTTCAAGCAGCAGATAGAGAAACTCATCGCCCCCGTGTCGGCTGACCGTATCATCGGCGCGCGTCATTTTCTTCAGTCGGCCCGCGATCGTCTGCAGGACCTTGTCCCCGGTAGGATGACCGTGCGTGTCATTGATGCTCTTGAAGTCATCCAGGTCGATGAACATGACCGCGAGCGTCCATCCGTGTCTCTTCGCCTGCGCAAGCCCGTGCTCGAGACGGTCATTGAACAGCACCCGATTCGGGAGGGAAGTCAGCGGGTCGTGGAAAGCCGCGTGCCGCGCCGCTTCCTCTTGCTCTCTCGCGGCGAGCAGTTCGTGTTCCAGCACCTGTCTTTCTCTCACTTCCTCGACCAGCGCCCGGTTTACGGTCGTCAGGTCTTCGGCGCAATCCTGAACTTTGCCTTCGATCGTCTCGCTTTTTTGCAGCGCGCTTTCGACACCGGCTTGTGAGGGCCGTTTGCTCAGTTCACCTTTGAGTACCGAATTTACCGAGGACAGTTCTTCCGCGCACTGCTCCACGGCGTCCTTGATGCGTTCGCTTTTGTCCAGGACGCGACGCAACGACTTCGCTTTGCTTGTAGGTTCAATCAGGGTTGAATCATTTGGGGGCATCAGGAGTTTCCAAAAAGAATGTAGGTAGACGGGATTCGGGTCGAGCGATCGACCGTTGCTTCGGCGAACCGACGCTCTGCTGAACGAGGGCAATTACAAAGTCAACAGAAATCCATCCACGAACGCCCCCGGCACCCGCATGCTCGACGTCATCCGCGACTTGTACGTGCTCGAATCCGCAATGAACTCGCGCGTCTCGGTCAGTCCCGTGAGGCCGTCGCCGAGCATGCGGTAGAGGCTGTCGTCGAAGCGCATCACGTTGGCCGGCGCGACCGCTTCGCCGTTCTCGACCCAGAAGGTCGCGAAGCGGGTCATGCCGGTCATGCGGCAGTTCATGCGGTCCGAGAAGTTGAGGTACCAGAGGTTGTTGATGCACAGGCCTGTGCCGAGCTCGCGCATTACGTCGGCGCTGGCGACGCCGCCGCCAGCCATGTCGAGCGATTGCGGGACTTCGTTGTCGACTTCGGCGCCGTTCTGCGCGAGTCCGTATTCGCTCGCGGTACGCGGCGAGACGAGCAGGTCGGCGCTCCTGCCGGCTTTGATGAGTTCGACGCGGTCGGGCTTGCGGAAGCCATCGGATTGCACCGTGGGCGACAGGCCGCCGGAGGTGTGTTCCGCGATCGAGATCATCGGGCTCAAGCTCGCCTGTCCCTCGTAGAGTTTTTGCAGCGGGCTTTGCCGCGTCGCGCGCGCCTTCGCGGAGAAACCGCCCCAAGTCATCATCGACACGATCTCGGCCATCGCCGTCGGCGCGAGGAAAACGCGATATGCGCCGGGGTCGAGCAGCTTGGGCGGCTGGCGCAATACGGCGACATCGTTGGCCGCGCGGATGATCTTCGCGCGCAGCGCCTCGGCATCCCATTCGAATCCGGCGTAACTGCTCTTGGCGGCCTTGTCGGCTTCGTAGTAGAGGCTCCATTCGAAATTGAAGTTCGCGACCTCGTGCCAGTTGCGATGGCCGTACGAGCTTGCGAATCCGCGCTGGATCGGCCCGGTTGCGAGAAAGCCGACGAGGTCGTGGCCGACGCCGAGTGTCGTGATGGCAGAGGCCATGTCCATGCCGCTCGGCAGGCGTCCGACGCGAACGTTGCGTGACGTGAAGCCTTCGGTCTCGACCGTCAACAACGGATCGACGGGAAGCTCCGGCAGCACGTTGCGCAACGATGCGAACACGCGTTCGCAATGGACGAGGTCGGCGGCCAAGTCGCGCGACAACGTTAACGAAAGCGATGCCTGCCGTTGGCCCGCGCTATCTTCGCTGATCAGTCGCAACGACACATAGGCCTGATCGATACTGCCGGCCTGACGGATGCGCGCGTGATTGAAACGCACGAAGTCCGATTGCTCGGCCGCATACGAGCACGTGAAGGCCTCGTTTCCTTGCAGATATTTCTGCAGTCCCTGTGAAAGATCGGCGAAGTAATTTTCCGCATCGACGCGCGGCTTTATTCTTTCCCCTTCCAGCGGAGGGCTGGGGCGGGGAGGGGTCGCAGCGTGTGACATCGGGGCCAAGGCGCTCATGCCGCACCCTCCGCACCGAACACGTCGACTTCCGCGAACAGACACGCGGGTGATGCGTGCCCGACCCGAATCACCTGTGAAGGTTCGCCCTTGCCGCAGAACGGAGTCCCCATCACCTCGACGGTGCTCTCGTCGCCGACCATCCTGAGGCTGCGCCAGAAAGTTGCCGAGATGCCGCGATAGTTGGGGTTCTTGACCAGCGATGTCAGCTTGCCGTTCTCGATCAGGCGACCCCATTCGCAACCGAACTGGAACTTGTTGCGCGAGTCGTCGATCGACCACGACACGTTGGTCTTCATCATCACGCCACGCTCCATCGACGCGATCATTTCATCGAGCGTCGAAGCGCCCGGCTCGATGTTGAGGTTGGCCATGCGATCGATCGGCGCGCGATTCCAGCTTGCCGCTCGCGTGGTTGCGACGCCGCCCAGATCGACGTTCTCGCCGAGGAGGTGCTTCGCGCGCGCCTGCGAGAGCGCGCCGCCGAGCGGCTTGACCAGCACGCCTTCCCTGATCAGCAATTCCCGTTTCGCCGGCGCGCCCTCGTCGTCGAACGCATAGCTCGCGAATTGATGCGCGCGCGTCGGATCGAAGCTCACGTTGAGCAGCGGCGAGCCGTACTGATAGTGACCGAACATGTCGAGCGTGACGAAGCTGGTGCCTGCGAAATTGCGCTCGTCGCCCAGGATGCGGTCGAGTTCGAGCGGATGGCCGATCGATTCGTGGATCTGCAACATCATCTGGTCGGGCATCAGCAGCAGGTCCATCCTGCCGCTCGGGCAGTTGGGCGCTTCGAGCAGGTCGAGCGCATCGCGCGCGATCGCGGCACCGCCGCCTTCGAAGCCAGACCGCGCCAGCACTTCAGCGCCGCCTTGCTGGCAGAAGCCGTTGTACTGGCCCGCGAGGCTGCGCGTCTGCGTATCCTTGCCGTCGCTAGCCGTGACCTGGATGTTGGGCAACACGAAGCGAAAGATCTGCGTGACGTCGCCGCCCCGATTGGTGAGATAGCGATGCGTGGCCGTGCAGATTTCCACCGACACCAGGCTGTCCACCACGCGCGCATCGATCTGCGCGGCCGCATCGGCCGATGCGACCAGCGCGAACAGGTCGCGCCGCGACAGCATCGATTTTTCGAGCGGCGACACGTATTGGCCGCGGGGCGCGTCGTCGGCCGGCGTGAAAAATTTCATGACCGAGCTCGCACCCGAAGCGCGCGCCCAGGCACGCGCGTGATCGAGTGCGGTTTGCAGACCGACGCGCGAGATGTCGCCGGTGGCCGCGTAACCGTATGCGCCCTGATCGATCACCGTCACCATCGCGCCACGATCGACGCGTCGCGCGAACGGCTGCGGCACGCCCTTGCGTACGGCAAGCGTCTCGCTGTCTTCGTCGACGAGCCGAACCGCGAAAAAGGCGGCGTCCGAGCGCAAGGTCGCGAACAGATCGGCGATCGGATCGGCGGGGGCGGGACGCGGGGGTGCTGCTATGGGGAGTGCACTCATGAAGACGGGAGCTTTCGTCGGCGTTGGAAGCGGCGTGGGCGGTTCGAGCGAACGGCCCTGCGAAATCTGGTGGTATCGCGCGCGTGCTGGCTGACGATGCGCCATGCCCGCGATGGGCCACAAGGCTACCGGAAACCTCCGCGAGGCGCGACAAGCGGAATGATGCCGCGAAGAGTGATCAGACGAGCGGTGCGATATGGGGCGCGAGCGGCGCCGGACTTCACTCGCGAAACGATTCGCTCGCTATGCAATGGCCAACCACTGCGTAGTCTCTGCATCCGCGAGAGTCGACGCGAGCCGCCCGATCTCCGCCGCCTCGGTCCCCGCCTCGCTCTCGCAAAGCTTCAGCACCCGCCCCACCGATTCGCGCTTGCATGAAATCAAGAGCGCGCCGCTGGCTTGCGGGTCGGTGAGCAGCGCGCGCATCTCGGGCATCACGGTCTCGTCGAGCCTCACCATCGCGCCGTCGCGATTCCAGTTGCGCGACGACATCGGTGCGACGCATCCCGACTTGGCGAGCATCAATGCGTGGGCCAGCGCGGGAACGTGGCGCACGTCCAGCGTTGCGGTCAATGCGGCCGCGCGCGCGATCGCCAGCGTGGCCGCGATCAGCCCCTGCGGTCCGACTTCCGCGACCGCATGCACGTTCTTGATCGTGCCGAGCGCGATACCCAGGCGATGAGGCCGCGTCGCGTGCTCGATCAACACGCGCCGATCGTCATCGGACAACTTGCCCTTCGCATGCGCGGCCGCGTAGATGCCGGCGCCGAGCGGGCTGGCGAGGATCAACACGTCGTCGGGCTGCGCGCCGGCGATGCCGCGCACGCGATCGGGCCGCACGATGCCGGCGACCAGCACGTCGAATCGCAGGCTGGGCGCATCGACGACCTGCGCATCGGCCAGCACCGCGCCCGCGTCGCTCATCGCGACCGCGACGCCTTCGACCAGGCTCTTCCTCGCGGCATCGGTAGCCGCGGCGGGGCACTGGCAGATCAGCCTTGCGAACAGCGGCGCCGCGGCCCGTGCATGGATCGACGTCAATGCAGCGGTCGCCGCGATGCGTCCGCATTCGAACGCATCGTCGATCGCCGCTTCCCGCGAGGTGTGCGAGATCACCAGCGTTTGCGCGGGATTGAGCTTCCACAGCGTCGCCGCTCCTTCACCGCCGAGGTCGGACATCAGATCCTTGGGGACTTTCAGATCGCGCCCTTCGAAGATGGCGCGCAGCATGTCGCCGGTGGTGGGCGCGGCAAGCGCCGTATCGGCGGTGCCCGCGGATGAGAGCGAGGACGGCAAGAGCGCGTCCACCGCGAGTGGTTGGCCGGATACCCGGCGCGCGTGTTCTGACACTTTAGTCCTCCGATATTCCTCCGACCACGGTATTGAAGCCGCCATCGACGTAGGTGATCTCGGCCGTGACGCCGGCTGCAAGATCGGAGAGCAGAAAGGCCGCGACGTTCCCGACGTCGTCGATCGTCACGTTGCGGCGTAACGGCGCATGGGTCGCGACGAAATCGAGGATCCCGCGAAAGCCCTTGATGCCGGCCGCCGCGAGCGTCTTGATCGGTCCGGCCGAGATGCCGTTCACGCGCACGCCTTTCTTGCCGAGCGACTCGGCCAGATAACGCACGCTCGCCTCGAGCGAGGCCTTGGCGAGCCCCATCGTGTTGTAGTTGGGCACCACGCGATCGCTGCCCAGGTAGGTGAGCGTCAACAGCGAGGCCTTGTCCGAGAGCATCGGCAGCGCGGCTTGGGCGAGCGCAGGAAAACTGTACGCCGAGATGTCGTGCGCGATGCGAAAGCCTTCGCGCGACAGGCCTTCGATGAAATCGCCTGCGATCGATTCGCGCGTGGCAAAACCGATCGCGTGTACCAGGCCATCGAGCTTGGGCCAGGTCTTTCCGAGCTCCGTGAACAACGCCGCGATCTCGTCATCGCTGCCGACGTCGCAAGGGAACACCAGGGTCGATCCGAACTCGGCGGCGAACTCGGTGATGCGCTCCTTGAAGCGATCGCCGACATAGGTGAACGCAAGCTCGGCACCTTCGCGGTGGCAGGCGCGCGCGATGCCGTAGGCGATCGAGCGATTCGACAGGACACCGGTGACGAGGATGCGTTTGCCGGCAAGAAAGCCCATGAAGTCTCCAGGAAGTCGGGTAGGGTTCGGCGATCGACGGTTGCGACGCGTTGCAAAGCGGGCGTCGCCGGATCACAACGAGGCGCACGACGATGCAGGTGCGCGCGAGGAAGAGTCGAAGTATATGCAATCCAGCCGCGCCGTTTTTACGCACGCGAACGCCGCGATTTCCCCGTCGACACGCATCGTTCGGGACTTTGTCGCACGCACTTCCGCAAGGCGCTTGAATGCATGCACAATAGCGCCCGCATCGGAAGCCCTCGGGCGGACGTCGAGCCTGCCTGGCGGCGCGCTCGGTAACATAAGTAACTTTGCGGAGTTGCCATCCGCAAGAGCAGGGCGCAGCCTATCCGGCGGCGCCCTTTTTCGATGACGGATCGAACGGCGCTTCAACCCTGCGCCGCGGCAGTGAAGGAGATTGAGATCATGAACAACCCAGCATCGACATGCGTGCGCCAGACTCGCCGCATCCTCCACCCGTCGCGTCTTGCATATCTGGCGATGTTCGTGGGACTGACCGGCTGCGGTGTTCCCAACAACCCCAATCCTCCCGGCTCCGAATCCACCAACACCTACTTCACGGCGACGCAGGAGTCGTCGCCCAAGTATCTCGATCCGACCAGTTCGTACAGCGCCAACGAAACCGCGATCACGTTCGCGGTCTACGAGACGCCGCTGCGCTACAACTACCTCAAGCGTCCCTATCAGCTCGAAGGCCGTGTCGCCGAGGCCGTGCCGGTTCCGCGCTACCTCGACCGCGACGGCAAGGAAATGTCGCCCGATGCACCGGGCGATCAGGTGGCCGAGAGCATCTACGACATCAAGATCAGGAAGGGCGTGCTGTTCGCGCCGCATCCGGCGTTTGCAAAGAATCCCGACGGCAGCTTCGTCTATCACCACCTGAAGAAATCGGACGTATCGGGCAAGTTCGCGCTGACCGATTTTGCCAAGACCGGCACGCGCGAGCTGGTCGCCGACGACTTCGTCTATGCCATCAAGCGCATGGCGACGCCGCGCGTGAAGTCCTCGGCGTTCTCGATCATGAACGAGTTCATCTTCGGCATGAAGGACTATGCCAAGCGCGTTCGTGTAGCCGATGAGCAGTTGCGCAAAGGCATCTCGCCCACCGAACGCGACCTGCCCTTCCTCGACTTCCGCAAGATTCCCTTCGAAGGGGCCACCGCGCTCGACGATCACACGCTGCGCATCCGCGTAGTCGGAAAATATCCGCAGTTCAAGTATTGGCTCGCGATGACCTTCTTCGCGCCGATTCCATGGGAGGCCGAAGAGTTCTATGCGCAGCCCGGGATGATCGAGAACAACCTTTCGCTGAACTATTGGCCTGCGGGCACCGGCCCCTTCATGGCGACCGAGTACATCGAGAATCGCCGGCACACGCTGGTGCGCAATCCCAACTTTCGCGGCGAGCCCTATCCTTGTGACGGCGAGCCCGGCGACAAGGAGAAGGGTCTGCTGAAGGATTGCGGAAAGATGATGCCCTTCCTCGACAAGGTCGTGATGCGGGTCGAGAAGGAGCGGCTGCCGATGAAGAGCAAGTGGCGCCAGGGTTATCTGGACGAACCCGACATGGACCACCTGACGTGGGGACTCGAGTTCGCCAACGAGGCGCGCGATTCGGATGCGACCGAACAGGAGTTCAAGGAGAAGGGCTTCCGCTTCCCGCGCGCGGTCGAGGCGACCAACTGGTACATCGGTTTCAACTGGTGGGACCCGATCGTCGGCAAGGGCAAGACCGCCGCCGACCTCGAGCGCAACCGCAAGCTGCGCCAGGCTCTGCAGATCGCCGTCGATTGGGACGAGTACTCCGACCTGTTCGAGTCGCAGGGCAAGGCGGGCCCGGCCGCGATGGGCCCGCTGCCTCCGGTGGTGTTCGGCGCGCGAACCGGAGAGGAGGGCATAAACCGGATCGCGTACGAATGGAAGACCGAGAACGGGAAAGCGCGCGCGGTCCGCAAGCCGCTCGCGGTCGCGCAGAAGCTGATGGAAGAGGCCGGCTATCCCGGCGGCCGCGACGTCAAGACCGGCCAGCCGCTGGTGCTGAACTACGACTATCAACGGGTGCCCACGCCCGAGCTGCGCGCCGAGATCGACTGGGTCATCAAGCAGTTCGGCAAGCTCGGCGTGCAACTCGAATTGCGAGCCACCGACTACAACCGCTTCCAGGACAAGATGAATTCGGGCTCCGCGCAGATTTTCTGGTGGGGCTGGAACGGCGACTACCCGGATGCCGAGAACTTCCTGTTCCTGTTGTACGGACCGAACTCCAAGGCGCTCACCAAGGGCCAGGGCGAGAACGCGGCCAACTACCAGAACGACGAGTACGACCATCTCTACGAAAAGATGCGCTACATGGACGACGGGCCCGAGAAGCAGGCGACGATGGACAAGATGGTCGAGATCGTTCGCAGGGATTCGCCGTGGCTGTGGGGCTACTTCCCGTATGCGGTCGGCTCGTATCAACCGTGGACCTCCGATGCCAAGCCGACCCAGATGGTGCGTGACACATTCGAATATCGACGCATCGACCCTGCGATGCGCGCGGACCTCGTGCGCAAATGGAACCCGTCGCACTTCTGGCCGCTGTGGGTGATCGCGCTCGGATTCCTGCTGGGGCTCTGGCCGGCGTGGCGCGCATTCAAGGCGCGTGAGCGGACCAATGCGCTGGGCGCGCAGGTGCCCGCGCAGGTGTCCGGATCCGCAACGGGCAACGTCTGATGGCGGGCTACATTCTTCGTCGCATCCTGTATGGAATCCTGATCCTGGTCGGCGTCAACCTGCTGACCTTCGTGCTGTTCTTCACCGTCAGCACGCCCGACGACATGGCGCGCCTGAACATCGGCGGCAAGTACATCTCGCAGCAGCAGATCGAAGACTGGAAAGTGCAGCACGGCTACAACAAGCCGCTGCTGTGGAACGGGGAGGCTGAGGGTACCGAGAAGCTGAGCGACACGGTGTTCTGGGAGCGCTCGGTGCGCCTTTTTGCGCTCGACTTCGGCGCCTCGGATACGGGCCGCGACATCGGTCACGAGATCGCGACGCGCATCGGCCCCTCGGTCGCGCTGCAGATCCCGGTGTTCGCATTGACCATCTTCGTGTCGGTGGTGTTCTCGCTCGCGATGGTGTTCTTTCGTGGCAGCCCACTCGACTTCTGGGGCGTGGTGCTGACGGTCGTGCTGCTGTCGATCTCGAGCCTGTTCTACATCATCGCGGGGCAGTTCGCGTTCTCGAAGCTGATGCGGGTGGTGCCGATCTCGGGCTTCGCCGACGGCTGGGGACTCGTCAAGTTTCTCGCGCTGCCGATCGCGATCTCGCTGATCACGCGCCTGGGCTACGACGCGCGCCTGTATCGCGCGATGTTCCTCGAGGAACTGTCGCGCGACTATGTGCGCACCGCGCGCGCCAAGGGCCTGACCGAGCAGGTGGTGCTGTTCAAGCACGTGCTGCGCAACGCGCTGATCCCGGTGATCACCAACGTCTTCACGATCTTTCCGGTGCTGTTCCTGGGGAGCGTGGTGTTCGAGTCCTTCTTCGGCATCCCGGGCCTGGGCAGCTACACCATCGAGGCGATCGGACAACAGGACTTCGCGGTGGTGCGCGCGATGGTGTTTCTCGGCGCAATCCTCTACGTCGTCGGTTACGTGCTCGCGGACATCGCGTACACGGTTGCCGACCCGCGCGTGCGTCTGGCGTGACGCATGCGTTTGCGCGCACACGAATCGACCCGACACCGGCCCCTCGCGTTCTGACTCCTCCTCGCCATGCCTAAATTCGTATTCCTCTGGACCGACATCTTCGTGTGGCTGGTGTTCGCGATGACGGCCTTCTATATCTCGCGCGTCGCGACCAACGCCAATGCGCGCCGCACCTGGCGCCGCGTGTTCGTCGCACCCACGCCGATGGCCGCGGTGATCGTGTTGATGGTGTTCGTCGCGATCGGCATGTTCGACTCGATCCACTTTCGACCGCGCATCGATGCAACGCCGGGCAGCAAGGCCGCCACCAGTGCCGTCTATTCGGGCGAGACGCTGTCGCTGCTCGATCTGGCCTTCACGTCGCTGCGCGAGGCCCGCGAGAAAACCTATTCGATGCCGCTCGCCTATCGCGCCTTCTCGAAGGAGACGGTCGATGAAGGCGGAAGCGTCGTGCGCGAATTTCCGCGGCTGCGATACGGCGGCAGGCAACTCGCCAATCCCGAGCGCGACTGGGCGGGCGATATCGCGACGCGCATCGTGACCGGCGTCGTGCTCGGTCTGGTCATCGGCATGCTGGTGATGCTGATGATTGCGGGTGCGCTGGCGAGCCGTCGCAACGAAGGCATCGTCAACGCGTGGATGTACATGCGTTCGCCCGCGGCCGACCTGCCGTGGCGCACGGTATCGAGAACCGTGCTGATCCTGGGCGGCGTGATCGGCGTGCTGGTGTCGCTGGCCTCGGCCTATCACGTGTTCGGCACCGATCTGACCGGCAACGACGTGTTCTATCGCGTCATCAAGAGCATTCGTACCGCGATCGTGATGGGCTCGCTGACGACCGCCGCGACGCTGCCGTTCGCACTCATCCTCGGGGTGGTCGCGGGTTACATGCGCGGCTGGGCCGACGATGCGATCCAGTACATCTACACGGTGTTGTCGTCGATCCCGGCCGTGTTGCTGATCGCCGCCTGCGTGCTGATGATCCAGGTCTTTATCGACAAGAACCCGCAGCTCTTCGAGACCGGCATCGAGCGTTCGGATCTGAAGCTGCTGTTCCTGTGCCTGATCATCGGCATCACCGAGTTCGCTACCATGTGCCGCCTCGTGCGAGGTGAGACGCTGAAGCTGCGCGAGCTCGATTACGTGCAGGCCGCGCAGGCCTTCGGCGCCGGCTCGCGCAAGATCATGGCCAGGCACATCGTGCCCAACGTGATGCACATCGTGATCATCACGCTGGTGCTGGAGTTCTCGCAGATCGTGCTCTACGAGGCGGTGCTGTCGTACGTGGGCGTGGGCGTCGATCCGTCGATGTCGAGCTTCGGCACGATGCTCAACCTGGCGCGTTCCGAAATGGCGCGCGACCCGATCGTGTGGTGGAACCTCGCGACCGCATTCGTCTTCATGCTCGCGCTGGTGCTGGCTATCAACCTCTTCGCCGACGGCGTGCGCGATGCCTTCGATCCGCGCGCGCGCACCTACAAGCCGCGGCGGCGCATCGCCAACGAGATCCGTCGCAAGATTCTCGCGCCGTTGCCCTTGCGCGGTCGGCCGGGAGTGGTGACATGAGCGCCGCATTGGACAGGATCGGTGATCTGTCGCGGTCCGAGCTCGATGCACAAGTCGTAGCCGGCGGTCGCGACGACATCCTCGTCGCCGAGGGGCTGCACGTCGCACTCGAATCCGATGCCGGACTGGTCAAGGCGCTCGATGGTGTGCGCCTGTCGGTGGCGCGCGGCGAGACCTTCGCGCTCGTCGGCGAGTCGGGCTGCGGCAAGTCGATGACCGCGATGGCGCTGATGCGCCTGTTGCCCGACAACGGCCGCATCGACGAAGGCTCGGTGCGCCTGAACGAGGAAGAGCTGTTGATCCTGCCCGAATCACGCATGCGCGAACGGCGCGGCGGCAAGATCGGCATCATCTTCCAGGACCCGTCCACGAGTCTCAACCCGGTCCTGAAGGTCGGCGACCAGATCGTCGAGACCATCGTCACGCATACGCCGCTGCGCGGCGCGGCGGCACGCGCCAAGGCGATCGACTGGTTGAACATGGTCGGCATTCCCGAGCCCGAGCGCCGCATCGACAACTATCCGTTCCAGATGTCGGGCGGACAGAAGCAGCGCGTGATGATCGCGATCGCGCTCGCGGCCGAGCCCGAGATGCTGATCGCCGACGAGCCCACCACCGCGCTCGACGTGACGATCCAGGCGCAGATCCTCGACCTGTTGAAGGACTTGCAGCAGCGCCTGGGCATGGCGATGCTGCTGATCACGCACGACCTCGCGGTGGTGTCGCAGATGGCGCATCGCGTCGCGCTGATGTACGCGGGACAGATCGTCGAAGTGGCCGAAGCCGAGGAGTTCTTCGCGAGTCCGCTGCATCCGTATGCGATCAAGCTCTTCGACGCACTGCCCGAGTCGGGCAAGCGCAACGTGCCGCTCGCCGCGATCCCCGGAACGGTGCCGCCGCTGACGATCCAGTTCACGGGTTGCCGTTTTTCCGATCGATGCAACGCAGCCGTGCCGCATTGTCATTCGCATGTGCCGGAGTTGTTCGGTGAAGTCCGTGTGGTGGTTCCGGCCAAGGTCGCGGTCGACGGGCCTGTCGCCACGCACCCGGTGCGCTGCTTCATCTACGATCCGTCCTTGCCGCTTTCACAGCGCCCGCACCTGCCGCCCGAGAGAATCGAGGCGCTGTCGGAAACCCGCGTCGCGGCCTCGACCGACAAGCTGCTCGAAGTGCGCGACCTCACCGTGCATTTCCCGATTCGCAAGGGGGTTCTCAGACGTACCGTCGGGTATGTGAAAGCGGTCGACGGCATCTCGTTCTCGATCGCGCCCGGCCGCACGCTCGCGCTGGTCGGCGAGTCGGGTTGCGGCAAGACCACGAGCGGCAAGGCGCTGCTGCAACTGTTGCGCGATCAGGCGGAGATCGGCGGCGAGACGTTCTTCAACGGCGAGCGCCTCGATCTGCTCGCCGGCCGCGATCTGCAACGTGCGCGTCGCGGCATCCAGATCATCTTCCAGGATCCCTTCGCGTCGCTCGACCCGCGCATGCGCGTGGCCGACATCCTCGAGGAAGGCATGATCACCCTGCGGCCCGAGATGGACGCGCAGCAGCGCCGTGCGCGCCTCGCCACGCTGCTCGACCAGGTTGGCATTCGCGCCGAAGCGATGTATCGCTATCCGCACGAGTTTTCCGGGGGTCAGCGCCAGCGTCTCGCGATCGCACGCGCGCTCGCGGTCGAGCCGGAACTGGTGGTGTGCGACGAACCCACTTCCGCACTCGACGTCTCGGTGCAGGCGCAGATCCTCAACCTGTTGAAGGAACTGCAGCGCGACCTCGGCATCGCGTATCTGTTCATCACGCACAACATCGGCGTCGTCGAATATCTGGCCGACGATGTGGCCGTGATGGTCAAGGGCAAGATCGTCGAGCAGGGACTGGCCGATCAGGTGCTCGAGCATCCGGCGCACGAATACACGAGGGCCTTGCTCGCAGCGGTGCCGCGATTGCGGGCTTAGCGACATCACGCCACGCGCGGACGGTCAGGAATCCTGACGCTGCTCCTCGAATCGTCTCTCGGCTTCCGTAAGATGGCGCACCAGCGCATGAGAAACGAGATTCACGCCGATGCCACCGAACATGGCCGGAAGCAGATAAAGAGCGACAGACAATTCCGACAGGAAGAGCGCATCGTCAGCAAGTGACGGTGTCGCCCTGGCAGCATTTGCCAGGTGCCGCAGGAGATAGAGATCGATGCCTGCAATCGCGACCAGCACGAAACCCAAGAACATGACCGCTCTCGGCGAGATGACTTTCTTGACGAGCAGAACACCATAGATGCCAAAGGGAAGGACGAGCGAAAAGAGGATCAACAACCAGAACCTGACCTCGGCGAAAACGGTTGTGTTCATTGGTTGAGATGTACGAAACAGAGCACCCGAAAGTATTGCGAGCTCCTGGTACGGCGCGTTACGCGCCCATGAATCCAAGGTCGGTGGTCGAGAAGTTCGCCAGGTTGGGGAATACAGCAGCGCGGTCGGTCGCACTCACGCCCATCCACTTCGCGAGCGTGGCCCCGAACTGATCGACCGACGTGGTCGGCAACCAGCGGCCCTCGTCGCTCACGTCGTCGGGCCCTTTCAGGACCTGCGTCGGAAAGGTCCCGTAACCGGTCTGGCCGTTGACCGCGCCCCCGACGATGAAGTGGTGTCCGCCCCACGCATGATCGGCCCCGCCGTTCGATGCGGGCTTGAAGGTCCGCGTGAAGTCCGACGACGTGAAGCTGGTCACGTTGCCCGCGACGCCCAGCGACACGGTCGCGTTATAGAACGCCGTCATCGATGCTGAAACGTCGGCCAGCAGCTTGTCCTGCACCGCGATCTCGTTGCTGTGCGTGTCGAAGCCGCCAGTGGAGACGAAGAAGATTTGGCGCGACGGGTTGCCCAGTTCTGCACGGTGCTCGATCATCTTCGCGACCTGCTTCAATTGATTCGCGAGGCTCGACGTCAGGCCCGAGAACTGTGCGGTGGTCGTGCTGGTTCCATTCAACACCGGCGCGAGCGTCTGCGTTAGGTTGTAGGTACTGGACTGCAGATCGCCGAGCGTCGAGACCATCACCGCATCGCTGCCGGTCGTCATCAACTGGCGCAAGGCCGCAAGGCGCGCCTGCGACGCAGGCGAACTGTCGAAGCCGTTGATGGCCAGCGAGCCGGTTTGCGGCAAGGCGACCGCGCGTGTCGTGTCGCCGGTCACGAAGGTGTTGTTGCCCGAGATGGTGATCGCGACCGGCACCGAGCCGCCCACCGCGCCCAACTTGTCGGCCATGCGACCCCCCCAGCCCGACGGCGTCTGCGGCCCCACCAGGCGTGTGCCCTGGAACTCGCGTTGCTGGTCCTGATGCGAAAAGAGGTTGGTGGGCGCCGCGCCGATCGCAAGGTAGTTGCTCTTGGTCGCGGGCTTGATCAGCGTGCCGACGTTGTAGAGCAGCGCAGCCTTGCCGCTGTTCCACAGCCCCTGCAGGCCGGCCAATTGTGGATGCAGGCCGAAGCGTACCGAGCTGTCGCGCTCCGTGATCGGCAACAGGCTCGCTTGCGTCAGCGCGAGTCCGCCCGCCGATTGCGAGCCGCGCACCAATGCGTAGTTGTTGTACTCGGCAGTGGTCAATGGCACGACCATGTTGTTCGAGTCGTTGCCGCCGTAGAGGAACACGCACACCAGCGCGCGATAGCCTGGCGCCGATTGCGCCAGCGCATCGGTGATCGCAAGGCGCGGTGCGAGCGAAGCAAAACCCAGGGCGCCCAGCGTGCCCAGCAAACGACGGCGGTCACGCGAAAAATGATTCGAGTCCATGTGATTTCTCCTAGCGCGCGATCTGATAGCGCGGTGCTGCGGTGACGAGATAGGCCGCACCGCGTGCGCGGTTGAGGGTGTCGGTGGCGGTGACCGCATTGACCGCGGTAACGACCGCGCTCTTCTCGGTCGTGGTCATGGTGGTGTGATCGAGCAGGGTGTCGAGCTTGCCCACGAGCGCAACCGAGTCGCCGGCCAGCCCCTGCAGATTGGTAAGATCGATCTTGGTACCGATCGAGCCTGCGACGCTCGCATCGGCGGCTACGCCATTCGCGCTGTAAAGCAGCGTATTCAGGAAGTTGAAGCGGGCGTTGGTAGTGGGCGCATCGGCCAGGCCGAACTGCGGCCCGACCAGCGTGCTCGACCCGGGCAGCGGAAAGTCGGGCGGATAGAAATTGAACACCGATCCCGGTTGATAGATGCTCTGGCCCATCGCGGCGGCCTGCGAGTTCAGATAGACGCCGTCGGTCTTTACGCCGAAGGCGCGGCCTACGCTGGCGACGAATTGCGCGGGCTCGCGCAAGCGGCCGTACGCGGTGTCGGTCTTCGCGTCGCCACGCGCTTCGGGGTCGAGCAGGATCGCGCGGATCACCGCCTTCATGTCGCCGCGCGCCCCCTGGCCGTTGTTGGCGAAGACCGCGCTGATGCGCGCGATGTATTGCGGGCTGGGGTTGCTTGTGACCAGCGCCTCGATCAGACGGCGGCCGATGAACGGCCCGACGTTGGGATTGGTGGCGATGTTGTCGAGCGCGGCTGCGAGGTCTTGCTGCGGCGTCTGCCCCGCGGGCAGGGTCGCGCCGTCGAGCAATAGCTTGGCGCCGGTCTCGTGATGGTCGGAGAAAGGCACCATGTCGCCGAGGTAATACTTGGGATTGACCCACTTCGAGGTCGCGCCCGGGCGCGGCGCGTAGGTCCATCCGGTAAACGCATACGAGAAGCCTTCGACGGTGTCCTGCGAATAGGTTTCGATCGGCGCGCCGCTCGCATCGGTCTTCACACTGCCGTCGGCGTTGAGCTTGAAGAGGCCGATCGAGAACAATTGAAGGATCTCGCGGCCGTAGTTCTCGTTGGGTGTCGTGCCTTTGGCCGCGTTGCTCTTGTCGTTATTGACCATGTCGAGGTAGTCGCCCATCGCGGGACTGAGCGTGACGCGCTCGAGCAGGACGCGGAAGTTCGAGAATGCGTTGTCGAGCAGCATCTGCTGGTACTCGCGCATCGCGTAGGTTTCCTTGATGTCGATGCCGGAGATCACGAAGAGCTGCGAGTACGCGAGCGCCACGCGCTGGCGCAACTGGTCCGCGCCGTTGATCGCGTTCACATAGAACTTCAGTTGCAACGGGAAGGGCGTGTAGTTGTCGCGAAAGCAGGTCGGGGGCGAACCCGTGGGGCACCCGACGTTGTTATTGGGATCGATGAAGGCGATCGGTGTGTAGCCGGTGGCGGAGGTGGCGAGTTGCGCATCGACCCATCCCGCGAGGTTCTTGCTGCGCACATCGGCGACTGCCGCATCGGTGGGGCCGAAGGACGCCTGGTCGAGCAGCCGCGTCGCATCGGCGACGCTCGCGAGCTGCTCGGGCGGAGGGCCGCTGGTGGGCGGCGGTGTCGCGGAACCGCCGCTGTCGCCACCACTGCCGCCGCAGGCTGTGAGCGCGAATGCGAGAACAACTGCAAGGGCAGCCGCTGACGAGATCGCGAAGGTCCGTCCTCCCGTGTCCATGATTCGATGCGCATACGCGCGCTTCGACGACTTGCGTACGATATTCACCATGACTGCTCCCGATTTACTTCCCGATTCACTGCAAGCGACGCGAGTCCGCGCCGACCGTTGGACGAAGTTCGAATGGTTGGTGTTGCCCCTGCTGCTGAGCATCGGCTGCGCGATGCTTTACTGGATCGCGGCGACCGATGCCCGGTGGCACGAGGCGCTCGACTATCGGCGCATAGCGATTGCGAACGGTCAGTGGTGGCGTCTGGTCACTGCGCACCTGATGCACGTGAACGCGATACACGCGGCGCTCGACGTGACGGGACTGCTGCTGGTCGCATGGATCTTCGGGGCCGAACTGGACGGCAGGCGGCAGGCGCTTGCCTTGCTGATCGGCGCGGCGTCGGTCGATGTCGGGCTGTGGTTCTTTCATCCCGAGGTGGATCGCTATGTCGGGCTGTCGGGGGCACTGCACGCCTTGTTCGCGGCCGGTGCCGTGGGGTGGCTGCTCGCAAGAAAGCCGACTCCCCGATCCGACGCGACGCTGCGCATGCGTCGCACGTGGGGCACGGCCTTGCTGGTCGGCCTCGTCGCCAAGCTCGTGCTCGAGAGTGCCGGCGATGCGTTCTGGCTGCAGGCGGCAAGCTTCGACGTGGTGACGGCGGCGCATCGTTGGGGCTCAGCGGGCGGGGCGCTGTACGGCGTCGCGCGAGCGCTGGCGATGCGATTCGGGAAACGTCGCGCGTAGGCGGCGCGTCGCGAGCCCGATTGCCAGCAGTATGAGGATCGCGGTCGGATCGATCGCACCGCCGCCTCCACCGCCGCTGCTCGATCCTCCGCCGCCACTCGGCGGCGGCGGTGCGACCGGGGGCGGGGTGACCGTACCGCCCCCGAGCGTGAAGGCGCGAGAGACGGCGGCGTTGGCATCGACATAGCCGGCGCCGCACGCGCTGGTCGTGCAGTTGCAGGGCGTGTTGTTGTTCATGTTGCCGCTGCCGCCCGGCGTGCAGGTCGCAAAGCCCGACACCGCAACGAACGGACGCGCGGTGGTCTTCAGGATGTCGCTCACCTGCGCCGACGTGAGGTTGGGATTGACCGACAGCATCAGCGACACCACGCCCGTGACGACCGGTGTAGAGAAACTGGTTCCCGCGCCGCTCGCGTAGAAGCCGCTCGACGAATACGGTTGTGGCGTAGTGGTGCCGGCGTTGTTGGTCGACACCAGGCGATCGTTGGTGCCCAGTGTGAAGTCGCCACCGGGTGCCATGATCGTGAGGCCGGCGCCGCTGTTGCTGTAGACCGTGCGCGCGCCGTCGCCGCGCACCGCGCCTACCGAGATCACGCCGGTGCAGTTGGCCGGCTGGATCAGGCCCGCATCCTCGTTGCCTGCAGCAGCGACCACGATCGCGCCGGCGGCGAGCACGTCGGCGACCGCCTGCTTGTAGGCCGAGGTCTCGCAAGACCCGGTGCTGCCGAGGCTGATGTTGATGATCTTCGCGGGCCGCGGATTGGCAGGCACGTTCGGCACCGCCAGCCCCACGGCCCAGCGCAGGCCGTCGATCACGTCGGACCGAAAGGCGCCGCACTTGCCCGCCACGCGCACCGGGACCATCGTCGCGTTCCAGTTCAGGCCCGCGATGCCGATCCCGTTGTTGCTCACCGCGCCGATGATGCCGGCGATGTGCGTGCCATGCCATGTGGAATTCTCGACGTCGCACGACGAGAGGAAAGGATTGCTCGCGATCTCGGCGGCCGTGACCCAATCGCCCGGATCGCTGGCATCGGCATCGCGACCGTCGCCATCGTTGGCGGCCGTGAACTGATTTGCGGTCGTGCAGTTTCCCGTGCCGGGAGAGGCGCAATCCGGGCTGACCAGGTCATAGCCAGGCAGCAGCCGTCCCGCCAGATCGGGATGATCGAAGCGCACGCCGCCGTCGACGACAGCGATCGCCGCGGCGCCGGTACCCTTGGTGATGTCCCATGCGGCCGGTGCGTTGATCGCCGCCACCATCGGCGATGCGCCCGGCGCCTGCAGATAAGTCTGCTGTGTGAAGAGCGGGTCGTTGGGTATGGCCATCAGATGCTCGCGCGCATCGACGTACGCGTACTCGACCGATGGATCGCGGCGCAGGCGATCGACCACGGCCTGCACCGCATCGACGCGCATCGCGCGCGGCAGCGCGAGCACTTGCGCGTTGTCGGACATCGGTCGCACCGGGTGCAACGCGACCCCCGCCGCGACCGCCAACGCATACGCGCGCTCGGGCTGCATCGCTTGCGTTCGCTCGGTGCCGCTAATACTCGAACGCGCACCCTTGAGCTTCACGATGATGCGGTCGGTCGCGTCGACCCGCATCGATCGTTGTGCGTTCGGCGCGGGCTGGATCGCGAACGCAGAGGGGGCGGCGAGTGCGAGGGCGCACGCGTACAGAAGGTTGAAGCGCGGGACGAGGCGCAGGCGCGGAGCGTGGGTCATGGGAGGCTCTTCACTGATGGCGAGAGCCGCATGATGCGCGCGTCACTGATGTTTTTCGCGGCCATCGTTTTCGATGCTCGCCACCCACTCGGTCGCCCCGAGCCGCCTGATGGCCGATGCGCACGCGTCCGAAGCCGTCGAGGCGGTCGTTGCGTTCGGATCGGCGCATCCGATGGTCATCACGTACGCGTCGCCCGACATCGGGCGCAGCAGATCGACGTGCGATACGCGCGCGCTCGACGCGAGCCGGGCGCGGAACGCGGCGTCGTAAGGGTCGGGGCTGCCTGGCCGAAAGCGCACGATGACCCGCGCTTCGGGGCCGACCGGGGACGGGGCCGCAACGCATCCTTGTGCGGCGACGATCGCCGCGGCCAGCGTTGCAAACCCTGCCAGGCGTCGACGTTTGCGCGCGCTTTGCGGTGAGGCGTTGGTGAGAGATAGATGCTGCGATGAAGTCGGCACGATGGGGTTCGGTTCGTGGTTGGCTTGCCGACTCTAGCCGAAACTTTCGACACCCGAACGCGCTTTGCGACCTTTTGAGCGACTTGGCACAATCCCGTAACATCTTGGCTCGCCCACTGTTGTTGTCGGGTCACTGTTTGCGTCGCTCCCCAATCGCCGTGCCCGCCGACGCGGGCATTTTGTTTTGTCCCGCCGTCGAGATCGTCCCCATGTCAGCCGAAGTTCGCCCATCCGAAGTTCGCACCCGCATCGCGCCATCGCCCACCGGCTTCCTGCATCTGGGCACCGCGCGCACGGCGATCTTTTCTTGGGCCTATGCGCGCCACTTCCGCGGCAAGTTCATCCTGCGCATCGAGGACACCGACGTCGCGCGCTCGACGCGGGAGGCGGTCGACGCGATCATCGACGGCATGACCTGGCTGGGCCTCGAGGCCGATGAAGGGCCGTACTTCCAGTTGCAGCGTCTCGACCGCTATCGCGAAGTAATCGACGCGATGCTCGCCGCGGGAACGGCCTATCGCTGCTACAGCACGCCTGAAGAGCTCGAAGCCAAGCGCGATGCACAGCGCGCGCACGGCGAGAAGCCCCACTACGACGGCGCCTGGCGTCCGGAGCCGGGCAAGACCCTGCCGACTGTCCCCGAAGGCGTGGCGCCCGTGATCCGCTTTCGCAATCCGCTCGATGGCGATGTGGGCTGGGCCGACCTCGTCAAGGGACCGATCACGATATCGAATCGCGAGATCGACGACCTCATCATCGTGCGACCCGACGGCGTGCCGACCTATAACTTCTGCGTCGTCGTCGACGACTGGGACATGCGCATCACGCACGTGTTTCGCGGCGACGAACACGTCAACAACACGCCGTGGCAGATCAACATCTTCAACGCGCTCGGCGCGCCGCTGCCGAAGTTCGGCCACGTGCCGGTGATCCTGGGCGACGACGGGCAGAAGCTCTCGAAGCGCCGCGGCGCGGTCAGCGTGCTCGCGTATCGCGACGATGGCTACCTGCCCGAAGCGATGGTCAATTATCTCGCGCGCCTCGGATGGAGCCACGGCGACGAGGAGTTGTTCACGAGCGAGCAACTGGTCGCGTGGTTCGATACCCGCCACCTGGTCAAGAGCGCGGCGCACTGGGACCCGAAGAAACTGGCGTGGGTCAACAATCACTACATCAAGGCGGCCGACAACGCGCGGCTTGCGAGACTCCTGCAGCCGATGATCGAAGCGCGTGGCGGCAGGAACGACCTCGCGCATCTCGCCTCGGTGATCGCGTTGATGAAGGATCGTTGCGACACGCTGGTGCAACTGGCCGATGCCGCGATGCTGTTCTACCGCGATATACAGGTCGATACCGCGTTGAAGCAACAGACGGTGACTGCGGCGGTCGTACCCGCGCTCGTCGCGTTCGCGGATCGTGCGGCGAGGATCGAGTGGACGCGCGCGGAAATCGGCGCGCTTCTGAAGAACGTGCTCGCCGAGCATCAGTTGAAAATGCCGCAACTGGCGATCCCCTTGCGTGTCTTGGTAGCGGGACAACGCGAGACACCCTCGGTCGATGCTACGCTCGAACTCTTCGGCAGGGAACGCGTGGTCGGTGCGATCAAGCGAGGCGTGGCGGATGCGGCTGCGTGAGGTCTCGTTTCGGCTTTCCATCGTCAGAACAACGCGTGCGCTATCCGCTTTTGCGAGACCAGCCAATTCGCTTATAATCGCGCCCTTCGCGGGGGGTATAGCTCAGCTGGGAGAGCGCTTGCATGGCATGCAAGAGGTCAGCGGTTCGATCCCGCTTACCTCCACCAAGATCGAAGCGGCATCCGCGGTCCCCATCGTCTAGAGGCCTAGGACACTACCCTTTCACGGTAGGTACGGGGGTTCGAATCCCCCTGGGGACGCCAATCTAACCCCACGTGGGGTGGGGTTAGATTCGCCTTTCCCTGGGGACGCCAATCTAACCCCACGTGGGGTGGGGTTAGATTCGCCTTTCCCTGGGGACGCCAGAATTCCTCGGTGCCAATGAACTTCGGGCGGCGCGCCGGACGTTCGCTGCTACGGACCTCCTTCAGGCGTAACCCATGTTCTTTCGCGGCATCGGAACGGCCACGCCCACCACGCGCTACACCAAGGGCGAATGCCTGGAGGCGTTCCAGAATTCCGAATGGTTCGCGCGCCTCGACGCTCGCTCGCACCTGATCGCCCGCACCGTTCTTCAACGCGACAACGGCATCGAAGCGCGCAGGCTTTCGCTAGCTTCGCTCGCCGAGGTCTTCAGCATCGACCCGGATACGCTAGCGCAGCGCTTTCTCGCAAATGCGCCGTTGCTCGCAGCCGAGGCGGCTGCGCGCGCACTCGCCGATGCGAGTCTCGCGGCGCACGACATCGACGCCGTGATCGTGAGCACCTGCACGGGTTATCTGTGTCCGGGACTCTCAGGTCACGTGGTCGAGCGCCTAAGCCTTCGATCCTCCGTGCAGGCTTTCGACCTCGTGGGCCAGGGCTGCGCGGCGGCCATCCCGAATCTTCAGCTCGGCAACGCGCTGCTCGCATCGGGCTCCTGCGAGCACGTGTTGTCGGTCTGCGTCGAGGTCAGCAGCGCCGCGATGTATCTGGACGACGACCCGGGCGTGCTGATTAGCGCCTGCCTGTTCGGCGACGGTGCCGGCGCCGCGGTGCTTTCGCGTGCGCCGCGCGCATCGGGCCGCCGCATCGAATGGCAGGGCAGCACCTCGCTGATCGAGCCGGCCGAGCGCAACGCGCTGATGTTCGAGCAACGCCAGGGCATGCTGCGCAACATCCTCACCCGCACCGTTCCCGCGCTCGCGGCGGACTATGCGGGACGCGTGCTCGACACCATGCTGGAACGGGCACACATCACATCCGACGACGTGAGCGCGTGGATCATGCATGCGGGCGGGCGCGACGTGCTGCTCGCGCTCGAGCGCCGCTTCGATCTCGAACCCGAGGACTTTCGTTACAGCGCCGCGATGCTGCGCGAATACGGCAACCTGTCGAGCGCGTTCGTCTATTTCGTACTGCAGGCCGCAATCGCCGACGAGGCGCCGGGCGGTTGGTGGTGGCTGTCGGCATTCGGCGCGGGCTTCAGTTGTCACGGCGCCTTGCTCAAGGTCGAGTGATGCCGGGCGTCTCTCCGCATGGCATCGTTCTCGCGCGAAGGAATTGCTCATGACGATGCCGAGGGTCGTGGCGGCCGAGACGCTCGATGGCCTTCGCGAGGACGACCCAGCCGCGATCCGCTCGCGTCGCGATCTGCAGCGCGTCCATCGCGCGATGGGCACGCGTGCGATCGTGCTGCGCGCGCTGCGCGACTGGCCGACGCTGCTTCCTACAGGCGCGCCGCTGCGCATCCTCGAGCTCGGCGCGGGCGATGGCAGCCTCATGCTCGGCGTTGCACGCGCGCTCGAAGATGCATGGCCGCCTGTCGAGTTGACGCTGCTCGATCGCCAGAACCTCGTCGAGCTCGCGACCATCGAGCGCTACGCCGCGGTAGGTTGGACCGCGACCCCGCATATCGTCGACGTGGTCGACTGGATCGCAAGTGCCGAAGACGCGCCGCGCGAGGGCGTACCTCGCACGAGTTGGGACCTGATCGTGGCGAATCTCTTCCTTCACCATTTCGAAGTCAAGCAACTCGCGACGCTGCTGGCAAGCATCGCATCGCAGACTCGTTGCTTCTTCGCCTGCGAACCGCGCCGTGCGTGGCTGCCGCTTGCCGGCAGCTACCTGATCGGCGCCATCGGCGCGAACGCGGTGACGCGCGAAGACGCGGTGTTGAGCGTGCACGCGGGCTTTCGCGACGACGAACTCACCGCCTTGTGGCCGCGCGAATCGAACGGCTGGAAGCTGACGGAATATTCGGCCGGCCTCTTCAGCCACTGCTTTCGCGCGGAGCGGCTGGATGCTGTGCGCGAACGGACGCACTGATGGATGACACATTCGACGTTGTGATCGTGGGTGCCGGTCCGGCCGGATCGACCGCCGCCATCCTGCTCGCGCGCGCCGGCTGGTCGGTGGCCATAGTCGAGAAGCAGCGCTTCCCGCGCCGCAAGGTCTGCGGCGAATGCATCGCAGCGAGCAACCTGCCGCTGCTCGAGGCGCTTGGCATCGGAGCGGACTTCATGGCGACGGCGGGACCGGAACAACGCCAGGTCGCGTTGATGTTCGGCGAGCGGACCGTCATCGCCGATCTGCCTGCCGCCCCGGGTCCACGGCATCGCTGGGGTCGCGCGCTTGGCCGCGAGACGCTCGACACGTTGCTGCTCGATGCGGCCCGCAACGCCGGCGCGGTAGTGCTGCAACCGTGGGCTGTGCAGTCGATAGCAGGGCCCGCCGGCGCGCATCGTTGCGAAATCCGCGCGATCGATTTCGATGAGAAGAAGAGCTTGCGCGCATCGCTCGTGATCGCAGCGAACGGCTCGTGGGAGCCATTGCCCGCGAACCGCGAGACGCGACGCAGCGATCGCAATCCTGGCGATCTCTTCGCATTCAAGGCGAACTTTCGACGTGCCGCGCTGGCCGATGGCTTGTTGGCCGTGCTGGCTTTCCAAGGCGGCTATGGGGGCATGGTGGTTGCGGATCAGCACGTGACGACACTGGCGTGCTGCGTGCGCAGGGACCGGCTCGATGCGTGCCGGGATGAAGCACCGGGTGCGCGCGCCGGCGAGGTCGTCGAGGCCTTGCTGAAGCGCGAGTGCGGCGGCGTCGGAGCGGCGCTGGCCGATGCGGAACGCGATGGCTTATGGCTCGCGTCCGGACCGCTGGACCCGGGCATCCGACTATACGGCGACGATGCATTGTTTCGCATCGGCAACGCCGCAGGCGAAGCGCATCCGATCATCGGCGAGGGGATGAGCATGGCGATCCAGTCGGCGTGGTGTTTGTGCGCGCACCTCGTCGCTTCGCGCCCGCGCGATGCCGTCGCGGCCGATCCCGTCTGGCAACGTGCGGTGCGTCAGCGTCACATGGCCGACTGGCGCCGGCAATTCGCTCCGCGCCTGCGTCTGGCCTCGGCGTTCGCACACATCGCGATGCGGCCCGCCGCGTTTGCTCCGGTGCTCGGCCTGGTCGGGCGCTGGCCCGCGCTGCTCACGCGCGCCGCTGCGTGGAGCGGCAAGATACGATGCGTGCCAAATCAACAGGACATTTCATGACGACGAGTATCGAAAGGCTGCGTGCGATTCTTGTGAAGGACTACCAGCTCGACGCCGACCGGCTGACGCTCGATGCGCCGCTCGGAGGCCTGGGCATCGATTCGCTCGGCGTCGCCGAATTGCTGTTCACGATCGAGGACGAGTTCAACATCAAATTGCCGTCCGATGCGGTGCCGCTCGCGACAGTGGGCGACGTGGCGCGCTATATCGATCAGCTCGTCGCCGCTCAGCACGGCGAAGCACCAGCGTAGCGCGGCATCGCATTCGACCGCGTCTTCGACCCCGCGTCTTCGACCCGCGTCTTCAACCCGCGTCTTCAACCCGCGTCTTCAACCATCAAGGAGCCATGAAACGCATCGCAGTCACCGGCATCGGCGTCGTATCTCCGCTGGGACATACCGCGAACGAACTGTTCGAAGCCGCGCGCGCGGGTCGCTCGGCGATCCACAGGCTGGCCGTTCCCTTCGCGCATCGGCTCGTCGCGCCGCTCGCGGCAACGACATCGTTCGATGGGGCCGAACATTTCGAGCCACCGAAATTGCGCATGCTCGATCGCTTCAGCCAGTTCGCGCTGGTGGCCGCAAAGCGGGCGTTCGCCGATGCGCGCGAAGCGCTCGAGCGCACGGACCGCAGCCGCGTCGGCGTCTTCGTCGGCACCGGCATGGGCGGGTCGCACACCAGCGATGACGGCTATCGCATCCTCTACGGCGAGCACTCGGATCGCATCAAGCCGTACACGGTGCTGATGGGCATGCACAACGCGGCTGCCGCGTGGATCGCGATCGATCACGAGCTGCACGGACCGAACCTGACGTACTCGACCGCATGCTCTTCATCGGCGGTCTCGATCGGTGAAGCGTGGCTGCGGCTGGTGCGAGGCGAGCTCGATGTAGCCATCGCCGGCGGTACCGAAGCGCCGCTGTCGTTCGGATCGCTGAAGGCGTGGGAAGCGCTGCACACGCTGGCCAGCATCGACGAGAACGATCCATCCGCATCGTGCAAGCCGTTCGCGCTGGACCGCAGCGGCATGGTGCTCGGCGAAGGGGCCGCGATGGTCGTGCTCGAGCCATGGGATCGGGCGATGGAACGCGGTGCGACGATCCATGGTGAAGTGATCGGCTATGGCCTGGTCACGGACGCCGGACACATCACGCGCCCGAGCGTGGAAGGGCAGGCCGCGGCGATGCAGGCGGCCTTGAAGTCGGCCTCGATCGATGCATCGGAGGTCGACGCCATCAATGCGCACGGCACCGGCACACAGGCCAACGATACCGTCGAGACGGCCGCGATCAAGGCTGTCTTCGGCGCGCGTGCGTCCGATATTCCGATCAGCGCGACCAAGGCATTGCACGGCCACCTGCTCGGCGCCGCAGGTGCGCTCGAACTCGTGCTGTCGCTTGTGGCCATGCAGCATGCGACCGCGTTACCGACGATGCACCTGCAGGTACCCGACCCAGCATGCGACCTCGACTACGTGCCCAACGCGGCGCGGGAGGGCATCGCGATGCGCACCATGCTCACGAACTCGTTTGCGTTCGGCGGGACGAACGCGGTGCTCGCGCTCAGAGCAGATCATTGATTGCCATGCGGCGCGAGGATTGCGTGCGGAGATCGGGTGCAACGATCCCTCTGATCCGGAACTCCGTGGCGCACATCGACTCCGTATCAATTCACCACCACCGGCACAGATTCATGCGCACACTGGCGTTCGTCATCTTCATTTTCACGATACAGGCGGCTTCCGTCGGTGAGGCGATCGCTCAATCGCAAGTCGAGATCACCAGCGATTTCGGCAATGCCTCGGGCACAGGCGACGTGCTCGTCATCGAGAAACCGAATGTATCGGCACGCGTCTATCGAAGCGACTACGGCACGACCGTGGTCCTCGAGAACGGTTCCTTGCACGGGCCGCAGGCGGTCGATCGGTCGGGACACTACAAGATCGTGGTCGACGGCAAGACCGCGTTCGACGGCGAGATGACGCTGCTGCCCTATGGTCGATCCAAGCACGGGCCGTTTCAGTCCGGCAGCCGCGCAGCGGTCGTGCCGCAGGTCACGGACGAGGTCGCGCGGCGCGCACATCTGCATATCGGCGTGGATATTCCCGAGAGCGTTCTCGCCAGCCTGCCGACCAGTTTTCCGAAGAAGATCGAGGTCGTGCCAGACAAGTCGAATCCGATCGGCACCATTCCGGCCTACATGCCGACCGGTGGCGCGAACCCCAACATCGGCATCGTGCCCGCACATGCGGCCCGTGCGCTCGCGTCGCGCGATGCACGCGCGGTGAAGAACACGCTGGCCGAAGCCGATGCCTTCTTCACATGGCCCGTGCACTACCGCGACGAGAAGACCGGCCGCGCGCCGATCTACACCGATTACCCGTACGCGTCGGTCACGTCGTCGGACCATGGCGACCAGATTCTCTCCGCGCATCAGAAGCCTTTCTATCCCGATACCGCGCATCAGGCGCACCCCCTGTTTGTCGCGTATCTGCTGACCGGTGAGGCGTACTACCTCGACGAGATGGTGCTTTGGGATTTCTGGAACTATCTGACCGCGCCGGATGAGTGGAGGAATCATGCAACGTCCCTCGTGCGCACCGATTCCGGATACCAGACCCGCGCGGCCGCGTGGGTTCTGATCGCGCGCGGCCAACTGCTTTCGGTGCTGCCGCGCAGTCACCCGAGCTTTGCCGCGATAGCCGCTTCCGTCGAAGCCAACGCGCGCTTCTACAAGGAACGCTTCGTCGATGGAACCTTCGACGAATCGAAGCTCTTCAGTTCGCCTTACAAGACCGGCGGCGCGAAGAACAATCTCGGCCTGTTCTGTTCCGACCCGACCTATGGATACTCGAAGGACGGATCGGTGCTCACGTCCGGCTGGCAGAACGCATTCATGGTCCAGATGTGGGCCTATCTCGTCCTGCTCGACTTGCCCGTCAGCGCCGAGGCGAAGTCCGATCTCGATGCGCTGATGCGCTTCGGCTTCAAGTACGAGAAGCGGCTCGGCAGGAACGGCGGCTGGGACGTGCGGCGCATGGGCACCTACGCGATCCCTGCGGGTACGATGGTCGACGGTCGTATCAAGTGGTACGCGGATCATCACGAGACCTGGCGGCATCAAACGGCGGGGCTGGAGCCGTTGCCGCGGTACAGCCGGGTGATGGCCTCGCACGACAGCAACAAGCCTCTCGAAGGATTCGGCGGCTTCGAAGGCAATGAATGGCCCGCGCTCGCATTCGCCAAGATGTTCGGCGAAGACGATGGCGCGTGGGATGCAGTGGTCTCGACCGACTCCTTCAGGCAACTCGCACCGGGGTTCGATCCGCAATGGGCCGTGTTTCCGCCGGGCTCGTCGGTAAAGAAAATATTGAGCAGCCCACCGCCCATAGCTGCGATGAAAGACGATCGCACCTGGCACCACGTGGTCGATGAAGGACAAGCTTTCGCGTTCGATCGACCCATGCAGGTACGCTATGGCGCGAACGGGCGCTACGTCGAGCGGACCATGCAGCGCGGCGTTGCGGGCAACGAGGCCTTCGGCGACCCTGTCCCGGGTGTTGTCAAGCATCTCGATCGCGCTGATCCGGAGAGCCCGGATCGTCTTCGCTGAGCCCCGAATGGGCCGGCTTCCTGCTGGCCCATCGCCTTGCCTCAGACCGGCCTTGTCATTTCGCAGTTCCAGCACTGAAAGAACTGGCCCTCGACCAGTTCATCGCAACGCGGGCATTGCCACGACGGCAGGCTGCTTGGCTTGCGCAGTTCTTCGAGCAATGCCGATGCGCGCGCCTCATCGCGATCGTCGCGGATCCACACTTGCGGCGCGACCTGGTCAGCAGGCAATTCGCCGACCGCCGCGCCGATGTAGCGGTTGCGCACGTCGCACGGAATGCCCGCGGCTTCGAGCATGCGTTGCCACAGCGTGGCGATGAGGAGGTTGTCCGCGCGAGCCAGGAGCTTCATGTTGGTGAACGCATAATCAACGATCGCGAAAGCCGCTGCTCTCGCGCGTGAGCTTCGCGAAGAGGTCGTAGCGGCGTGATTCGATGTTGCCTCGATCGCGCGCTTCGAGAATGGCGCACCCGGGCTCCTGCAGATGCATGCAGTTCACGAAGCGGCACTGTCCGAGAAAGGGACGGATCTCGGGGAATGCGCGTTCTATCGTGCCCGGCGTCAGGTGCGCGAGGCCGAATTCCTGAAAGCCCGGTGTGTCGATCAGCGCGCCTTCGGCTTTCGTTACTCCCTCCCCGTTCGGGGAAGACTTGGGGTGGGGGCGCGCCGTGCCGTCGTCGTCATCGCCGGGTTCCAATCGATAGAGGCGCGCGTCGGTGGTGGTGTGCTTGCCGGTCTGCAGGGCCTCAGAAATTTCGCGGATCGCGGCCTGCGCATCGGGCACGAGCAGGTTGAGCAGCGACGATTTACCCATGCCCGACTGCCCGACCAGCAAGGTCGTGCGCCCGGCGAAATGCTGCATCAGGGTTGCACGCGCAAGCGGCGCTTCCGTCTTGACCGAGATCTCGTCGACCGCATAACCCAGCGATGCATAGAGCGCCAGCGTCTCGCGCGCGGCGGCAACGCGATCGACGAGGTCGATCTTGTTGAGCAGGATCCGCACCGGCACGGCTATGCTGTTCGCGGCGACCAGCGTACGACCGAGCAGCTCGTCCGAAAACGGCGGCGAGGTCGCGACCACGATTGCGAGCTGATCGAGATTCGCGGCGACCAGCTTGGTGCGAAAGGAGTTCGAGCGGCTCAGCAGATTGCGCCGCGGCCGGATCGCCGCAATCACGCCCTGGCCCGAACCGGTGTCTTGGACATCGACCTGGTCGCCACACGCGGCCTCGCTCTTCTTGCCGCGCGTGAAACAGACCAGACGCTGGCCCGACTCGGTGACGACGACGTAGTGCCGACCGTGCGCGGCGACGATGCGACCGACGAGCAAGTCGCTCAAGCGGAAACTTCGGCAGACGCGCCAAGCATATGCGGGCGATTCGCATACGTCGCATCGCACTTCGCCGCACCGATGAAATCATTCATAGAAATGCCGCCGACCGAATGCGTGTTGTAGCGCACCTCGACCTTGTCGTAGCCGACCACCAGTTCGGGGTGATGATCCTCGGCATGAACCATGTAGGTGATCGAATTGACGAAGGCGATCGCTTCCCAGTAGTTCGCGAACTTGTAGCTGCGATGGATGCGCTTGCCATCGCTGCCCCACTCCGGCAGTTCGACCAGTTGCGCGCGCACCGTGTCGTCGTCCATCGCCTCGCGCCCTTCGCGAGCGTGACAATGCGATGCGAAGAGTTCTTCGAAGGTCTTGATCATGAGGCGGACGCTCGCGCTGCGCGTTGTGCTGCGTTCGCGGCGCCGCGATCGGCTCGCGCGAACGACTCAAGCCGCCCGATGCGCAGGGCAGCAGGCGGATGCGAATCGTAGAAGGTCGAGTGCAGCGGGTCGGGTGTCAAGGTCGATGCATTGTCCTCGTAGAGCTTGACCAGCGCGCGGATCAGATCGTCGGGATCGGCATGGACTGCCGCGTACGCGTCGGCTTCGAATTCGTGGCGGCGCGACGTGAAGCTGGACACCGGCGAGAGCGGAAACAGGAACACCGGCAACACCAGGAAGAACAGCATCAGCGCGAACACGTTGCGCGTGGCGATGGTGGGATCGGTGCCCAGGCCGAGATAGAACCACGGTTGCTGCGCGAGCCAGCCCAGCAGCGCGAGTCCGGCAAGGCTCATCGCAAAGCCCCACGCGATGCGCTTGACCACGTGCTTCTTCGCAAAGTGGCCGAGCTCGTGCGCGAGCACGGCCTCGATTTCGTCGGGCGTCAGTTTCGAGATCAGCGTGTCGAAGAACACGATGCGCTTGGCCGCGCCCAGCCCCGTGAAATACGCGTTGCCATGCGCCGAACGCTTGCTGCCATCCATCACGAACACGCCCTTGGATGCGAAGCCGCAGCGCTTGAGGAGGCCTTCGATGCGCGTCTTCAGGCTGGTGTCTGCAAGCGGCTGGAACTTGTTGAAGAGCGGCGCGATGAAAGTCGGGAACAGCCACAGCAGCAACAGGTTGAACGCGATCCACACGAACCACGCATACAGCCACCACAGCGATCCGGCCGCCTGCATCAGCCACAGCACCAGCGCGACCAGCGGCGCGCCGAGTGCGATCGCGAGCAGTGTGTTCTTCGCCATGTCGGCCACGAACAGGCCGATCGACATGCGATTGAAACCAAAGTGCGCTTCGAGCACGAACTGGCGATAGAGCGCGAAGGGCAGATCGACCATGGTGTAGATCACCGACACCATGCCGACGAATGCTAGCTGGTGCCACATCGGATGGGAGGCGCCGATCCATTGCGCGAGGACGTCGTCGATCATCTGCAGGCCGCCGAGCAACGTGAAGCCGACCAGCAACGCCGCGTTCACGAGCGTCTCGAACATGCCGATGCGCGCGCGTGCGATGGTGTAGTCGGCCGCTTTCCGATGCGCGGCCAGCGTGACCGTCTCGGCGAATCGCGTCGGCACCGCGCCTCGATGAGCGACTACGAAGCGCATCTGGCGCGACGAAAGCCAGAGCTTGGCGATGGTCGTTGCCAGCAGCGCCGCGATGAAAAGGTTCGTGAAGAGGCTGGTGAACATGTGAGAAGATTCGGTGCGATTTTTTTAGAGCAGAACGTGCTTCAGCTATGCGCCGCAGTGACGCGCGAAATGTTCGAGCCGTCGGACACACCGAAAAAATTATGTCACAACCAGCAAGCTCCACGTCCGCGGAAGATTCGCCCACGAAAACCGGCAGTGACGAAAGCCGCCTGATCTGGCTCGACATGGAGATGACCGGGCTCGATCCCGATCGCGATCGCGTGATCGAGATCGCGGTGGTCGTGACCGACGCAAACCTCGAGACGCTCGCCGAGGCGCCGGTGTATGTGATCCATCAGACCGACGAAGTGCTTGGCGGCATGGACAGTTGGAACACGTCCACCCATGCGCGCTCGGGCCTGACGGACAAGGTGCGCGCATCGACGGCGAGCGAGGCCGATGTCGAAGCCGCGTTGATCGCCTTTCTGAAGCGCCACGTGCCGCGCGGCAAGTCGCCGATGTGCGGCAATTCGATCTGCCAGGACCGCCGCTTCATGGCGCGCGCGATGCCCAAGCTCGAAACCTTCTTTCACTATCGCAACCTCGATGTGAGTACCTTGAAGGAGTTGTGCAAGCGCTGGAAGCCCGAGGTCGCGGCTTCGTTCAAGAAGCATCAGAAGCACGAGGCGTTGGCCGACATCCACGAATCGATCGCCGAGTTGAAGCACTATCGCGAGCATTTCTTGAAGGTGTGAGTCACTGCGACTCCCGCAACGGTCGTCGCGACACGCGCACCATCCACACCAGGAGCACGAGGGCCGCGACGCCGAGGCTTACCGTCGATGCACCCCACAGCCCGCTCGCTCCGAGCGCCGCGCCACCGATCACCGGATGGAATGCGATCCACCAGCCGCCGACCAGGCCGATACCCCACAGCGATACGGTATAGACCACCATCGGCGCGACCGCGCGCTTGTAGGCGCGCAGGATGAATCCCGACATGCCCTGCACCGCGTCGAACAGGTGGAAGACCGCGACGAAACCGATGAGCGACAGGGCGACGGCGGCGACGGCATCGTCGTCGGTATAGAAGCCGATGATGGTGTGGCGGCCGAACCAGACGAGGCCGGACACGACCAACGCGATTCCCGCCGCCAGACGCAGCCCCGCGCGCGTCGCGCGTCGTGCGCCGATACCATCGTTCGCGCCGATGAATTGCGCGACGATGGCCGACGTCGCGACCGCAAGCGACAGCGGCAGCATGAAGCAGAACGCGGCGAGGTTCGCAACGATCTGGTGCCCGCCGGTCACGCGCGTGCCGAGACCTGCGACCAGCAGCGTCATGAAGGTGAACGAGGTGACCTCGACGATGTACGACAGTCCGGTGGGAATGCCCAGCCGCAGCAAGTCGCGCTGGTACTTCCAGCGCGGCCAGTCGAAGCGAATCGCGAAGCGTCGATAGAACGGATCGCGTGACAGCGCGATCAACGCGATGCCGCACGACGTCCACATCACGATCGCTGTCGCATAGCCGCAGCCCGCGGCACCCAGTGGGGGCAGGCCGAACTCGCCGTAGATCAACACATAGTTGAGCGGAATCTTGAGCCCGAGCCCGACCAGGTTGATCGCCATCGTCACCTTCGGGCGCGACACCGCGACGTTGAGCGAATAGACGGTGCGAAACACGAGTGCGGCGGGCAGCGCGAACATCAACGCATGCAGATAGGCGGCCACGCGCGACGCGACTCCGGCATCGACCGGACTCATCACCAGCCACGCATCGGGAAAGCCCATCGCAACGTCGCCGACGATGGTCAGCCACAGCGCGACCCACAGGCCCTGCATGTAGGTCTTGCCGATTTCCGCGTGTCGTTCGCCGCCGAAGTGTTGCGCAATGATCGGCGTCAGCGCAATCACCACGCCCATCAGTCCCACGAAGACGCTCGCGTAGATGCTGGACCCGAGCGCCATCGCCGCCAGATCCTGCGGCGACGAGTGACCGACCATGATGGTGTCGGCCACGCCGAAGGCGATCGACGCCCATTGCCCGATCAATACCGGCCACGCCTGCGCGAGGATGCGACGGACCAGCGCGATGCCGGATAGACGCACGCGCGGGGGATCGATCCGGTCGTGCGCTTCGGCCGGTTCTCGCGTCACGGCGCCTTTTTCGGAACGTCGGTCGGCGACGCGGCTGCCGGACCCGCACGCGAGCCCGCAGCCGGACCTCCCGTACTCCGCACGGGAACGACGAGCGTAGCTGCAGGCGTGAGTGCGTCGCGCCCATCGTTGCGATCGATCGCATCACCGGCGCCGCGGGTCGTGCCGGCGCCGCTCTTTCGATAGAGCCTGAAGCGCTCGTCGCGGTCGGCCGCACGGCGGCCTTCCCACAGCAGTGTCCAGCGGCTTTGCGGCAAGGTTTCGGCGCGCGGTTTGCGCGTCAGGTCCTGGCGCAGCAGGTAGTCGCAGTCATCGATGTTTCTGCCCGAATAATCGACGCGCGAAAAGCGCACATCGGCGAACCACGCGAACGATGCGCGCTGCGCGAGGCCGAGTCCATCGGTGGCGACGCACGAGCCGCCGGGCGCGCTGGCGAAGCGTGCGTCGCGTGTAGCGCCCGTTGCCGATCCTCCCGCCGCACGTGCGCGCTTGTCGGCCGGCGCGCGGGCCTTCTGCGGGGTGCTCGGCGCAGCGCTTACTGGCGTACTCAGTGCGGCACTCAATGCCGCGGACAATGTGCTCGCGACATCTCGATAGGTGCGGCCGTAGTCGATCGCGTGCAGGAACAGCGTGGCCGTCAGCGTCCACGCCAGGATCAATCCGCCTGACGCGAGCACGACGCTGCGCCAGAGCACCTTGGGATGCGCGACGATGCGCCAGCGCACGATCGCCAGCCACGCGATGGTTGCCGCGAGCGCGATCGCAAACACGACCGGCCTGAACTCGGGCGCAGCACCCGGGATCAGGCGCGCGATGCTGCGCGCGAACCCCGCGGGTGCGCCCGTCACCCGCGCGAACCATGCGAACCAGATGAAGATCGCCACGATCGAATACAGCATCAGGCTGAACCAGTCGAACGCATTGGCGCCTCCCCGGCGCAGGGTCGGAAGGCCGAAGGCGGCGAGCATCACCAGTCCGGGCAACACCAGCAGCAGTTGTCCATCGGACGTGTCCGAGGTCGAGCACAGCACGCCCAGCATCGCGAGTACGAAGCCGCCAGGCAATGCGATGTGCGCGGCCGCCAAGCGCTTTCTCCACGTCCATGCACCCCAGAACGCGAGCGGCCACGCGATCCATGTGGTCCACGGCAAGGTGCGCACGTACTTGCCCGCGGCGCGCGCATCGATCCCGTCGAAGTAGCGCGCCCATTCTGCTAGACGAGCATTGATATGCGTCGCGGCGTCGGGCACTGCGATCCAGGTAGCAAGCGGCCAGATCGCAAGTCCTGCGATCGTGATCGGGACGAGGACAGTCGCGGTCGCGCGTCGCGCCGGTTTGAAGTCGTCGTTGAACGCGATCAGGACCAGCCACAGCGCGAGGATCGCGAGCGCCGGTGCGGGCCCGCGCGAGAGCGTGAGGCCGACGATGGCGACCGCGATCCAGCCGGCGCCCGCCTTGCGAAAGTCGAGGCTGCGCGCCATGCCGTAGAGCGCGAGCGCAAGCATCGCGAGCATGGCGACGTCCGAAGAACTCTCGTGCGCGCGAACCAGGAGGCCGATGGTCGCCAGCAGGATCAGCAGCGCGCCATCGGCGAGCACGCGGCCGTAGTCGCGCGCCTCGGGCTGGCCGCCGAACGCGAGCGCGGCCGGTTGCGCAGCGGCGCGCCGTCCGACCAGATAGGTCGCGTACCAGATGCCTCCGACCGTCACGAAAAAGAAGATCACCGTCGCGAGCCGTGCCGCGAGCGCCGCGTTGACGACATGCCCGAAAATCGCGATGCAGATGGCCCCGACCCAATACATCAGCGGTCCCGAGTCGAGTACCGGCGCGCCCGCCACGTTGGGCAGGAGCCAGTCCGCGATGCCGCCATAACCCGAACCGGTGGCCATCGTCCACATCACGCCGAAGCCTGCCGCGTCTTCGCTCTTCCACGGGTCGCGCCCGATCAGCCCGGGCAGGATATAGACGAGGCAGAGCGCGATCAGCGCCCAGCGCGGCAGCTCGAGCGTGTCCGAAGCGATCAGGCGCGCCGGCGAGTGGCCGGTAGGCATGCGCAGCGACGTGGGGGACGTGAAAAGGGGCATGTGCTTCACGAGGCCATCATGGACGAAACCAAGGCGGATGCGCACCCCGCCCGCCATCGAACTCTGCAACCGGATGCAACAAAAAAGGCAGCCTCGGCTGCCTTGCTTGTTGCCACGCGCGCATCCGATGCATGCGCGACAACGGCCGCTTCTAGTAAGGCCGTCGCAGCGACCGTCGCGGCGATCGTGGTCGCGGCCGCGATGGCGCGATCAGACCGCTGCCTTGCCCGCGCGAGCGCCGAACTTCTGGCGAAACTTCTCGACGCGACCGGCGGTGTCGACAATCTTGTGCTTGCCCGTGTAGAACGGATGCGACTCGGACGAGACTTCGATCTTGACGAGCGGATATTCCTTGCCGTCGATCGTGATCTTTTCTTTCGCACTCATGGTCGAGCGCGTGATGAACTTGAAGTCGTTCGACAGATCGACGAACGCGACTTCGCGGTAATTCGGGTGAATGTCTTTTTTCATGGGGACCTCGGATCAGTGGGTAGCCGGTTCGCAGGGCTTGCAGAAGCAAAGCCATCACGCGAGCTACTTGCCGGAATTGAACAACGCGCGATTATGCCAGATTCGACGCGTGAATTCACCGTCCCGTCCTCGTCGATTTGCCAATCTGTTTGATCCCGGCCACGTCCACGATGCGCACCTCACCGCGTTCTGGCGGGCTCTCGACCGAGCGCACCAGCGCATCGACCATCTGGTCCAGCGTAACGAGGCCGAGGCGCTCCGCCATGTCTCTTGTCGCCGGAATCCAACGCGCGAGCGCGTAGAACGGTACGAGCACGATCGGCCACCAGTGGCCGGGACCCACCACATACCAGGGGCGAACGATGGTTGCGGCCATTCCGGCATCGCGAATCGCCTGCTCCGCCTCGACGCGCGCCGCGATGTAGGCCTGCATCGCGGGCGCAGGTTGCGCCACGCTCACGTAGATGAAATGCGCGATCGCCACGCGCCCGGCCGCATCGACAGCAGCCTTGGCCGACGCGAGATCGACCGACTTGAATTCGGCCGCTTTGCTCGGCTCGGGATGCGCAGTGCCGACCAGTTGGACGAGCGTGTCCGCACCCGACGACGCCGACGCGATCGAGCCTGCATCGAGTGCGTTGCCGACGATGGGTTCAGCGCCTGCGGGAACGCGAGCCATCGAAACAGGGCGGGCGAGAACAAGAACGCGATGGCCGCGAGCGAGCAGGGCTGTGACGAGTGCGGCGCCGATATACCCGGTGCCGCCGTTGATGAAGACGTCGCGTCTCATCGCGTGCCCGACGGGTCGCACACCATGCGACGATCAACCACCGCGCGATCGCTGGAATTTGAACGCGGGCATTTCAATCGCGCGTCGCGGTCAACCTGCGACGGCGTCGGTTCTCCACGGCGAAGCGTTTGCCTCAGCCTCCCAGATCCTTGGCGATCTTGTCGATGCCGACCTGGGCGCACGCCGCGTCCTTCTCGCCGCCGGGAGCACCGGAGATGCCGATCGCACCGACCAGTTCCTTGCCCGCGAAGATCGGCAGGCCCCCCTCGATGGTGGTGATCTTGTCGAGCAAGAGGAAACCGCCGAGGTTCGGCTGTGTTCGCTTGCCCATCTCGGCCGACGGCGCCCTGGTGGTGAACGCGGTGTAGGCCTTGCGCATGCTGTTCTCGAGCGTGTGCGGATTGACGCCGTCCTCGCTCAGCACGACGGCCGTGCGGGCATGGCGATTGAGCACCGTGATCGACACCTTGTAGCCGTCGGCGCGGCAGCGCTCGAGGCTGGCGGTGGCCATCGACATCGCTGCGTTCAGCGAAATGCTGCGCTCGGTGACCAGGGCCTGAGCACTCGCCATGCAAGGCAGAAGCGCCAACGTTGCGACGAGAAACATGATTCTTTTGGCGTTCATCGAATTCTCCATGTCGAACCGCATCGACTCGTGAGAGCCATGGGTCGCGCCGCGTCTCGCGTTATGCGATCGATCGGCAGCGCGCATCGTCGATGAGGCTTCTCGCTTTCGTCAAGCCCTCTTCGCCGAAGTCTCCGGCCTCGATGACCCGCTCATTTCGAAGAACGGCTTGCGGATCAACTCCCTCGCCGCATCAGATCGAAGAACTCCGCGTTGTTCTTCGTCTGCTTCATCTTGTCGAGCATGAATTCCATCGCCTCGATCTCGTCCATGCTGTAGAGCAGCTTGCGCAGCACCCAGATCTTCTGCAGGAGTTCCGGCTTGATCAGCAATTCTTCGCGGCGCGTGCCGGACTTGTTGAGGTTCATCGCGGGGTACACGCGCTTCTCGGCGAGTCGGCGTTCGAGATGCACTTCCATGTTGCCGGTGCCCTTGAACTCCTCGTAGATCACGTCGTCCATGCGGCTGCCGGTTTCGATCAGCGCGGTCGCGATGATGGTCAGCGAGCCGCCTTCCTCGATGTTGCGTGCCGCGCCGAAGAAGCGCTTGGGTCGTTGCAGCGCGTTCGCATCGACGCCACCGGTGAGCACCTTGCCCGACGCGGGAATGACGGTGTTGTAGGCGCGGCCCAGACGCGTGATCGAGTCGAGCAGGATCACCACGTCCTTCTTCATCTCGACCAGGCGCTTGGCTTTTTCGATCACCATCTCGGCGACCTGCACGTGGCGCGTGGCGGGTTCGTCGAAGGTCGATGCGACGACTTCGCCGCGCACTGAACGCTGCATCTCGGTGACTTCCTCGGGGCGCTCGTCGATCAGCAACACGATCAGCACCACGTCCGGATGGTTCGCCGCGATCGCATGCGCGATGTGCTGCATCATCACCGTCTTGCCGCTCTTGGGCGATGCCACCAGCAAGCCGCGCTGCCCCTTGCCGATCGGCGAGAGCATGTCGATCACGCGACCGGTGATGTTCTCGTCGCCCTTCATTTCGCGCTCGAGCGGCATCGGCTCGTTCGGGAACAGCGGCGTCAGGTTCTCGAACATGATCTTGTGCTTCGACGCCTCGGGCGGGAAGTCGTTGACCTTGTCGACTTTCACCAGTGCGAAGTAGCGCTCCCCGTCCTTCGGCGTGCGCACCTCGCCTTCGATCGAATCGCCGGTATGCAGGTTGAAGCGACGAATCTGCGACGGACTGATGTAGATGTCGTCCGGCGAGGCCATGTAGCTTTCCTCGGGCGAGCGCAGGAAGCCGAAGCCGTCGGGCAGTACTTCGAGGCAACCGTCGCCGAAGATCTGCTCGCCGGTGCGGGCGCGCTTCTTGAGGATCGCAAACATCAACTCCTGCTTGCGCATGCGGTTGGCGTTTTCGATCTCGAGTCCGTTGGCCATTTCGAGCAGGGCCGAGACGTGGAGTGCTTTGAGTTCTGAGAGGTGCATGAGGCGTTCCCTGAGGGGAAAAGTGCTGGGCCTGGAAGGCCAATGTGCCGGGCTCGAAGGCGGGGAGACGTGGATCGATGTGGGGGATCGATGCAGCGAATGTGCGGGGTGCAGCCCGGGCGGGGTGGTGGTACGGACTTTCGAGGAAGAGGCGAGGCACCAGGAACGGCGCTACGCGAAGGATCGGGAACCGCGCGTCGTGGGCGCGGAGGCCGCAATCAGCGGGCCTGACCCGACAATTATTGGTGAGAAGCTACCGGCGACTATCGCCTGATGAACAAGGCGGCTAGCGGGTTTACGGCCGGATTGTGCGGCTCGTCAGTGCGGTTTCACAAGACTTCGCCACACAAGCCGAGCCGCATGTTGCGCGGATGCATCAACGGCGCGCCATGATAACAGCCAACGGCGCGCCCCCTTGCGGGGCGCGCATCGTCGATCAGATATTGCTGTCGATGAACTGCGTGAGTTGCGATTTCGACATCGCGCCGACCTTGGTGCCGACGATCTCGCCCTTCTTGAAGAGCATCAGCGTCGGAATGCCGCGGATGCCGTACTTGGCGGGCACCGACTGGTTCTCGTCGACGTTGAGCTTGGCGATCGTCAACTTGCCGGCGTAAGCCTTGGACACCTCGTCGAGGATAGGCGCGACCATCTTGCAAGGTCCGCACCACTCGGCCCAGTAATCGACCAGCACCGGTCCATCCGACTTCAGCACGTCCGCATCGAACGTCGCGTCCGAAACGGTCTTGATGGTTTCGCTCATGAATACCTCTGCGTTTGTGGGAGCCGCCGACAAGTGAGCCGCGGCGATGGCCTTTGCTGCGAGCAGCGCCGGTTGCTCGATGTGCGACAGATGATGACATAAATGCGCGATTCAAGAGGCGAGCCTCGTGGCGCACGGATCGCGCATCGGTCGGCATTGGTCGCGCAGGATGCGCTTGCGTTACGCTCTTCGCGATGAATCGACCCGCCGGCGCAAGCTCGCGCATTCCCTTCGACGATCGTTACTGGGACACGATCGCCGCGCGCGTGTTCGAGCGACGCGATCAAGGCGCATTGCGTGTCCTGATTCCCTCGATCGGGCTCGCCAAGCCGCTACGCGCCGCAATGGCGGCGCACATGCAGGAGCGAGGTGCGACCGTGGCCGCGATTCCGCGTATCACGACGTTGGCCGAATGGATTGCCGAAACCATCATCGATCAGGCGCGCGCACCGATCGCCAGCGAGACGGCGCGCCGCCTCGGATTGTTCGATACGCTCAGACGCAATGCCTGGCTCGCCAGCGGGCTCGCGGCAGGCGGACCCGCAGCGATGTGGGCGATGGCGCGGCAACTGATCGACGTGGGCGACGAACTGTCTCGCGCGGCGTTCGCGGCGCATGCGGACGTGGCGCACGCGGCGGTTGCGACGAAAGCCGCGATCGCTGCGCACTTTCGCGGCCGCGCGCAAGTCGCGGCGTCGCCCGAGGCCGAGCTGGTCCTGGGAGTCTGGCGCGCCAGCGCGGGAGATGCATCCGACCCGGTCGCCGCCGAATTGTGCGCGATGCACAGCCTCGTCGAGGACGCCTCGCAGCCTTTGCTGGTGATTCGGGCAATCGGACCGCAGGCGCCGCACGAGGCGGCGTTCCTGTTGCGCTATGGCGAGCGCGCGCCCGTCGAGGTCATCGAGGTCGATGTCACCGCGTCGCTCGCGGCGCGCCCCGCGGCGTCTCCGCTATTGATTGCGGCATGGCCCGAGCTTCGCGGCGTTCCCGGCGAAGGCGATGATCGCCGGGAGACGCTGCTCGAACGCGCCGGAGTTCTCGCAACCGCGCTCGCGACAACGGGATCGTCGAGCTCGCACATCGCGTGTGTAGGCGCATCCAGTCTCGAGGAGGAGGCGACTGCCGCGGCGTCACAGATCATCGAATGGCTCGCGTCCGTGAAGGACGATGCGCCGTCCAGCATCGCGCTGATCGCGCTGGACCGGCTGGTCGCGCGACGCGTGCGCGCGCTGCTAGAACGCGCGAAGGTCATGCCGGTCGACGAGTCCGGCTGGCGCCTCTCGACCACCACCGCGGCCGGCGCGTTGATGCGCTGGCTCGATCTGGCGTCGCCCGAGGGCGCGACCTGCGAGACCGCGATCCTGCTCGATTGGGCCAAGTCGGGTTTCGCGTGGGCGGATCTCGACGACAAGGCCGAGCTCGTCGCGACCATCGAGCGCGCGGTTCGTGCGCAGAACGTGAGCCGCGGATGGGACGCGGTGCTCGATGCGATCGGTCTTGCGCCGCGACGCGCATCGCAATCCGCGCATGACCAGCGCCATACCGAACGAAGACTCGCGCGCATGCACGTGCGTCGCCTGCACACCCAGGCCACAGTCGCGCGCGGCCGTCATCCGTTGACGGTGTTCTTCGATTGGCTGCGGCAGGCGCTGATCGACAACGGCATGCACGCAGCACTGCGCAGCGATCGCATCGGAGCGAAGGTGCTCGATGCCATCGAAGCGCTTGCGGATGGCGTTGCGGCATCGACTCCTCCCGCAACCAAGACGCCGCGCGCCGCGACCAGGCGAGCGGCAGAGCGCGATACGCGCGGGCCGACCTTCACGTATGCCGAGTGGCGGGGCCTGATCGCCGACACCCTCGAATCGACCACTGTGCGCGACACCGCGATCGACAGTCCGGTGACCTTCACGTCCTTGAGCGGCGCGGCCATGCGGCATTTCGATGCGGTCGTGATCGTCGGTGCGGACGCGAGCCACTTTCCCACGCGCGCCGCCGATGCATTTTTTCTCACGCCGGGACTACGCGCGGACCTCGGCCTCGGGCGGCGCGAGGAAGCCGAGAAAGGCGAACTCGCGACGCTCGCGGTGATCCTTGCGCAGGCACGGCATGCGCTCGTGACCTGGCAGGCCGAGGGCGACGGCGAGGCGCGCCTGCCGGCGTCCGCGATCGAGCGGATGCTGCAAGTCGAACGCATGGCGGGTTCGATGCGCGCACAAGCTCAGGGAATCCCACAGCCCCACAGGCGCGATCGCTTCGCCTGGGCTTTGTTCGATGTCGAAGCCTCGCCGGTGCATCAGCCCGCACCCAGCGCACCGATCCTTCTGCCGACGCGCATTACTGCGTCGCAGGCAAACGCGTTCGTTAGCTGCCCATATCGTTACTTCGCGCGCTCGATGCTGGGTCTCACGCCGCTCGACCAAGTAAGCGACGAAGCCGAAAAGCGCGACTACGGTCAGGTCGTGCACGGCATCCTCGAAGATTTTCACGTCGAGTGGGCAACGCATATTCCGCGCGCCGATCCCGCCGATGAAGACCGGCATCGCGGGCAACGCCTGCGCGAAATCTCCGAAGCCGTGTTCGCCGATCTGATCGCAGGCAATCCCGACTACCTCGCGTGGCGCGCGCGCTGGATGGCGCTCGTGACCAGTTATATCGGCTGGTGGCGCGAGTGGACCGACGAGGGTTGGCGCTTCGGTGCGGCCGAAGCCAAGCGCGAAGTCGCACTCGATCTGGGCGATCACCGCGCGTTGACGCTGGCGGGGCGTCTCGATCGCGTCGATCGATCGATCGTCCCCGAGAATCCCGCACGGATTGCGATCCTCGACTACAAGGCCCGATCGAAAGCCGCCTTGAAGAAAGAGCTCGTCGAGCCCGGCGAAGACGTGCAGCTTCCTTTCTATCGCCTCCTGATGCGCGATGCCGAGCTCGGGGACGCAAGCGTTGCGGACGCGGTCGCAAGCTACATCAGCGTCGATCGAGCCAAGGTGGATAGGGTGTCGCCCGAGCAGCCGCTCGATCGCTTGAGCCAGGCGGTGGAAAAACGATTGGTCTTCGATTTCCGTCGCCTGCACCAAGGCGCATCGATGCGCGCGCAGGGCATCGAACAGGTCTGCAGCCGGTGCGATATGCGCGGCCTCTGTCGCAAGGGCGCATGGGTCGAGGGCGATGCGCCCGTGAGCGTCGCGCCGTGAGCGAAGCAGACGCATTGACGACCAGCGGACTGACGATCGACGACACGACGGTCGATCGATCCGCGTTCAATCGCGCGGCGCTCGATCCGTCGCAGAGTGTAGTGATCGAAGCTGCCGCCGGCAGCGGCAAGACCTGGCTACTCGTCGCGCGCATTCTTCGCGCGCTGCTGGCGGGCGCGGCGCGTTCGTCCGCGTCATCGTCCGCGCCATCGTCCGCGCCATCGTCAATCCTCGCCATCACCTTCACGCGCAAGGCCGCAGCCGAGATGCGCGAGCGGCTGGTGCGCGCACTCGAAGAACTCGCGGCTTGCGACGACGCGCGCGCGGTCGCGTTGCTGACCGAACGCGGTCTCGCCGAAAACGAGGCGCGCGAATTGCTGCCGCGCGCGCGCGACCTGCTCGAAACCGACCTCACGGCGTCGCCGCCGATGACGATCGACACCTTTCATGGATGGTTCGCGCGCATCGTGAGGAGCGCGCCGCTGGCGGCCGGCATCCCGGCCGGCTTCGCGATCGCCGAGAAGACCGGCGCGCTGATGCGCGATGCGTGGCGCCGATTTCTGAACGAAGTCTCTGGCGACGAGCGCTTGCGTGCGCATTACCTCGAACTGCTCGCTCGCGCGGAGAGCGCATCGACCGCGAAGCGACTGCTCGACGCGATGGTCAAGCGGCGCAACGACTGGAAGCGCTTTCTCGCGCGACACGGTGCCGAGAACGACATCGGCATCGCGGTATCGGCGCTCGCGGGGGAACTCGAGGTCGATGAGCGCGAGCTCGATGGCCCCGACGCGCGCGCAGCGCTCTTCGATGACCCTGCGTTCGCAGCGCGCTACGAGGCCGTGATCGAGCTGTTCGATTGCGGCGGTTCGGCGGATCGCAAGAACGTCGAGAAAGGCCGTGCCGCGCTCGACGCCGGCGTGTTCGATCGTGTCCATCTGGCTTTCGCGACCTTGGAAATGAGCGTGCGAAACCCGAGCAACGCCGCAAAGACGGCTGCGATCGCGCGATACGGTTCTGATGGCCAGCAGCGCCTGACTGACGAAGCGCAGCAGCTACTCGATGCGCTGACCGACGCGTCGCGGCTACAGGTCGAACGCGACGTCCTCGCGATCAACCGCGCGGCCTTCCATTGCGGCGCGGCCTATATCGCCGCTTACGAGGCGATCAAGCGCGAGCAGGCGCTGCTCGACTTCGATGATCTGGAGTGGCACGCAGCCGCGCTGATGTCCGACGATGCGAGCGCGGCTTATGTGCAGGCGCGTCTCGATGCGCGCTACCGCCATATCCTCGTCGATGAATTCCAGGACACCAATCCGCTGCAATGGATGGTGCTCAAACGCTGGCTGACGATCTATACCGAGGATGCCGATCTCGCCGAAGCGCGTCCGTCGGTGTTCATCGTCGGCGATCCCAAGCAGTCGATCTATCGCTTCCGTCGCGCCGAGCCATTGCTGTTCGACGCGGCTCGCGCGTTCCTGAGGAACGGCTACGGCGCAACGGTGTTGAGAACCGACGAGACGCGCCGGGTGGCGCCGGCGTTGATGGCTGCGCTCAATCGCGCGTTCGATCGCGAGGAGTTCGCGCTGTTCCATCCGCATCGAAGCGCCTCGCATGCGCGAGGCGAAGCGTGGCGCTTGCCGCTCATGGAGCTCCCGGTCGTGGAGAAGACGGCGAAGATCGACGCAGGCGACATGCCCATGGTCCTGCGCGACGTGCTGACGACGCCGCGTGCGGAAGAGCCCGAAGACCGGCACGACGCCGAAGCGCGCGCGATCGTGGACGCGCTGCGCGCGATCGTCGGACACCGCACGGTCGCCGATCCGCATCACGGAGCCAGGCTCGCGCGCTGGGGCGACGTGATGATTTTGGTGCGCAGGAGAAAACGCATCGAGGCGATCGAGCACGCGCTGCGTGCGCATCGCATCCCTTATGCGAGCGCGCGCCGCGGCGGCCTGCTCGAGACGCTCGAAGCATCCGACCTTTGCGCGCTCCTGCAGGTCCTGGTTGCGCCGTTCTCGGACCTCGCGCTCGCGCAGACGCTGCGCTCGCCCCTATTCGGCTGCAGCGATGACGATCTGATCCGGCTTGCCGCGCTTTCTCGCGAAATGCCGGCCGACCGGTATCCGCATTGGTGGTCGCGTCTCAAGGCGCTCGCGGCGACGGACGAAGCTCCCGCGCTGACACGCGCGCATCGTCTCCTTGAGACCTGGCGCGAAGCCGCAGCCACATTGCCCGCGCACGACTTGCTCGATCGCATCGTGCACGAGGGCGAATGGATCACGCGCACGGTGGCGGCGACCGTGCCCGAAATGCGCGGCCAGGTACGGGCCAATCTGCACGCCTATCTCGAACTCGCGCTCGCACAGGACAGCGGACGTTTTCCGAGCCTGCAGCGTTTCATCGACGAGCTGTCGGCGCTCGCGCGCATCAAGGACGACGCACCCGACGAAGGCGACGCAGGGATCGATGCGGCCGATGCCGAGGCGGACGGCGAGGAGATCGAGGCCCATGGTGCGGGCCGTGGCGATGCAGTCCGCATCCTCACGGTTCACGGCGCGAAGGGACTCGAAGCACCGGTCGTCGTCATCGCCGACGCGCATCCGGCGAAGAAGAACAAGTCCTCCAACGAGGTGCTGATCGCGTGGCCACCCGACAGCGATGCGCCCTTGCACCTGTCGGTGTTCGGCAAGGTGGGCGAGCGTGGGCTCGCGCGCGCACCGCACTTCGATCTCGAAGCCGAGCACGCGGCGAGCGAGGACTGGAACGTGTTGTATGTGGCAGCGACACGCGCCCGCGAAGTGCTGCTGGTGTCCGGCTGCACGCCCGGCAAATCCGCGGACGACGACAGTTGGTATCGGCGTCTGGGCTCGCTATCGGAATGGTTGCCGCAGGATGGCGCTGCGTCGGGCGACTCAGCGAACGACGCAGCGTTTGCGGCTACCGGTGCGCCCCGGCGCGCGACCTCGATACACGTGCCGGTCTTTCGTCCGCCGGTGCTATCGATCGGCGCGCGACGAGCGCTCGATCACGACAGCGGGTTCGACGGTGCCGACGACGGGCAGGCGCAACGCATCGGCATCGCATTGCATCGGGTGCTTGAACAGCATGGGCGATATGTGGCCGACCGCGCGTACGACGGCGCGCAGGCCGCGACGATCGCAATGCACTTCGGACTTTCCCCCGGCGCCGCCGCGATGGTCGCCGAGCGCGTGGCGCGCATGCTCGCTGTGCCCGAACTGCAACGCTTCTTCGTGCCTGCGCATTACGTGTCGGCTTCGAACGAGCTCGAGTTGCTCGCGGCCGATGGACAATTGATGCGCATCGACCGGCTGGTCGAATTCGCGGCTGATTCGAAAGGCAAGGCCGAGGTCTGGATACTCGACTACAAATCCCAGCATCGGGAGGAGGGTGACGTGGTGCCGCCCGCCTATATCGATCAACTGACGCTCTATCGCCGCGCAGTCGCCGCGCTTTATCCTCGTCACACCGTGCGCAGTGCGCTGATCTTCGGTGACGGAGGCTTGCTCGAATTGCGTGATGGGAATTGAAGCACGGTATTGAAGCCGCGTTCGTCCTGATAGAATTCACGCGGGCGGGCCCCCTCGCATTGCGGCGTGACGAACCTGGTCAGGTCGGGAACGAAGCAGCCACAGTCATTACCCGTAAGTGCCGAGGACAAGGCTCGCCTCTTTCACGGGACGCTTCACGCATTGACGCCGAATGCGGCCGATTGCGGCGTTGCGGCTCCTTGCCGTACGGGATGTACTGTCTGCGTCGCCGCGTCTTGCACTCGACGTTTTTGAAGCGTCTGGCACGAGCATCGCGGTGCGGCTGAAAATCTAACCCCATGTCCTACCAAGTCCTCGCGCGCAAATGGCGTCCTCGCAGCTTCGAGACGCTGGTCGGACAGGAGCACGTCGTGCGCGCGCTCACCAACGCGCTCGACCAGCAGCGGCTGCATCACGCGTGGTTGTTCACGGGCACGCGCGGCGTGGGCAAGACGACTCTGTCGCGCATCCTCGCGAAGTGCCTGAATTGCATCGGGCCGGACGGCAGCGGCGGCATCACATCCAAACCCTGCGGCGTCTGCTCGCCCTGTATCGAGATCGACGCGGGGCGATTCGTCGATTACATCGAGCTCGACGCGGCGTCCAATCGCGGCGTCGACGAGATGACGCAACTGCTCGAGCAGGCGGTCTATTCGCCGGCCAATGCGCGCTTCAAGGTCTACATGATCGACGAAGTCCACATGCTCTCGAACCACGCGTTCAACGCGATGTTGAAGACGCTCGAAGAGCCGCCGCCGCACGTCAAGTTCATCCTCGCCACCACCGATCCGCAGAAGGTTCCGGTGACGGTGCTGTCGCGTTGCCTGCAGTTCAACCTCAAGCAGATGCCGGTTGCCGACATCACGCGTCACCTCGCGCACGTGCTCACCGAAGAAGGCATCGCATTCGAGCACGGCGCGATGCTGCCGTTGGCGCGCGCCGCCTCGGGCTCGATGCGCGACGCGCTGTCGCTGACCGATCAGGCGATCGCATACAGCGCGGGGCAGGTCACCGAAGAGACCGTGCGCGGCATGCTCGGCGCGCTCGATCAGACTTATCTGGTGCGCGTGCTCGAGGCGCTTGCCGATGGCGATGGGCCGGCGCTGATGAGCGTGGTCGACGAGATCGCCGCGCGCAGCCTTTCGTTCGGCAATGCGCTGCAGGACCTGGCGGCGCTGCTGCATCGGATCGCACTGATGCAGATGATCCCGACATCGAGCGCAAACAACGGTGAAGGTGGCGACGATACGATCGCTGAAGACCAGTCGCTTGGCACGCTGGCCGAGCGTCTCTCACCCGAGGCCGTGCAGCTCTACTACCAGATCGCTGCGATGGGCAGGCGCGACCTGTATCTTGCGCCCGATGAAACGACCGGTTTCTCGATGACGCTGTTGCGCATGCTGGCGTTTCGTCCGGAAGAGAGTGGAACGACACCTCCTCGCGCGGCGTCTCCGGCCCGGAACCCGGTTGCAAGGCCGGCGTTGTCGCGCGCGCCTGCCGCCGCCGCATCGACGGTGGCGTCCCGAATTGTTTCCACAGTCGCCCCTGTCGTCGCCATGGCCTCGACACCCGACATCGCGATCGCGGACGTGTCCCGCGAAACCATCGCGCGGACCTCAACACGAGACGATGAGCCGCGACGCGCGACACCCGAACTCGAGCTCGCGTCGGACGCGCCGCTGCCTATCGACGACTGGCTCGCGATCGTCGGCCAGCTCAAGCTGACCGGCCTCACGCGCGAACTCGTGCAGCAGGCCGAACTGGTCGCGCACGATCATCGTTCGATCACCTTGCGCGTGCCGATCAAGTCGCTGCTCAGCGGGCCGACGCTCGACAAGCTCAAGGCCGCGCTCGGTCAGCATTTCGGGCGACCGGTCGCAGTCGCCATCGAGGTCGGCGCGGTCAAGGGCGCGACGGTCGCGGCCGCGAAGAACGACGAGCGCACCGCACGGCAGGCCGAAGCCCAGGCCATCATCGATGGCGATCCTTTCGTGCAGACGCTGCTGCGCGACTTCGGCGCGAGCGTGGTGCCGGGGTCGGTCAAGCCGATCTGATACAACCATTCGGTGCGCGCGAACAACGCCGCATCGATTTTCATTTCCGCTCCCGGAGTCGAGATCATGATGAAGAACCAACTCGCTGGAATGATGAAGCAGGTCCAGCAGATGCAGGACAACGTGAAGAAGGTGCAGGACTCGCTGGCGACCATCGAGGTCGAAGGTCAGTCGGGCGCCGGCCTGGTCAAGGTCACGATGACCTGCAAGAACGACGTCAAGCGCGTCGTGATCGATCCATCGCTGTTCGGTGACGACAAGGACATGCTCGAAGACCTCGTGGCCGCAGCCGTCAACGACGCCGTGCGCAAGGCCGAAGCGACGGCCAGCGAGAAGATGGCCGCGGTCACCGCCGGCATGCCGATGCCACCGGGCATGAAGTTTCCGTTCTGACGACCGATACATCCCGTGCAACATGTTGAAACGGGAGGAGGTGCCGCGTCATGCGTATCCTGCTGATCACCGATAGTCATCTCGCCAACGGCGCGCCTGAGCTGGTCGCGAACTGGCGTGCGGCCTCACGTTACGCCGAGCGTTCGGCGGTCGATCTCACGATTCACCTGGGCGATATCAGCTTCGACGCGATCAACAGGGAAGCGCAATTGCGCGAAGCGAAAGCGCTGGTCGATGCGTGGCCGACGCCAATGCGCCTGATTCCCGGCAATCACGATATCGGCGACAACCCCGGCACGCGCGATGTGCCGGCGCGCGAGTGGCTCACTGCAGCCAGTCGCGCGCGTTATCTCGCGACGTTTGGAGAAGACCGTTGGGCGATCGACGCCGAGGGTTGGCGATTGATCGCGTTCGACGCGCAACTGTTCGGCAGCGGCACGGCGGAAGAAGACGAGCAGTGGGAATGGATCAATAGCGAATTCCACAACGCGGCCGGCAAGCCGGTCATCGTCCTTTTGCACAAGCCGCTGTTCGAGAATCCGCTGACCGACCGGGACCATCACATGCGGTACGTGCCTCTCGCCGCGCGCGACCGCCTGCTTGCGCTGATCGCCACAACCGACGTGCGGCTAGTTCTGTGCGGCCATGCGCATCAGTATCTGGATCGCACCATCGATGGCGTGCGGCACGTGTGGTTGCCTTCTTGCGCGTTCATCATCCCCGACCCTCACCAGAAGCGCTTCGGCGAAAAGATCGTCGGCGTCGGCGTGCTCGAACTCGAGCGCGATGGCGGTCGCGATGGTTGCGGATACGGGCTCGATGTGGTCGCGGCGGACGGTCTGGTCGCGCACGACATCACGCAATTGCGCGGGCTGATGAACGTTTGACGACCGGCGCTTGCCACATGGTGTGGTCGCGCAGACGCTTACGTGGTGCTCGAGTTCAGCGCCAGGGTCGGCGACAGGCAGCTCAAGGGCATCGACCTGATCCGCTTCGATCGACAAGGCAAGATCGTCGAGTTCGAAGTCATGGTGCGGCCGCTCAGCGGACTGCAGGCACCGGGCCAGGAAATGGGGCTGGGACAGCAGTTGCCCGCCTATAAGGTGGGGGCCTGAGTGGCGTCAGTGAAAGCCTGATCCTTGCGAAAGCCTCGGCATCGCTCGAACTTCGAGTGAGCGATCGGCTCAATCTTCCTTGCCTATCATTCACAGCAAGGGGTTCCAGCATGGCGACATCACTGAAGGGAAAGAAGATCGCGATCCTCGTCACCGACGATTTCGAGCAGGTCGAACTGACTTCGCCCAAGCAGGCGCTCGAAGCCGCGGGCGCCGAAGTCCACATCGTTTCGGACAAGGCCGGTGAAGTGCAGGGCATGAATCACGACGAGAAGGCCGATCGCTTCAAGGTCGATCACACGCTCGACACCGCCGACGCGCTCGACTACGACGGCCTGATGCTGCCCGGCGGCGTGGTGAACGGCGATGCGCTGCGTATCGTCAAGAAGGCGCAATCGTTCGCCAAGGCGTTCGAGTCCGATCGCAAGCCGATCGGCGTGATCTGCCACGGCGGATGGCTGCTGGTGTCGGCGGGCCTCGTCAAGGGCAAGACCATGACGAGCTGGCCGACGCTGCACGATGACATCCGCAACGCGGGCGGCAAGTGGGTCGATCAAGAGGTCGTGCGCGACGGGACATGGGTGAGCAGCCGCAAGCCCGACGACCTGCCGGCGTTCAACAAGGAGCTGATCGAAATGCTGGCCGAAGCGCCGCAGCGCGTGGCGGCCTGAAGTCGACCGCCGAGCCGGCGCATCGGCAGCGCATCTAGTGAGAAAGGAGCGCAGCATGGCCCAACTGAAGTCCGCGATCGAGCTCGCTGCCGCAGTGAGCAAGCCTATCCGAACGACAGCGCCGAGTACCGCGAGGCGCGCACCGCGCTTTTGGCCGAGGAGGTCGAGCTCCTTTGTGGAACATCCTCGACCTGACTCCCGCGGGCCGCGGGTCCGACTGGTATCCGAAGCTCGCATAGGCTTGACGCGGGCGTGGTGACGCTTCAAGCACCTACATGCCGGGCAAAGCGCAAGTGCCCGGTCTTGATCCAGACACGCGCGCCATCGCGGCCGGATAGCACCTGAGCGCGTTCACCGATCGGCACGCGAATCCACGAGTATTCATGCAGGTGATCGGCACCTTCGACAAAACCGCCGGCGAGCACGAGGATTTCGGCGCCAGCGGTTGCATCGACGCTGGTCCGTATGCCGGGTGCCCACGTCTCGACGCGAACGTTCTCGCGTTCGTCGCTAAACAGCGGCGTGACCGTTACGCCAGCACGAGCGGGATCGGCGATCGATTCCATCCCGTCGAAATTGAGCCGGACGTGCGTGCGATCGGCCGGGTCGAATTGCCACAGCTTGACGAACATCATGCAGCCCGACGTCGAACCCGGCGTATGCCGCGACTGCGGCGGGTTGCGGACATACGAGCCTACGGGATAGCCGCCGTGCTCGTCCTCGAACACACCTTCGAGCACGACGAACTCTTCGCCGCCGCCATGCACGTGCGGCGAGAACCTGCTGTCGGGCGCATAGCTGACGATGGTGGTCGCGCGTGCGACCTCGCCACCGATGCGATCGAGCATGCGCCGGCGCACGCCGGGCATGGGCGAGTCCATCCAGGGCAGCGCGTTTGCGTGCATCACGACGCGTCTGGAGAAGTCGGCGTTCAGTTCCATCACGGCTTGCATTCTCCCCTCTCCTCGCGATGGACGCCGCTTGCCTAGAACAAGCCCACGATCTGTCCGTCGTCGTCCACGTCGATCGCAGTCGACGACGGCACGGCGGGCAAGCCCGGCATCGTCATTATGTCGCCGCAGACCAGCACCACGAACTCGGCGCCGGCGGCGAGCCTGACCTCGCGAATGTCTAGCACGTGGCCCTGTGGTGCGCCGCGCAGCAGCGGGTCCGTCGAGAACGAGTATTGCGTCTTGGCAATACAGATTGGAAAGTGCCCATAGCCCCGGGCCTGCAGTGCGGCGAACTGCGAGCGCACTCTGGTATCCGCGCTGATGCCGCTCGCCCCGTAGATCTTGGTGGCGACAGCCTCGCACTTCTCCCACAGCGTGGCGCCGTCGTCGTAAACGAAACGGAAGTCGGCCGGTGTCGTGTCGGTCAGGCGCACGACCTCGCGCGCGAGATCCTCGGCGCCGGCGCCGCCGTCGGACCAGTGCTTCGCAAGCACAACCGGTACTTCATGATGCGCGAGCTTGCGAGTCAGCAATGCCCATTCCGCGGTCGTGTCGCGGTCGAAATGATTCACCGCCACGACGCATGGCAATCCGAAGTGATTGCGCACGTTGTTCAGGTGACGTTCGAGATTGACGATTCCTTTTTCGAGCGCCACCACGTTTTCGTTCGCAAGGTCTCTTGCGTCGACGCCGCCCTGAAACTTGAGCGCCCGGAGGGTTGCGACGAGTACCACCACATCGGGCCGCAGGCCGGACTTGCGGCACTTGATGTCGACGAATTTCTCCGCGCCCAGGTCCGCGCCGAAACCCGCCTCGGTGACGACGTAGTCGCCGAGCTTCAGCGCGGCTCGTGTCGCGATCACCGAATTGCATCCGTGTGCAATGTTCGCGAACGGTCCGCCGTGGAGCAGTGCGGGATTGTTCTCGAGCGTCTGCACGAGATTCGGTTTGATCGCATCGCGCAGCAACGCCGTCATCGCGCCCTGCGCCTGCAACCGGCTCGCGGTGATCGGTTGCTGCTCGTGCGTGTAGCCGACGACGATGCGCCCGATGCGCGCCTTCAGATCCGACAGATCGCTGGCAAGGCACAGGATGGCCATGATCTCCGACGCGACCACGATGTCGAAGCCGTCCTGGCGCGGATAACCATTGCCCGGGCCGCCCAGGCCGATCGTGATGTTTCGCAGTGCGCGGTCGTTCATGTCCATCACCCGCTTCCAGGTGATGCGTCGAACGTCCAGCCCGAGCGCATTGCCGTGGTGGATGTGGTTGTCGATCAGCGCCGCGAGCAGGTTGTGCGCGAGCGCAATCGCATTGAAGTCACCGGTGAAGTGCAGGTTGATGTCTTCCATCGGCACCAGTTGCGCATAGCCGCCGCCGGCGGCGCCACCCTTCATGCCGAACACCGGCCCGATCGACGGCTCGCGCAGGCATACGATCGCGTTCTTCCCGATGCGGTTCAGGCCATCGGCCAGGCCCACCGCGGTAGTGGTCTTGCCTTCACCGGCCGGGGTGGGACTGATGCCGCTGACCAGGATCAGCTTGCCGTCGGGCTGGTTCGCGAGGCTTGCAATGTGGCCCAGAGAAATCTTCGCTTTGAAGCGACCGTAGGGTTCGAGCTGATCCTCGGGGATGCCGAGCCGCTCGCGTGCCAGCGCGACGATCGGCTGCAGGGTTGCGCTTTGGGCGATCTGGATGTCGCTTTGCATGGGTGGGGAGAGGTGCTGGTCTGGGCGCGCGAAGATAGCAGATCGTCGGGCAGCAACCTCGGATCAGGCCGCCTCTTGACTCCTGCTTTTCGTACTTCGTTGCAGGGCGAAGCATCTCGCGCAACTCGGCAAGTAGCATCTCATTCCGACGACGCGCCACCGGATTGACGGTCGTTTGTGAAGCCAATGGCCACGGTCCAAACCGGAGTACCTTCGTGAAAAGAGGAGTGATTCGTGTCGAACCCCTGTCGACCTATCTGGAACGCTGGAAAGCGCCGATGTCGGCGGTTGCCGCTATCTAGCGCATCCGCCGTCGCGATCGGCCGATGACGACGGAATCACGAAGAGGACATCACCCGTACACCCGAGGAGCCAGCCGTGTTTTCAGTTCTGTTCGAAGTCCATCCGAAGTCCGACCAGTGGGATGCCTATCTCGGCTACGCGAAGCTGCTCAAGCCCGAACTGGAGCAGATCGACGGCTTCGTCGACAACATCCGTTATCGCAGCCTCACGCGCGAGGGATGGATCCTCTCGCTCTCGGGCTGGCGCGACGAAAAGGCGCTGGTTCGCTGGCGCACGCGAGCAAGGCATCACGACATCCAGGAGAAGGGCCGCAATGCGGTGTTCCTCGACTATCACCTGCGTGTCGGTCAGCTGACCGACGACACCCATCCTCCGGCGGGCTACGCATTGCGCGAACAAAGGCTGGACGAAACCCAGAGCGGCGCGGGAACCACCGTGACCCTGATCGACGCGAAGCGCTCGTCTGAAAGCATCGAGACCATCGATGCCGAACCACATGCCATCGGGCTGGGGCTCGATCCGACGTCGCAGGGCCTGGTCGCGTGGGATGTCTTCGATGCCGTGCTGACGCCCGGCGACATGATCCTGCTCGTGTCCTGGCGCGATCAGGCGGCGGCGGTGGCGTTCGAGCGCACGGTCGCGCTGGAGAAGGGCGCGAGGCTACGTCGCGTCCGCGTGATCAGGGACTACGGCATGTTCGATCGGCGCGAGGCGCCGCAATACTATCCAGAGGTTGCAGACGCGCGCGCTGAGAAAGCGTGAACAGGTTGTGACTGGCTTCGCCACGACAAGTCAAGCGGCCAACCCCGACTGGAACACCAGCCCCGCGTGCTCGCGCAGCGCGTGGAACTTGATCCTCGGCCACTCGTCCTGCGCGACCCGCAACTCCGACACATGCGAGGCCATGTAAGTCGGTGCATCGACCGCATCGTGCGCGATGCGCGCCGCATAGAAGTCGATGAAGCGCTTCAACTCGCGCTCGCCTTCGGCCGATCCTTCGGCCGTGATCCAGCGCGCGAGGCGATGACGCGTACCGATCAATCGCGCCTTTACGCCGTACTCGTGCTCGAGCCGATGAAGCACGACTTCGAATTGCAGTTGCCCCACCGCGCCCAATAGCAGCGAGCCGCCGAGGTGCGGACGGAACACCTGAATCGCGCCTTCTTCGCCGAGTTGCGCGAGGCCGTGCTTCAACTGCTTTGCGCGCAAGGGATCGGCGACTTCGACGGCCTGGAACATCTCGGGCGCGAAGAAGGGAAGACCGGTAAATTGCAGCGGCTCGCCTTCGGTGAGCGTGTCGCCGAGCTGCAGCGTGCCGTGATTGGGAATGCCAATAATGTCGCCGGCATACGCGTCCTCGGCGATCTCGCGTCGCTGCGAAAGAAAGGTGACGACGTTGTTCGGCTTCATCGCCTTGCCCGAGCGCGTCACCTTGAGGTTCATGCCGCGTTCGAAGTGGCCCGCGCACACGCGCACGAAGGCGATGCGGTCGCGATGCGCCGGGTCCATGTTGGCCTGGATCTTGAACACCACGCCCGCGAACTTCGGCTCGTCGGCCGCGACCATGCGAGAAATCGCCTTGCGTCCCAGCGGCGAGGGCGCGAGATCGACGACCGCGTCGAGCACTTCCTGCACACCGAAATTGTTCACCGCCGATCCGAAGAACACGGGCGTCTGCGTGGCTGCGATGAAGGCGTCGCGCTCGAAAGATGCCGAGGCTTCGGTGACGAGCGAGATCTCTTCGCGCGCTTTTTCGACATGACCTGCAGTGAGAGCATTCGCACCGCCGAAGCGCGCGTCGATCAACGGATTGTCGAGTCCCTCGATGGTTTCGAACGCCTGTCCCGCACGATCGGCCCCCGCCTGGAACACACGCATGCTGTTCGCGCGGATGTCGAACACGCCCGCGAAACTCTTGCCCATGCCGATCGGCCACGTGAACGGCACCGCGGTCATGCCGAGCGCGCGTTCGATCTCGTCGAGCAGGTCGAGCGGCTCGCGCACTTCGCGGTCCATCTTGTTGACGAAGGTGATGATCGGCGTGCCGCGCGCACGACAGACTTCGAGCAGGCGCAAGGTCTGCGCTTCGACGCCGTTGGCCGCGTCGATCACCATCAACGCGGCATCGACCGCGGTCAGCACGCGATAGGTGTCTTCCGAAAAGTCCTGGTGGCCGGGCGTGTCGAGCAGGTTGATCACGCAGTCGCGATACTCCATCTGCATCACCGAAGACGCGACCGAGATGCCGCGCTGCTTCTCGATCTCCATCCAGTCCGAGGTCGCATGGCGGCTGGCCTTCCTGGCCTTCACCGAACCGGCGATGTGGATCGCGCCCGAGAACAGCAGCAGCTTTTCGGTGAGCGTGGTCTTGCCCGCGTCGGGGTGCGAGATGATGGCGAAGGTGCGACGGCGGTGGACTTGATCGGCGAGGGCGGACATGGACAAGCTGCGGTGATGCGTGAGGCGACGGCACGGGGGTCGGTCGCGAGCGAAGGGCGAATTGTAGCGGGGCGGTTTTGGTGGGCTCTGCGGAGATGGCCGCGAGCCAAGTAGAATCGCGGCGCTCAGCCTCCGGTCCGCATGAAATCTTCCAACCGATCGACTACGCAACGACCTTCAAGCCTCGACGTGCTCATCGAAGGCTTGCGTCGCCTGCCCGGCGTCGGACCGAAGTCCGCGCAACGCATCGCGTATCACCTGCTGCAACACGATCGCGAAGGCGCGGCACTGCTGGGTGGCGCGCTGACGCACGCGGTCGAAGCGATCCGTCACTGTGCGTTGTGCAATACCTTTACCGAGAACGAGCTGTGCGACGTGTGCGCGTCCGATCGGCGCGATCGCAGCTTGCTGTGCGTGGTCGAGGCCCCGGGCGATCAATTGATGATTGAGCAGACGCTGACCTATCGCGGGCTCTATTTCGTCTTGATGGGCCGGCTCTCGCCGCTCGACGGCATCGGACCGAAGGACATCCATCTCGATCGATTGCTCAAGCGTGCGACCGACGGCGTGGTGAGCGAGGTGATCCTCGCGACCAACTTCACCAACGAAGGCGAAGCCACGGCGCATACCATCGGCGAGATGCTGAAGGCCCGCAGTTTGTCGATCACGCGGCTCGCGCGCGGCGTGCCGGTGGGCGGTGAGCTCGAATACGTCGATGTCGGTACGATCGCGCAGGCGGTGCTCGACCGTCGCGCGTCGTGACCCGCAACAACGCAATCAACAACTATTTCTCGACTGGAGCAACACAAGATGCAATACCGACGTCTGGGCCGCGCAGGCCTCAAGGTTAGCGCGCTGTCCTTCGGGTCGTGGGTCACCTACGGCAATCAGATGGACACGCGGCTGGCACGCGAGTGCATGGCGGGGGCGTTCGACGCCGGCGTGAATTTTTTCGACAACGCCGAGGTCTATGCGCTCGGCCAGTCCGAGACCATCATGGGTCAGGTGTTCAAGGAACTGAAGTGGTCGCGCATGAAGTACGTGGTCTCGACCAAGTTGTTCTGGGGGCTCGAGAAGGGTCCGAACGAGCGCAACACGCTCAATCGCAAATACGTGCTGCATGCGATCGACGGATCGTTGAAGCGGCTCGATCTCGACTATGTCGACCTGGTCTATTGCCATCGCGCCGATCCCGAGACCCCGATCGAAGAGACGGTGTGGGCGATGCACGACATGATCGTGCGCGGCAAGGCGTTGTACTGGGGCACGTCCTCGTGGCCCGCAGCCGATATCCGCGCTGCGTGGGAGATCGCCGAGCGCCATCATCTGCACAAGCCGGTGGTCGAGCAGCCCGAATACAACCTCTTCAATCGCAAGCGCGTCGAGGTCGAATACGCGCGGCTCTATGAAGACATCGGCCTGGGCCTCACGACCTGGAGCCCGCTGGCCTCGGGCCTGCTGACCGGAAAGTATGGAAGCGGAGCGCCCGAGAACAGCCGCGCGACGCTGTCGAACTATGCGTTCCTGAAGGATCGCCTGCTCGACCGCGACAAGAACGCGATCGTGGCGAAGCTGGCCGAGGTCGCGGCTGATCTCGATTGCTCGCTCGCGCAGCTCGCGCTCGCGTGGTGCGCGAGCAACCCGCGCGTGTCGTCCGTCATCACCGGCGCATCGCGACCCGAGCAGGTCGCCGAGAACATGAAGGCGATCGATGTCGTCGCGAAGATCGACGGCGACGTGCGCGCGCGCATCGATGCGATCGTCGGAGATTCCCATGATTGAGCGTACGCGTGCGGCGCGCCCGATCGCCGTGGGGAGCCCTCGATGATCCTCGCGTTCTGGTGTGTCCTGATCGCAGGCGTGCTGCCGCTGGCGTGCGCCTACCTGGCGAAATTCAGCGGAAACGAAGGCGGCCGCGACGGAGCCGGCGCGCGCTACGACAATCGCGAGCCGCGCGCCTGGCTCGCGTTGCAGACTGGCCGCAGCGCACGCGCCAATGCGGCGCAGGCCAACAGTTGGGAAGCGTTTCCCTTGTTCGCGATCGGCGTCGTGATCGCAGTCCTGCAGCACGTGCCGATCACGACCATCAATCTTCTGGCGATCGTCTTCATCGTGGCGCGCGTCGTCTATATTGGCTGCTATTTCGCGAACCTTGCACCGATTCGTTCGCTGGTGTGGGCGATCGGGTTCGGTGCCAGCGTCGCGCTCTATCTGTTCGCGGCCACCGGCACGCTGCGTTGAGCGATCCGTTGAACCCTGCGCGATAATCGCGATCCGATTGCTGCCATGAACGCCGCTTCCATACCTACGACCTCCGCCGTCGGCGACCCCGCAACGCTTGCCAAGTGGATCTCGGCGGTGGCGCTGGGCGATCGTCAGGCCTATCGCCGTCTCTACGACGCCACGTCGCCGAAACTATTCGCGGTCGCCCTGCGTATCTTGCGGGATGAAAGTCGCGCCGAGGATGTCTTGCAGGATAGCTTTGTGAACGTCTGGAACGGCGCGGCCGGGTACAACTCGTCGCTGTCGGCCCCGATGACCTGGATGGTCACGATCGTTCGCAATCGTTCGCTCGACTATATCCGACGCGTCGATCATCGAACCATAGAGCTCGACGACGACCTCGCGGCGTTGCTCGAGTCGGATTTGCCGACGCCCGCCGACACGGCGATGCACGCGCAGGACGCGAGCGCCTTGCAGCGCTGCCTGAAGCGACTGGACGCGGGCCAGCGTCAGGCGATTGCCTTCGCGTATTTCCAGGGCCTGACGCATTCCGAACTCGCGGCAACGCTGCGCATCCCGATCGGCACGGTCAAGACCTGGATACGACGCGGCCTCGAAAAAATGAAGCGGTGCCTCGACGGCATCGCGACCTGAAGAAGAACGATCGTGAACACCCGGGGCAATCCGACTTTGCGTGACCAGCTCGCGGCCGAGTACGCACTCGGCACGCTGCGCGGCGCCGCGCGTCGACGCTTCGAGACCTGGACGCGCGACGATGCCGATCTGCGCGCGCTCGCGCTGGCATGGAGCGAGCGCCTCGTGCCGCTGCTCGACAGCGTGGCTCCTGCACGACCGCACGCGCGTGTATGGGATGCGATCGAGGCTCGTCTGCCCGGCTCGTCGGCGCGCGGGGTCGGTCGCTACGCACGCGAGGCCCCGACCGGTTGGGGTCGGCTCGCGCTCTGGCGCGGGTTGTCCATCGCCTTCGCGACCATCGCGGTGATTGCGGTCGGCATCGCGATCCGCCCTCAGCCGATCGTCGCGCCGCAGGTCGTGGAGATCACGCCCAGCGCGATCGCGACGGTCGTGGATCCGACAAGCGGCAAGCCGGTCGCGGTAGTCATGCAGACCGGGAACGCCGGTGCCGTCGTCGTCAAGGTCGCGGCCGACGTCGACGTGCCGGAAGGCAAGGCGCTGCAACTGTGGATCGCGCCGAACGATGCGGAAGCCATGGTGTCGATCGGGATGCTGCCTTCGAACGCTCGAGCCGCGGCGGTAACCGTGACGTCGAGTGACGCGAGGACGCTCGCGCGCGCGAAGGCCTACGGCCTGTCGCTTGAACCGGCCGGCGGCTCACCGCAGCCCACGCAGGTCCTCGGACTCGGCGCGCTGGTCCGGATCAAGAGCTGATCGTCGTCCTTTAGAATCGGTCCGTTGGCTCGAATAATTCCTCGAGCAATCCTTCGGAGACTCCTCATGCATGCTGATTCGAAATTCGGCGCCGGCTTGATCACGCGCCTGGCTGGCATTGCTTTCGTCGCGATGACTTTCGCGATGACCGCAGCGATGACGCTCGCGAGCCCGGCGTCGTGGGCGCAGGCATTGGAGAAGCCCAACGTGTCGCTGGCCGTGGGCGGCAAGGCCGGCCTCTACTATCTGCCGCTGACCATCGCCGAACGGCTCGGTTACTTCAAGGATGAAGGCCTCAACGTCGAGATCAGCGATTTCGCCGGCGGCGCGAAGTCGCTCGAAGCGCTGATCGGCGGCAGCGTCGATGTGGTCGCGGGCGCCTTCGAGCACACCATCAACATGCAGGCCAAGGGCCAGCACATCGTGGCGTTCGTGCTGATGGGACGTGCCCCCGCGATCTCGATCGGGGTGGCCACCGAGAAGGCGGCCAGCGTCCACGGGCCGAAGGACTTGAAGGGCCTCAAGATGGGCGTGTCCGCACCCGGATCGTCGACCAACATCGCGCTCAATTTCTATCTCGCGCAGGGCGGCTTGAAGCCCTCGGACGTCTCGGTGATCGGGGTCGGCTCGACGGCAGGGTCGCTGGCGGCCATGCGCAGCGGCCAGATCGACGGGATGTCCAACGTCGATCCGGTGATGACGATGCTAGAGCAGAAGAAGGAAGTGAAGATCCTCGTCAGCACGCGCACGCCGAAAGGTACGGAAACGCTGTACGGCGGGCCGATGCCTGCGGCGACGCTGTACACGCATGACGAATTCATCAAGAAGTATCCGCGCACCACGCAGGCCCTCGCCAATGCGATCGTGCGTGCGGACAAGTGGCTCGCGAAGGCCGGGCCTTCGGACGTGCTCAAGACCGTACCCGAGGCGTATCAGCTCGGCGACCGCGGGCTCTATCTCGCTTCTTTCGCGAATGTTCGCGAGGCTTACTCGACCGATGGCCTGATCCCGGACGCGGGGCCGAAGACGGCATTGAGAGTGCTCGCGAGTTTCGACCCGAAGATCGTTCCGGCCAACATCAAGCTGTCGGAAACCTACACCAACGAGTTCGCGAAGAAGGCCGACCAGAAGTACAAGTGAGAACGACGAGGCCATGATGAAAAACACTCTATCGACGAGTCTTCCAACCGCGTTGGCTGCGCTCATGCTCACGGCCGGTTGTGCCGGCACCGCTGGCCTCGATGTCAAGGAGGTCGGCAGCTACCACATCGGCGGACGTCAAGCGACGCTGTCGGGCCTGCCCGAAAGGGACATCGTGTTCAGCCCCGGCTCCCCGCCGTTGAAGGTCAATCCGAACGGTGATTTTGCCGTCGAGCAGATGTACACGCGCTACACCAGGCTCAATCACCCCAAAGGTACGGTCCCGTTGCTCATGTGGCATGGCGGCGGCTTGTCGGGTGTGACCTACGAGACAAAGCCTGACGGCCAGCCAGGGTGGGAAATGTTCTTCTTGAAGGCCGGCTGGGACGTCTACGTGAGCGACGCGGTCGAACGTGGCCGAGCCTCCTGGGCGCGCTATCCCGAAATTTTCAAGACCGAGCCTTTGTTTCGGACCAAGAAAGAAGCGTGGGAACTGTTTCGCATCGGCAAGACCTATGCCACCGATCCGTCGCAGCGCGTGGCCATGCCGGGCACGCAATTTCCGGTGGAAGCGTTCGACCAGTTCGCCAAGCAGGGCATCCCGCGCTGGGCCAGCAACGATGTGGTTACCCAGGCGGCCTATGACCAGTATGTCGAGCAGGCATGTCCCTGCGTGATCGTCGTGCATAGCCAAGGTGGCAACTTCGCTTTCAACGCGGCGCTCAAGCATCCCGAAAAGGTCAAGGCCCTGGTGGTGGTGGAGCCCAGCGGCTCCCCCGATTCCGACAAGACGAACCTCGGCCCGTTGCGCGACACGCCCATTCTTTGGGTATGGGGCGATTTCGTCAGGGACATCCCGTTCTGGGCGGGCACGTACGAGCGTCAGGAAAGATTTCGCGCCGCGCTGAACCGAGCCGGCGGCAAAGGCGACTTGCTCGAGTTACCTACGCGGGGCCTGCGCGGCAACGATCACATGATGATGATGGATCGCAATTCCGACCAGGTCGCGGGCCTGATCCAGGACTGGCTGGTTTCGCGCGGCCTGGTGCGCTGAGCGGCCGCGCAGATCGCCGAACGCCCGGGCATGGACGTGTCAGCAACGATGAATGCGGTCGATAGGAAGGCCGTCCATCCGGCGCTCGCGCTCGATCGCATCACCTGCACTTTCATCTCCAACGACGATTCTAGCCAGCGTTACACGGCGGTTGAGGACGTCACGCTCGCGGTTGCGCCTGGCGAATTCGTGTCTGTGGTGGGACCCACGGGCTGCGGCAAATCGACACTGCTGAACGTCGGCGCCGGATTGCTCGCGCCTTCTTCGGGGCAGTTGCGCGTGTTCGGCGACGAGCTCGATGCGCGCGTCGCGGGCGTCAACAAGCGCGCGGGCTACATGTTCCAGTCCGAAGCGCTGATGCCGTGGCGCAGCGCGATCGACAACGTCGTCGCGGGCCTGGAGTTTCGCGGCGTCGCGCGCGACGAGGCCAGACAACGCGGCGAGGAGTGGCTCTCGCGCGTCGGGCTCGCCGGCTTCGGCGACCGCTATCCGCATCAGTTGTCGGGCGGCATGAGAAAGCGCGTCGCGCTAGCGCAGACGCTGGTGCTCGATCCCGACATCATCCTGATGGACGAGCCGTTCTCGGCGCTCGACATCCAGACGCGTCAGTTGATGGAGAACGAGCTGCTGGAAATCTGGCAGGCCAAGCGCAAGGCGGTCCTCTTCATCACGCACGACCTCGACGAAGCGATCGCTCTGTCGGATCGCGTCATCGTGCTTTCGGCTGGACCTGCCACGCACCCGATCGCCGAGTTCGACATCGATCTGGCGCGCCCGCGCGACGTGGCCGAGATCCGCACCCACCCGCGCTTCGTCGAATTGCACGCGCAGATCTGGAGTGCGATGAAGGAAGAAGTGTTGAAGGGTTATCGGCAGACCAGGGTGAAGGCGTAAGGACGAGCGTGAAGCGCAAGCCATCGGTTCGCTTCTGGCAGGTTGCGGTGCTCGTCATCGTGATCGTGCTCTGGTACGTGCTCACCAGCCCGACATTGTTGCCGCCGATCTACTTCAAGAACGCGAGCCAGGCAGCGTTCTTCTTCGGCGAACCGCTGCAGGTGGCCGAGCGCATCTGGACCTGGTTCGTGTCCGGCGAAATCTATCTGCATCTGGGAGTGACCTTGCTGGAGACGGTGCTCGCGTTCGTCTTCGGCACCTTGTCCGGGCTTGGCATCGGCATGTGGCTCGCGCTCGCGCCTTCGGCCGCGGCGATTTTCGATCCCTACATCAAGGGCGCCAATGCGATGCCGCGGGTGATACTGGCGCCGATCTTCGCGGTGTGGTTCGGCCTGGGCATCTGGTCCAAGGTCGCGCTCGGCATGACGCTGGTGTTCTTCATCGTGTTCTTCAACGTCTTCCAGGGCGTGCGCGAAGTCAGCCCCGTGGTGCTCGCCAACGCGCGCATGCTGGGGGCGTCCAAGCGCCAGTTGATGCGCAGCGTCTATCTGCCCAGCGCGATGAGCTGGGTGTTCTCATCGCTGCACACGTCGGTGGGACTTGCGTTCGTGGGCGCCGTCGTGGGCGAATATCTGGGTTCGGCGCGCGGAGTGGGTTACCTGATCCTGCAGGCCGAGGGGACGTTCGACATCAACACAGTCTTCGCCGGCATCGTCGTGTTGACCGCGTTCGCGTTGATCCTCGACACGCTGGTCGGCGTGGTCGAAAGGCGGTTGATGAAGTGGCAGCCCAAGAGCGGAGAGACCGAGAAGCTCTAGTTCGCGGTCGCGGCTATTGCATTCCGGCGATCATCTTTTCCAGCTCGACCGCATCGGCCGCAAACACGCGGATGCCCTCGGCCAGTTTCTCGGTGGCCATCGCGTCTTCATTCAACGCGAAGCGGAACTTCGCCTCGTCGAGGATCGTCGGCTCCGCATCCTGAGTCTTGGCCCACTCGGGCGTGAGCTTGGGCTCGATCTTCGCGTCGCTTTCGGTCAACTTCTGCATGATGTCCGGGCTGATCGTCAGAAGATCGCATCCGGCCAGCTCGAGCACCTGGCCGGGATTGCGAAAGCTCGCACCCATGATCTGCGTCGGATAGCCGAGCTGCTTGAACGTGGCATAGATGCGCTGGACCGAATGCACGCCCGGATCGTCAGCCGGCGGATAGCTTTCCTTGCCTTCGGCTTTCTTGTACCAGTCGGTGATGCGGCCTACGAACGGCGAGATCAGCGTCGCCCCGGCCTCGGCCGACTCGGTCGCCTGCGCCAGGGAGAACAGCAGCGTCATGTTGCAGTGGATGCCCTCGCGCTCGAGTGCCTCGGCCGCGCGGATGCCTTCCCAGGTCGATGAGAGCTTGATCAGCACGCGTTCGCGGGCGATGCCCTCGGCCTCGTAGAGCGCGATCAGGCGGTGGGCTTTCGCGATCAGCGACGCGGTGTCAAACGAGAGTCGCGCATCGGTTTCGGTGGAGACGCGGCCCGGGATGATCTTCAGGATTTCGAGCCCGAAGGCGATCATCACGCGGTCGATCAATTCGGTGGGCGGCTCTTTCGCGTGCGCGTGCACCGTCTTCTGCAACAGCGGTTTGTTCGCCTCGACGCCCACCGCCTTGAGGATCAGCGAGGGATTGGTGGTCGCGTCCTGCGGCGCATAGGCGCGCATCGCTTCGAAATCGCCGGTGTCGGCAACCACCGTGGTGTATTGCTTGAGTTGTTCGAGTTGGTTCATGGCTGAAGAATGGGTTGGAGCGGCGGTGGCTGGCGCGCGGCTGGTTCGCGGGGCGGAATACAGGAAGGGGTCGAGCGAGTTTGACACGGTATAATTCGAAAGTTTATCTTCATCCGCCGACCGTCCGCGCGACCTCCCATCTTTCGTTCATCGCTCGATCCGTGCGCCCGCATTCTGCGCGCCGGGTTCGAAACGCGTAGCCACGCGATGCGCGCCGGCCGGCCATGACAGGGGTTCTTCTTGTTGCCGACCGATTTCTTTCCCGCCGATCCCAATGCGAGCGGACCAGCACTTCTTGCGCTTGCCGATGGAACGGTGTTTCGCGGCATCTCGATCGGGGCGCCCGGACAGTCGATCGGCGAGGTCGTGTTCAATACCTCGATGACCGGCTATCAGGAAATCCTGACCGATCCGAGTTATGCGCGCCAGATCGTCACGCTGACCTACCCGCATGTGGGCAATACCGGCGCCAACGATGAAGATGTCGAGGCGACGCGCATTCACGCGGCCGGCCTCTTGATTCGCGATCTGCCGCGGACTTACTCCAGCTTTCGCGCCACACGCAGTCTCTCGGACTATCTGAGAGCCGAAGGCTGCGTCGCGATCGCCGGCATCGACACGCGCAGGCTCACGCGCCTGCTGCGCAACAAGGGCGCACAGAACGGCGCGATCCTCGCCGACTGCAAGGGCGACGCCGGCGATGTGGAAAAAGCGCTTGGGCTCGCTCGCAGTTTCCCCGGTCTCGCCGGTCTCGATCTCGCAAAAGTCGTCAGCGCGCGCGAGCCTTATGACTGGACGGATTCGGTCTGGAACCTGGGCGATGGTTATAAAAGCGGCGGCACGGCGCGTTTTCACGTCGTCGCCTTCGACTACGGCATCAAGCACAACATTCTTCGCATGCTCGCCGCGCGTGGCTGTCGCGTGACCGTGCTGCCCGCGCAGGCTTCGTCGGCCGATGCGCTTGCATTCAAACCCGATGGCATCTTCCTGGCGAACGGACCGGGAGATCCCGAGCCTTGCGACTATGCGATCGCGGCGACACGTGAACTGATTGAACGCGGCCTGCCGACATTCGGCATTTGTCTCGGCCAGCAAATCATGGCGCTGGCTTCAGGTGCGAAGACCGTAAAGATGAAGTTCGGACATCACGGTGCGAATCATCCGGTGCAGGACCTCGAGACCGGACAGGTGTTGATCACGTCGCAGAACCACGGTTTCGCGGTCGATTCCGCGTCGCTGCCGTCGAATTGCAAGGTCACGCACGTGTCGCTGTTCGATGGGTCGCTGCAGGGTTTCGCGCGCACCGACCAACCGGCGTTCTGTTTTCAGGGACACCCGGAAGCGAGCCCGGGGCCGCACGACATCGGGTATCTGTTCGATCGGTTCATCGCATCGATGGAGATGGCGCGTGGCTGAACGCGCGATACCGATCGGCACGTTGCAACTCGTCGAAGGCGTCGAGGCGCGGATCTATTCACTGCGCGGCATGCGCGTGATGTTGTCGCACGATTTGGCCGAGCTTTATGGCGTCGAGGTCAAGGTGTTGCTGCAATCGATGCGCAGAAATCTCGATCGCTTCCCCGATGATTTTGCTTTTCGGTTGACCAATCAAGAATTTGCGATCTTGAGGTCACAAATTGTGACTTCAAGTTGGGGCGGCTCGCGCTACCTACCCTATGCCTTTACAGAGCAAGGCGTCGCGATGCTATCGAGCGTCCTGCGCAGCGATCGCGCGATCGCCGTCAACATCGAAATTATGCGCACCTTCGTCAAGCTGCGCTCGATGCTGGAGTCGAATAAGGAACTCGCGAAGAAGCTTGCCACGCTCGAAGCCAAGTACGACAGCCAGTTCGCAATCGTATTCGAAGCGATCCGCGAGTTGATGACACCGCCAGTTGCACCAAGGAAAAAGCCGATCGGATTTGTCCAATCCTGAATCGCGCGACACACATCCCATGCCCAAACGCACCGACCTCCACTCCATCCTCATCATCGGCGCAGGCCCGATCGTCATCGGGCAGGCCTGCGAGTTCGACTACTCGGGCGCGCAGGCGTGCAAGGCCTTGCGCGAAGAAGGCTATCGCGTCGTGCTGGTCAATTCGAATCCGGCGACGATCATGACCGATCCGGAAACCGCGGATGTGACCTACATCGAGCCGATCACCTGGCAGGTGGTCGAGAAGATCATCGCGACCGAAAAACCCGATGCGATCCTTCCCACGATGGGAGGGCAGACCGCGCTCAATTGCGCGCTCGACCTGCATCATCACGGGGTACTCGAGAAATACGGCGTCGAGCTGATCGGCGCGTCGCCCGAAGCGATCGATAAGGCCGAGGATCGCAGCAAGTTCAAAGAGGCGATGACCCGGATCGGCCTGGGTTCGGCGCGCTCGGGCATCGCACATTCGATGGACGAAGCGTGGGTCGTACAACGGACATTGGGCTTCCCCTCGATCATCCGGCCGAGCTTCACGTTGGGCGGCACCGGCGGTGGCATCGCCTACAACGGCGAGGAGTTCGAGACGATCTGCAAGCGCGGCCTCGAGGCTTCGCCGACCAGCGAATTGTTGATCGAGGAATCGCTGATCGGCTGGAAGGAATTCGAGATGGAAGTCGTGCGTGACCGCGCCGACAACTGCATCATCGTGTGCTCGATCGAGAACCTCGACCCGATGGGCATCCACACCGGCGACTCGATCACGGTCGCGCCCGCGCAGACGCTGACCGACAAGGAATACCAGTTGATGCGCAACGCGTCGATCGCGATCCTGCGCGAGATCGGCGTCGACACGGGCGGCTCGAACGTGCAGTTCGCGATCGATCCCAAGGACGGTCGCATGATCGTCATCGAGATGAACCCGCGCGTATCGCGCTCGTCCGCGCTGGCCTCGAAGGCGACCGGCTTTCCGATCGCGAAGATCGCGGCCAAGCTTGCGATCGGCTACACGCTCGACGAGTTGCGCAACGAGATCACCAGCGGCGCGACACCGGCCAGTTTCGAGCCGTCGATCGACTACGTCGTCACCAAAGTGCCGCGCTTCGCGTTCGAGAAATTTCCGATGGCCGACTCGCATCTCACCACGCAGATGAAATCGGTCGGTGAAGTGATGGCGATCGGCCGCACCTTCCAGGAGTCGTTTCAGAAAGCGCTGCGCGGACTCGAGGTCGGCGTCGACGGCATGAACGAGATGACCAAGGATCGCGAGAAGATCGAGCTCGAGCTCGGCGAGCCCGGACCCGAGCGCATCTGGTACGTCGGCGATGCGTTCGCGATGGGCATGAGCCTTGAGGAGGTCGGGCAACTGACGCACATCGATCCGTGGTTCCTGACGCAGATCAAGGAGATCGTCGACATCGAGTTGAAGCTCGAGAAGACAAAGCTGTCCGAGATCGATCGGCTCACGTTGTATCAGTTGAAGCGCAAGGGCTTCTCCGATCGGCGTCTGGCCTACCTGATGAAGACCACGGAGACGCGCGTACGCGAACGTCGCATCAAGGAAGGCGTGCGGCCGGTTTACAAGCGCGTCGATACCTGCGCGGCCGAGTTCGCGACCAGCACCGCCTATCTCTACTCGACCTACGAAGGTCTCGACGATGCCGAGTGCGAAGCGGAGCCCACCGATCGCAAGAAGATCATGGTGCTCGGCGGCGGGCCGAATCGCATCGGGCAGGGCATCGAGTTCGACTACTGCTGCGTGCACGCGGCGCTCGCGCTATCCGAGGATGGCTACGAGACCATCATGGTCAACTGCAATCCCGAAACCGTCTCGACCGACTATGACACCAGCGATCGTCTCTATTTCGAGCCGGTCACGCTGGAAGATGTGCTCGAGATCGTCGCGAAGGAAAAACCGCTCGGCGTGATCGTGCAATATGGCGGGCAGACGCCGTTGAAGCTCGCCAAGTCGCTCGAAGCGGCGGGCGTGCCGATCATCGGGACGTCGCCGGATGCGATCGACGTGGCCGAGGACCGCGAGCGTTTCCAGACGCTCATCACCAAACTCGGTCTGAAGCAGCCGATGAACCGCACCGCGAAAAGCGAAAAGCAGGCGCTCGAACGCGCCGAGGAGATAGGCTATCCGTTGGTGGTGCGGCCGAGCTATGTGCTGGGTGGCCGCGCGATGGAGATCATTCACGAACAGCGCGACCTCGAGCGCTACATGCGCGAAGCGATCAAGGTTTCGCACGACTCGCCGGTGCTGCTCGATCACTTCCTCAACGATGCGATCGAGGTCGATGTCGATGCCATATGCGATGGCAGTGGCGACGGCGGCGAAGGCGGCAAGGGAACGGATGCACGCGTCTTCATCGGCGGCGTGATGGAACACATCGAGCAGGCCGGCGTGCACTCGGGCGACTCGGCGTGTTCGCTGCCGCCGTTCTCGCTGTCCGACGACATGGTGGACGAACTCAAGCGCCAGACCGCGATGATGGCGCGCGCACTGGGCGTGGTCGGCCTGATGAACGTGCAGTTCGCGATCCAGAACGACGTGGTGTATGTGCTCGAAGTCAATCCGCGCGCGTCGCGCACGGTACCCTACGTGTCGAAGGCGACCGGCCTTCAGCTCGCGAAGATTGCGGCGCGCTGCATGGTCGGGCAGTCGCTGGATGAACAAGGCATCGGCGACGAGGTGAAGCCGAAGTATTACTCGGTCAAGGAAGCGGTCTTCCCGTTCGTGAAGTTCCCGGGCGTCGATACCATCCTCGGGCCCGAGATGAAATCAACCGGCGAAGTGATGGGCGTGGGGGCAACCTTCGGCGAGGCCTTCGTGAAATCGCAGGTCGCCGCGGGCGTACGCCTGCCGTTGCCGCACGTGGTCGACGGCAAGCCGGCGGGCAAGGTCTTCATCAGCGTGAAGAACGCGGACAAGCCCAAGGCGGTCGAGGTTGCGCGCGGCCTCTTCGCGATGGGCTTTCGCCTCGCGGCCACCCGCGGCACGGCGCTGGCGATCGAAGCTGCGGGGATTCCCTGCGCGAGCGTCAACAAGGTTGCCGAAGGTCGGCCGCACGTCGTCGACATGCTGAAGAACGGGGATATCGCGTTGGTGGTCAACACGGTCGAGGAGAAGCGCAACGCGATCGCCGACTCGCGTTCGATCCGCACCACCGCGCTCGCGATGCGTGTGACGCAGTACACCACCATCGCCGGCGCGCTTGCCGCCGTCGAAGGGATGCGCCTGATGCACGACCGCGGCGACGAAATCTCGGTGCGCGATCTGCAGGGACTGCATCGCACACTAAAGGACCGTTGACCGGGCCTGATAAACTGTGGTCGGTCCGTCGATTCGACGAACCATCCATCTTCAGAGGTCGCTGTCGGCGGACTTGCCGGCAGCGGCCTCTGTCATTTGAGGCCGCTTTCAGCTACCTCGCTTTCGGCAGCCTCTCATATTCTTTGAAGCAGAACGCATGAGCACCATACCGATTACCGTCCGCGGCGCCGCGCTGATGAAGGAAGAACTGCATCGCTTAAAGACCGTCGAGCGGCCGATGGTCGTCAATGCGATAGCCGAGGCGCGCGCACACGGCGACTTGTCCGAGAACGCCGACTATGACGCCGCCAAGGAGCGGCAGGGTTTCGTCGAGGCCCGCATCAGGGATCTCGAGGGCAAGCTGTCGAACGCGAGCGTGATCGACCCGGCCACGCTCGATGCCGATGGGCGCGTGGTGTTCGGCGCCACGGTCGAACTCGAAGAGCTCGAGTCGGGCACAAAGGTCGCGTACCAGATCGTGGGCGAGGATGAGGCCGACATCAAGGTCGGCAAGATCTCGGTGGCGAGCCCGATCGCGCGTGCGCTGATCAGCAAGGTCGAAGGCGATGTCGCCGCGGTGCAGGCGCCGTCTGGCGTGCGCGAGTACGAAGTGCTGGCGGTGCGTTACGTCTGACCAGTCGCCGCAAAGTCGTCGCGCTCGTCACGCATTCCGGATTCGGCCGAGCGATCGCCTTGTCTTCTCGTCGGGCATTCGCAAGGCACGGCGCTGCAATCCTTTGTGCGGTGGCGCTCGGAGCGCTGGTGTTTTCCGCGCGCGTGGCGCCGATGCTGTTCGACGCGATGCCCGACGATCGGACGCTCGCAGGGCGCATCGCGGGGCGCGCATTCGAGAGCGCGTACTGGATCGCGTTCAGTGCCGCGCTCGTCGCACTGGCGGTTGCATCGATCGCCCGGTCGACGCGCGCGAGCATGGAAATGACTCTCGCCGCAGCGATGCTGTTCGCCGCCGCCTTGCAGTTGTTCTGGATCGCGCCCGCGATTGCGCGCCACGGTGCCGGCTGGCCGTGGTCGTTCGCGAGCCTGCATGGCGCGGGCGGCGCGATGCACCTGATGCTTGCCGTGTTTGCGCTGGCCCTGGCGTGGCTGTTGCTGGCGAGCGCGCCTCGCTACCGATCCTGATGCGGCTTCTTGGTCGATCGCTGGCCTGATTTGCGGACGCGATCGGTGCGCGGCGGGCGGGGATGCGTCGTCAGCTTGCGCGGCGAGACCCGGCTGGGCGGGCGCCTCGCATCGCGAGCATCCTTCTTGGCAGTCGCGCGGCTAGTGGCAGGGCGCGGCAGCGACGTCGATTCGATCGGCGGCGCCGCTCGGAACAGCACGAGCAGCTTGCCGATCACCTGGATCGGCTCGGCCGAGAGCTCTTCGACGATGCGGTCGCGCATCGCCAAGCGCGCTTCGCGGTCGTCACCGAAAACGCGGACCTTGATCAGCTCGTGCGACGTGAGCCCGCGATCGATCTCGGCCATCACGGCCGGCGTCAGGCCGGCATCGCCGATCAGGACGACGGGATCGAGAGCGTGCGCGCGAGCCTTGAGCGCCTTGCGCTCGGCGGGAGTCAGGGTGTGCGGCATGATGGGCAGTTGGCAAGGCGGGTGAGGGCATCGAGCATAGCAAGCAATGGCCAAAAACAAATCCAACCAGTCGTGGTTGCACGACCATATCAACGATCCCTACGTGAAGCTCGCGCAGAAGCACGGCTATCGCGCGCGTGCGGCGTTCAAGCTGAAGGAGATCGATGAGAGCGATCGGCTGATCAGGCCCGGCGACGTGATCGTCGATCTGGGCGCGACGCCGGGCTCCTGGTCGCAATACGCGCACGAACGGTTGAAGAAGGGCGCGGGTATCTCGGGTCGCATCATCGCGCTCGACCTGCTGCCGATGGAGACGATCGAAGGCGTCGAGTTCATCCAGGGAGATTTTCGCGAGGAGGCGGTGCTCGCTCAACTCGAGGAAAGACTGACCGATCTCATCGGACAGTCGCCCGACGGCCGTTGCGTCGACCTTGTGCTTTCGGACATGGCCCCCAACCTGTCGGGAGTGGAATTGGCGGACGCCGCGCGCATGGAGCACATCATCGAACTGGCGACCGATTTTGCTGTCAGGTATTTGAAACCGCGCGGTGCCTTGCTCGTAAAGGCATTTCACGGCAGCGGCTACAGCCAGATCGTGGAAGCGCTCAAGCGGGAGTTCGTCACGGTCGCGCCGCGCAAGCCCAAAGCCTCGCGCGACAAGTCGTCCGAGACTTTCATACTCGCCCGCGGTTTGAAGCGGTATCGATGATTGAGCGCGGAATCGATTCAGCGACTAGAATCATCGACTTGTCCTACCGCGAGGCAGCAGATGCGGCCTCGCTCTCCGCAGGAGATAGACCTTGAACAACATGTTATCCAAAGCTGCGATCTGGATGGTCATCGCGCTGGTCCTGTTCGTCGTCTTCAAGCAATTCGAGACGCGCCGGCAGGTGGCCGAGCCGGTCAGCTATTCGCAGTTCATGGAAGAGGCCAAGAACGGCCGCATCAAGCGCGTCGAAGTTCAAGGTCGCAACCTCAACGTCACCCCGACGGAAGGCAAGCAATACAGCATCGCCTCGCCCGGCGATCTGTGGATGGTCGGCGATCTGATGAAGTACGGCGTGCAGGTGTCGGGCAAGCAGGAAGAAGAGCAGTCGTTCCTGATGCAGGTGTTCATATCATGGTTCCCGATGCTGCTCCTGATCGGCGTATGGGTCTTCTTCATGCGACAGATGCAGGGAGGCGGGCGCGGCGGCGCGTTCTCGTTCGGCAAATCGCGCGCGAAGATGCTCGACGAGAATGCCAATCAGGTTTCGTTTGCCGACGTGGCCGGTTGCGACGAGGCCAAGGAAGACGTCTCCGAGCTCGTCGACTTCCTGCGCGACCCGTCCAAATTCCAGAAGCTCGGCGGCCGCATTCCGCGCGGCGTGCTGATGGTCGGCTCGCCGGGTACCGGCAAGACCTTGTTGGCGCGCGCGATCGCGGGTGAAGCCAAGGTCCCGTTCTTCTCGATCTCGGGATCGGACTTCGTCGAGATGTTCGTCGGCGTCGGTGCGGCGCGTGTGCGCGACATGTTTGAAACCGCGAAGAAGCACGCGCCCTGCATCATCTTCATCGACGAAATCGACGCGGTCGGCCGTCAGCGCGGCGCTGGCCTGGGCGGTGGCAACGACGAGCGCGAGCAGACGCTCAACCAGATGTTGGTCGAGATGGACGGCTTCGAGACCGGCGTCGGCGTGATCGTGATCGCCGCGACCAACCGGCCCGACGTGCTCGACCCCGCACTGCTGCGTCCGGGCCGCTTCGACCGTCAGGTCGTGGTTCCGCTGCCCGACATTCGAGGCCGCGAGCAGATCCTCAACGTGCACATGAGGAAGGTCCCGATCGCGCAGGACGTCAAGGCCGACATCATCGCGCGCGGCACGCCGGGCTTCTCGGGCGCCGATCTTGCCAACCTCGTCAACGAGGCGGCGCTGTTTGCGGCGCGGCGCACCGGTCGGCTGGTCGAGATGATCGACTTCGAGAAGGCAAAGGACAAGATCGTAATGGGCGCCGAGCGCCGCACGATGGTGATGGACGAGGAAGAGCGCCGCAATACCGCGTATCACGAGTCGGGCCACGCGATCCTCGGCAAGCTGTTGCCCAAGTGCGATCCGGTGCACAAGGTCACGATCATTCCGCGCGGCCGCGCCTTGGGCGTGACGATGTCGCTGCCCGAGAAGGACAAGTATTCCTACGACCGCGACTACATCCTGCAGCAGATTTCGATGCTCTTCGGCGGTCGCATCGCCGAAGAAGTGTTCATGAATCAGATGACCACCGGCGCCTCGAACGACTTCGAACGTGCCACTGAGATGGCGCGCAACATGGTCACGCGCTACGGCATGAGCGATCTGCTCGGCCCGATGATCTACGCCGAGAACGAAGGCGAGGTCTTCCTCGGCCGTTCGATCACGTCGACCAAGAACGTGTCAGAGTCGACCATGCAGAAGGTCGATGGCGAGATCCGTCGCATCATCGACGAGCAGTACCAGCTCGCCAAGCGCCTGATCCTCGCGAACCGCGACAAGGTCGAGGCGATGACCAAGGCCTTGCTCGCATGGGAAACCATCGATTCCGACCAGATCAACGACATCATCGAGGGCAAGCCGCCGCGTCCGCCCAAGCCGCCCGGCAATCCGTCGAGCGCAATGCCGATGAATCCCGCACCGGGGTCGGGTACGACGCCTACGGCAACAGCGCCGGCCTAACCGTTTCATGACCCTCGAATCGCCCGGCTCGTCCGGGCGTTTCTTTTTTTGCGATCGAACCTGTGCAGCGCCCGGACTCGACGCCGCGCAAACCTGGACCGCGCGCGAACATGGCTGAAGCGACTGTGCTTCGATGCGGCCGATTCGTTCTCGACCTTGCGCGCCCGCGCGTGATGGGCATCGTCAACCTCACGCCCGATTCATTCTCCGACGGCGGTCGCCTTGGCGACGCGAGCGCCGCGATTCGGCATGCGGAGCGGCTGATGGAGGAAGGCGCCGACCTCATCGACCTCGGCGCCGAGTCCACGCGGCCGGGCGCGACACCGGTTTCAGCGGATATCGAAGTCGCGCGCCTGATGCCGGTCCTCACCGCATTACGCGATGCGCCGGTGCCGATCTCGGTGGATACGATGAAGGCCGAAGTCATGGCGCAGGCGCTCGATGCCGGCGCATCGATGATCAACGACGTCACCGGTTTCGCGAGCAACGCGTCGCGCGAGGCCGTGCGAGCCTCCGACTGCGCGCTCTGCGTGATGCATATGCAAGGCACACCACAGACCATGCAGGTCGCGCCACACTACGACGACGTGGTGGCCGAAGTCAGCCATCATCTTCGCGAACGTTGCGACGCATTGATCGCGGAGGGCATCTCTCGCGAACGGCTGGTGATCGATCCCGGTTTCGGCTTCGGCAAGGCGCTCGAGCACAACCTGAGTTTGCTTCGCAGGCTCGGAGAGCTTGGCTCGCTGGGCCTTCCGATACTCGTCGGGCTTTCGCGCAAGGGCATGATCGGACAGATCACGGGGCGACCGCTAACCGAGCGGCTCGCCGGCAGTCTCGCGGCCGCGCTCGTTGCGATCGAAAACGGAGCGCGCATCGTGCGCGTTCACGATGTCGCGGCGACCGTCGACGCGATCAAGGTGTGGATGTCGACGCGGACGGCTACGCGGTGATGTTGCGGTCCGGTGATAGCATCCGCGGTCTGAAAAACAGAAGGCGCATCGCATGAGCAGAAAGTATTTTGGAACCGACGGCGTTCGGGGACGTGTGGGCGAGGCGCCGATCACGCCGGAATTCATGCTGCGTCTTGGCCACGCCGCCGGCCAGGTCTTCAAGCATCGCGACATCGGCAGAAAGCCAACCGTGCTGATCGGCAAGGACACGCGCGTGTCCGGCTACATGATCGAGGCCGCGCTCGAAGCGGGCTTCACGTCGGCCGGGGTCAACGTGCAACTGACCGGCCCGGTTCCGACCGCTGCGGTGGCCTATCTGACGCGCGCGCTGCGTCTGTCCGCAGGGGTCGTGATCAGCGCTTCGCACAATCCCTACTACGACAACGGCATCAAGTTCTTCTCGGCCGAAGGCTCCAAGCTGCCCGATGCGGTCGAACTCGAAATCGAATCGCTGCTCGAGCAGCCGCTGACGTGCGCGCCATCCGAGGCGATCGGCAGGGCCAAGCGCATCGACGATGCGGCAGGGCGCTACATCGAGTTCTGCAAGAGCACGTTTCCGAACGAGCTCAATCTCAAGGGCCTCAAAATCGTCATCGATTGCGCCAACGGCGCGGCCTACGAGATCGCGCCGCATGTGTTCCACGAACTGGGCGCCGAGGTCGTCGCGATCGGTGCGTCGCCCGATGGATTCAACATCAACGAGGGTGTCGGTGCCACGCATCCGGGCGCTCTCGCGGCAGCGGTGCGCACGCATCGCGCGGACTTGGGCATCGCGCTCGATGGCGACGCCGATCGGCTGCTGATGACCGATGCCGAAGGCCGCCTCTACAACGGCGACGAGTTGCTCTACGTGGTGGTGCGCGATGGCGTCGAGCAGGGCAAGCGCTCGGGCGTGGTCGGCACGCTGATGACCAACCTCGCCGTCGAGCATGCGTTGCGTGAGCTCGGCGTATCGTTCGCGCGCGCCAAGGTCGGCGACCGCTATGTGCTCGAGATGCTGGTCGAGAACGGATGGTTGTGGGGCGGCGAAAGTTCCGGACACCTCCTGTGCCTCGACAAGCACTCCACGGGGGACGGCATCGTCAGCGCGCTGCAGGTTCTCTCGGCGATACGGCGCAGCGATCGTTCCCTGTCCGAGTTGACCGCCGACGTGCGGCTCTATCCCCAACGCCTGATCAACGTGAAGATCGCCAAGGGTTTCGATTGGGAGGGCTACAAGCCGTTGGTCGAGGCTCGCGTATCGGTCGAGGCCGACCTCGGAAACAGCGGTCGCATCCTGATCCGGCCATCGGGGACCGAGCCGCTCCTGCGGGTAATGGTCGAGGCCGAATCCGAAGCGCTTGCAACCGGGGCCGCCGAACGACTTGCGGCAAGTCTCGCCGGCGTCGCTTAGGCCGGTCGCATCGACCGCCACCTGCCGCGCAGTGTCATGACATTGTCATCGGGGCTACTTATTGTGGCGCGGTTCCCCTATCCGCACTTTCAAGGACCGCCATGAATTTCGTTTCCAAGGTAGCTGTCGTTGCGTTGCTTGCGGTCGGCAGCGTGCAGGCGGCCGACGTCACTGGCGCGGGCGCGAGCTTCCCGGCGCCGGTCTACTCGAAGTGGGCCGACGCCTACAACAAGGCCACCAGCAATCGCGTGAACTACCAGTCGATCGGCTCGTCCGGTGGCATGAAGCAGATCGAGGCCAAGACCGTGGACTTCGGTGCGTCGGATGCGCCGCTCAAGCCCGAAGAATTGCAGGCCAAGGGACTCGTGCAATTCCCGACGGTCATCGGCGGCATCGTTCCCGTCTTCAATCTTCCCGGGATCGAGCCGGGCAAGCTGCGTCTGAACGGGCTGGTGTTGGGCGACATCTATCTGGGCAAGGTCACCAAATGGGACGACCCGGCGATCAAGGCCCTGAACCCATCGCTGAAATTGCCCGATACCGCGATCGCGGTCGTGCGCCGCGCCGACGGATCGGGCACCTCGTTCAACTTCACCAACTATCTGGCCAAGGTCAATCCCGAATGGAAGGCCAAGGTCGGTGAAGGCACCTCGGTCAACTGGCCGGTGGGTACCGGGGGCAAGGGCAACGAAGGCGTTTCGGCCGTGGTCCAGCGCATCCCCGGTGCGATCGGCTACGTCGAATACGCCTATGCCAAGCAATCGAAGATGCCTTACGCGAGCATGCAGAATGCTTCGGGCAACTTCGTGCAGCCCGACGATGCGACATTCCAGGCCGCGGCCGCCGGCGCAGACTGGGAGAAGAGCCAGTACTACGTGATCCTCACCAATCAGGCTGGCAAGGACGCATGGCCGATCGCTGCATCGACCTTCATCATCATGCACAAGACGCAGGACAAGCCCGAGCGTGGCGCCGAAGTCCTGAAGTTCTTCGATTGGTCGTACAAGAACGGCGGCAAGCTCGCCGAAGAGCTCGACTACGTGCCGCTGCCGGCGCCGCTGGTCGCGTCGATCCACGCGACGTGGGCGCGTGAACTCAAGGACGCATCGGGCAAGTCGATCGCGAAGTAATTTCCGGTAGGATGCGCGGCGAGCCGGTCGGACACCCCGATCGCTCGCCGCTTGCTTGTTAGGGCGGCATGGACACTGCAACCACACTGACCTTGCCGCAGATCACGAGCCGGCAGCCCGACCCGGAACGTTCCGTGAAATCGCAGAGTGCACTGGGCGACACGATCTTCCTGAACCTGACGCGATGCGCGGCGGTCCTCACGCTCGTCGTCATGGCGGGCATCATCGTTTCGCTGTTCATCAGTTCGTGGCCGGCTATCCAGAAATTCGGGTTCTCGTTTCTGACCGAGACCGAGTGGGATCCACCCGCTGAGAAATTCGGCGCGCTGGTGCCGATCTACGGCACGCTGGTTACGTCGTTCATCGCATTGATCATTGCGGTGCCGGTCAGCTTCGGCATCGCGCTGTTCCTGACCGAGCTGTCACCCGCATGGCTGCGTCGGCCGCTGGGCACGGCGATCGAGCTGCTCGCAGCGATCCCATCGATCGTTTACGGCATGTGGGGTCTTCTCGTTTTCTCGCCGGTGTTTGCCAGGTGGATCGAAGCGCCGCTGGGCGCCACGCTCGGCAAGGTGCCGGTGATCGGCAAGCTGTTCCAGGGCGCGCCGATCGGTATCGGGCTTTTGTGCGCGGGCATCATCCTCGCGATAATGATCATTCCCTTCATCGCGTCGGTGATGCGCGACGTCTTCGAAGTGACGCCGCCGATGTTGAAGGAATCGGTCTATGGCCTGGGCGGCACGACCTGGGAAGTGGTCTGGAAGGTAGTGCTGCCTTACACGCGCGCGGGCGTGATCGGCGGCATCATGCTCGGGCTCGGCCGCGCGCTGGGCGAGACCATGGCCGTGACCTTCGTGATCGGGAACACCAATCTCTTGAACGACATCTCGCTTTTTTCCTCTGGCAATTCGATCACCTCGGCGCTCGCCAACGAGTTCGCCGAAGCGGCGCCCGGTCTGCACACGGCCGCGTTGATCGAACTCGGTCTGGTCCTGTTCGTGATCACGTTCATCGTGCTTGCCGCATCCAAGCTGCTGTTGCTGCGCCTGCAGTCCAATGAGGGAACCAAATCGTGAACGCCGTCGTGACCGAAAAGTCGCCCGCCAACGCAGTGTTCGCGCGCCGCAAGGTCGTCAACAATGTGGCACTCACGCTATCGATGGCGGCGATGGCATTCGGTCTGTTCTGGCTGATCTGGATTCTGTTCACGACGATTTCGTTGGGCATCGGCGGCCTTTCGATCAGCCTGTTCACGCAGATGACGCCGTCGCCTAACACCGACGGCGGCGGGCTCGCGAACGCGATCGTGGGCTCGTTGATCATGGTCACGATGGCAACGGCGATCGGCACGCCGATCGGCGTACTTGCGGGAATCTATCTGGCCGAATACGGCGGCAATGGGTGGCTCGCGTCGATCACGCGCTTCATCAACGACATCCTGTTGTCGGCGCCGTCGATCGTCATCGGCCTGTTCGTGTACGCGCTCTACGTCGCGCACAGCAAGAGCTTTTCGGGCCTGGCCGGTGTCGTCGCGCTGGCGCTGATCGTGGTGCCGGTGGTGGTACGCACCACCGAGAACATGCTCAAGCTGATCCCCAACACGCTGCGCGAGGCCGCGTTCGCGCTCGGCACACCGCGCTGGAAGGTGATCTCGAAGATCACGTTGAAGGCGGCGCGCGCCGGAGTCGTGACCGGCATCCTTTTGGCAGTGGCGCGCATCGCGGGCGAAACCGCGCCGTTGTTGTTCACGGCGCTGTCGAATCAATTCTGGTCGCTCGATTTCACGCAGCCGATGGCCAATCTGCCGGTCACCATCTTCAAGTTCGCGATGAGCCCGTTTCAGAACTGGCAGGAGCTCGCGTGGGCCGGAGTATTCCTGATCACGGTCGGTGTACTCGGCGTCAACATTCTGGCGCGCACTTTCTTCTCACAAAAGAATCATTAAGGACCCGGCTCCCGCATGCCTAACCCATCGATCCGCGAAATCGAAGACCCGAAGATTCGAGTCAAGGATCTGAACTTCTATTACGGCAAGTTCCACGCGCTCAAGAATATTTCACTCGACATCCCCGAAAAGAAAGTCACCGCCTTCATCGGGCCTTCGGGTTGCGGCAAATCGACGTTGCTGCGCACGTTCAATCGCATGTTCGAGCTCTATCCCGACCACCGCGCGGAAGGCGAGATCAATCTCGACGGCGAGAATCTGCTTTCGACGCAGACCAACGTTGCGCTGATCCGCGCCAAGATCGGCATGGTGTTTCAGAAGCCCACGCCATTCCCGATGTCGATCTACGACAACGTCGCCTTCGGCGTGAAGCTCTTCGAGAATCTGTCGAAGGGCGAGATGGATGAACGCGTCGAGTGGGCGTTGACCAAGGCGGCGCTCTGGAACGAGGTGAAGAACAAGCTCGGTCAGAGCGGCAACGGGCTCTCGGGCGGCCAGCAGCAGCGCCTGTGCATCGCGCGCGGCATTGCGATCAAGCCCGAGATCCTGTTGCTCGACGAGCCGTGTTCCGCGCTCGATCCGATTTCGACGGCCAAGATCGAGGAGTTGATCGACGAGCTCAAGGCCGACTACACGGTCGTGATGGTCACGCACAACATGCAGCAGGCCGCGCGCTGCTCGGACCTCACGGCCTACATGTATCTGGGCGAGCTGATCGAGTTCGGCAAGACCGACCAAATCTTCATCAAGCCGAAGATGAAGCAGACGGAGGACTACATCACGGGTCGCTTCGGTTAAGACCGCGTCAGCGCAGATCCCCGACGAGCGAAGCGAGCGTCTCGGCGAGTGTTTCTTCCAGGTGAGCCGGGTAGGCGGGATGGTCGCAACCGATCAATCATCTGCGCGCCATTCTGCAGTGCCGTCTTGATGTCGGGCGACAACTCGACGCGCACGAAATGCACGGCCGAGACGAGAGCGCCGCTCCCCACGAAATTGGGCCGGCAGCGTCTCCGCCGCCGGCCCAAAATTCGGACTACATCGACGGATGCGTCCACCTCGTCCGCCGCCACCGACCTCACTGCAAATCAAACCGATCTAAATTCATCACCTTTGTCCAGGCCGCGACGAAGTCCTTCACAAATTTCTCCTTCGCATCGGACGCCGCGTACACCTCCGACACCGCGCGCAACTGCGCATGTGAGCCGAAGACCAAGTCGACGCGCGTGGCGGTCCAGCGCGGCTGGCCCGTCTTGCGGTCGCGACCCTCGAACGTCTCCGCGTCGCCCGACGTAGTCTTCCACTCGGTCTTCATGGCGAGGAGGTTAACGAAGAAGTCATTGGTGAGCGTGCCCGGACGGTCCGTGAAGACGCCGTGCTTCGCGCCGTTGACGTTGGCGCCTAGCACGCGCAGTCCGCCGACCAGCACCGTCATCTCCGGCGCCGTCAGCGTCAACAACTGTGCCCGGTCGATCATCAACGATTCCGCCGGGACGATGTATTTGCCGCCCAAGTAGTTACGGAACGCGTCGGCCGCCGGCTCCAGCGGCACGAACGACTCGACGTCGGTCTCGTCCTGCGACGCGTCGCCGCGCCCGGCCGTGAACGGCACCGTGATTGTTTGGCCCGCATCCGCCGCCGCCTTCTCGACGGCAGCGCTGCCCGCCAGCACGATCAGGTCTGCGAGCGAGATCTGTTTGCCGCCCGACGCCTGACCGTTGAATCCTAGCTGGATCTTTTCGAGCTTTTCCAGGACGCGCGTCAGCTGCTGCGGCTGGTTGACCGCCCAAGTCTTCTGTGGCGCGAGACGGATGCGCGCGCCGTTGGCGCCGCCCCGCTTGTCCGAGCCGCGGAAGGTGGCGGCTGAAGCCCACGCCGTGGACACGAGTTCGGCCACTGTGAGGCCCGACGCAAGGATCTTCTGCTTCAGCGACGTGACGTCCTGGTCGTCGACCAAGGCGTGGTCGGTCGCGGGAATGGGATCCTGCCAGATCAGCACCTCGGCCGGAACGTCCGGCCCCAGGTAGCGCGCCCGCGGACCCATGTCGCGGTGCGTGAGCTTGTACCAAGCGCGGGCGAAGGCGTCGGCGAACTGGTCGGGGTGGTCCAAGAAGCGACGCGAGATCTTCTCGTAGATCGGGTCGAAGCGCAGCGACAGGTCGGTGGTCAGCATCGTCGGCCTCTGCTTCTTGTTCGCATCGTAGGCGTGCGGAATGATGTCATCCGCATCTTTGGCGACCCATTGCTGCGCGCCGGCGGGGCTTTTCGTCAGTTCCCATTCGAAGCCGAAGAGATGCGTGAAGTAATCGTGCCCCCATCGGACCGGTGTCGTCGTCCATGTGACTTCGAGGCCACTCGTGATGGTGTCGGCGCCCATGCCGCTACCGTAGCTGTTGGCCCAGCCGAAGCCCTGCGATTCGATCCCGGCAGCCTCCGGCTCCATCGCAATGTGATCCGCGGGAGCGGCGCCGTGTGTCTTGCCGAAGGTGTGGCCACCGGCAATCAGCGCTACCGTCTCCTCGTCGTTCATGGCCATGCGGCCAAAGGTGTCGCGAATGTCGATCGCGGCGGCGACCGGGTCCGGCTTGCCGTCCGGTCCTTCCGGGTTCACATAGATGAGACCCATCTGCACGGCGGCTAGCGGGTTCTCGAGGTCGCGCGAATGCGGCACTTCGCTATCGTCGTCCTTGACCAACACGCCGTGGCCTTCTTCGACGCCGGGCGATCCCTGCGAGTAGCGGATATCTCCGCCCAGCCACTTCGATTCGCGGCCCCAGTACACATCCAAGTCCGGCTCCCACACGTCGGCACGGCCGCCAGCGAAGCCGAACGTCTTGAAGCCCATGCTTTCGAGCGCGATGTTGCCCGTGAGGACGAGCAAGTCGGCCCACGAGATTTTGTTGCCGTACTTCTGTTTGATGGGCCACAAGAGGCGCCGCGCCTTGTCGAGGCTGACGTTGTCCGGCCAGCTGTTGAGCGGCGCGAAGCGCTGCTGTCCGCGGCCGGCGCCGCCCCGGCCGTCGCCGATGCGGTACGTACCGGCGGCGTGCCAGGCCATCCGCACGAAGAAGCCGCCGTAGTGGCCGAAATCGGCTGGCCACCAGTCCTGCGAGTCGGTCATCAGCGCATGCAAGTCCTTCTTCAGGCCCTCGAAATCAAGGCTTTGAAACGCTTCGGCGTAGTCGAACTCCGGTTCCATCGGATCGGATCTCACCGAATGCTGCTGCAAGAGGTCGACGCGCAGTTGCTGCGGCCACCAGTCGCGGTTGGTCTGCCCGCCACCAGCGGTCTGATGAAAGGGGCACTTCACTTCGTCAGTCATGCAATCTCCTTGAGCAAGCGGTTCTGATTTGGCGGCATCGATGAGCGGCGCCGACTGTTGAACTTAAACCATGTGGTGAGCATTCGCGATATAAAAATGTCAATCGTCGACATAGTTGGAATGAGGTGAGCGTCAACCGAGTCCACGGCTCGAGGACGAGACCGGTATGGCGATGGCCAGCCGCATCGCTTCGATCATGGCGGTGTCATCGACCAGCAGGACGTCATCGACCGTTCCAATGAGATCGCCGAGCGCCTCCGGAATCGGGATACGTGTGCCGATGCCGTCCGCGATGGTTTCGATGCGATCGGTCTCGACCGGCGTGCCACGAACGCTCCATGCATGGCGCGCCGCTTGCCGCCACGCCGATCACTTCGATATGCGGCGCGTGGGCCTTGATCCAGCGGGCCATGCCGCCGAGGAGCGCGCCATTGCCGAGCGAGACCAGCGCGACGTCGAAGGGCTCGGGACCGCCCAGCAGTTCGACCGCGATCGAACCCGCGCCCTCGGAGAGGCGCGGCTCGCGGCCGTCCTCGACCATCGACGCTCCGCGGGCCGCGGCTACCCGCCTGGCCTCGAGCTTGGCGGCATCGAAATCCTCGCCGTGCAGGATGACGTTCGCACCCAACGCGCGCATGCGCTCGATCTTCAGGGGACTGGCATTCACGCTCGCGTAAACAGTCGGCGCGATGCCACGCTTGCGACATGCGTAGGCCATGGCCTGGCCGAAATTGCCTGCACTCGCGGCGACCACTTGCGCATCGGGCTTCAGTTGGGAGACGAAATAATCCGCTCCGCGTCCCTTGAACGATCGGATCGGATTCGCAGTCTCGAGCTTGAGCAGCACGCGCGATCCGAGCGCTTCCGTCAGCGCTTCGCTGACAAATTGGGGCGTGTTCCTGAAGACCGGATCGATGGTGCGCGAAGCCTCCTCGATATGACGCAACGACAGTCGCTGTTCGCGTGACATGGATGAGAGCATGCCCGAGTTTTCTTGCAGGGATGGCTGCGTTGACCGTGGATGGCGCGGCAAGCTATCATGCGCGGCTTCGTCGGGGTGTAGCGTAGCCTGGTAGCGCGCCTGGTTTGGGACCAGGATGTCGGGAGTTCAAATCTCTCCACCCCGACCAACAAGTCGTACCGCCCGCATCGTCATGGCGTCGGCATCGACAACACTGCCCGTAGCTCAACCGGATAGAGCACCGGCCTTCTAAGCCGGGGGTTGTGGGTTCGAGTCCCGCCGGGCAGGCCATCATGTTCTGGCCGAGCGACGATCGCCGGGCTCATCGTTTCACGTGGTGGCTGTAGCTCAGTTGGTAGAGTCCCGGGTTGTGATCCCGGTTGTCGTGGGTTCGAGTCCCATCAGCCACCCCAATAATCAAAGACTTATAGCGAGGCTTTCTGCGCGGGGCCGAAGTTGTCACGCGGTTGTCCCGCAAGACGGCATCCGCATATGCGGCTGTGTGATCGCGTCCAAGGTGTGCGTACCGTTGCACCATCCCGAATGACGACCAGCCACCGAGCTGCTGCAAGACCGGCAGTGGGGTACCCGCCTGGACGTGCCAACTTGCCCACGTATGACGAAGGTCGTGCCAGCGGAAGTTTGGCACCCCGGCCCGTGCGGTCGCTTTATACCAAGCCGCTGTTGAACAGCCCGTCACCGGTGAACTGCCGTAGGGGAAGACCCATTCGTCGTGACGACCTCGCTGCGCTCCAAGGATAGTCACTGCATCGGCATTGAGGGGTACCGGTATCGGCTTGTTTGCCTTCGCCTCCTGTGCCTCGACCCAAGCGACCTTACGGCCCAGGTCGACCTGCTGCCAGCGCAGCAGCCGTACGTTTGACTCGCGCAGCCCTGTCGCCAGCGAGAACTGCGCCATGACCGACAGATGGGGCGGCAGTTCGGTGAGCAGCTTGTCGGCTTGGCGTTGTGTCAGCCACGTGATCGGGGGCTTCCCGACTGCGTAGCGCCGCAAAGGCGGTACAGCATCAACCCACCCGAGCGTGTGGGCGT
>JBBSGB010000010.1:0-104017 GCA_038254545.1 Burkholderiales bacterium | reverse complement strand
TTCTTGCCCAATTGGATGCGTTTGGCGCATCTCAAGCGGTTCCTGCGCAACCTTCTTCCCTATGAACCGCATCGCGCAGGGCGCGCAAACACGATTTCGAGTCAGGTACATTCGGTGTCGAATGAGCTCCCGCTTTGCCTGGACGTCGGCGAAAAGTCGATTGCAACTCGCCTGCATCGAGCGCAAACGAGCTGTCGCACGGTTGTAGCATGGGTAGGCCGTTTTCGCACCTTTCGCGGCGACTCGGTGTCATATTAATCAAGTAGTTAGGAGTCCTCGACGGGGTTGTGATCCCGGTTGTCGTGGGTTCGAGTCCCATCAGCCACCCCATCAATCATCGACCTAGCGCAGGATCTATTCGCGGGCGGATTTCGTCACGCGGTTGTCCCGAAGAAAGCATCGGCATAGGCCGCTGTACGATCACGTCCAAGCGCATGTATCCCTGAACCACGCCGAACGACTACCAGCCACTGGGACTGCACTGCTTATGTGCAAGTCGCGTGCGCGCCGCCAAGGCGTCGCGATCTACTGAAAGATCACGCTCGCGGCGACACTCGATGCAGTTACGCGAGTCAGATACGATCCTCCTGACGTCTCCCCCGAATTCCCCGGCAGTTCAAAACTAGAGGTAAGGTCGCTTCTCGGTCGGCCCGTAAGGGCCGGAAGGAGAAGCGATGAAGCGATCGAGATTCACCGAGAGCAAATTGGCGTATGCGTTGCGACTGGCTGAATCGGGGACACCGGTGGTCGATGTGTGTCGGCAGATCGGCGTGTCTGATGGAAGAAGAAGTACGGCGATCTGGGCGTGACCGAGTTGCGGCGGCTCAAGATGCTCGAGGACGAGAACGCGCGGTTGAAGCGGATCGTTGCCGACCTGACGCTCGACAAACAGATCCTCTCGGAGGTGGTGCGAAAAAAACTTTGAAGGCTGCCAAGCGGCGTGAGCTGGCAGCCTGGATGCAAGAGCGCTTCAAGGTCAGCGTGCAACGGTCATGTCGACTGTCGCTGTTGCAACCATCGGTGTGGTACGCGAAGAGCCAGGCGCGCGATCAGAGTGGCTTACGGCCGCGCATTCGGGAGATCTTGCGCTGTTTCTTGTATCCGATGTATCCGCATACATCACCGGTGAAACCATCGTGATCGACGGCGGACGCTTGACCATTTAAGCAAAACCGAGACTTGCTGTCGAATGCACCCTGGGTGTCGAACGATGAAATAATCCGCGTCAAAAGTCTTACCGCGAAATCAATCCCTATTATTAGTGGCATAACATCAAATGAGCGAGGCGAGCATGGCTACTAACGCTAGCGCAGGTCCCGTGTCGGAGGCTTTGATCAGGAAGGTGGCTTGGGCAAGCGCAATGGGAACCACCATTGAATGGTATGACTTTTTTCTTTACAACACGTTTTCGGCTCTGGTCTTTAACAAGCTGTTCTTTCCCTCGTTCGACCCGCTGGTGGGAACGATGCTGGCCTATACGACTGCGCTCGTAGGTTTCGTGGCGCGTCCCGTCGCCGGAATCATATTCGGCCATTTCGGCGATCGCATCGGCCGAAAGCGCATGTTGATTCTCACGCTGCTGATCATGGGAATCGCGACTTTCCTGATTGGCGTCTTGCCGACCTACGAAAGCATCGGCGTATGGGCTCCGATCCTGTTGCTGGTCCTGCGCATCCTTCAGGGAGTTGGAGTCGGTGGCGAATGGGGCGGCGCGGTGCTCATGGCGATAGAGCACGCTCCGAAAGGACGACGAGGCTTCTATGGAAGCTGGCCGCAAATTGGCGTGCCGGCCGGACTCGCGCTCGCAACCGGAATCGTGGCCCTGCTCACCCTCCTTCCGGGCGATCTATTTCTTCAATGGGCCTGGCGAATCGCATTTCTGATCAGCTTGATCCTTGTCGCGATCGGCATATACATACGGCTCAAGATCGTCGAAACGCCGGCGTTCGTGAAAATTCAGGAGACCCGTACCGTTGCGCGCGTCCCATTCTTTGATTTGATGCGCACCCATCGAAAGCAGGTTTTACTTGGGATGGGATGCCGCTATATCGAAGGCGTGACTTTCAATATTTACGGCGTATTCGTCATTACGTATCTGGTGACGGCCTTGAAGCTTCCGCGAACGACCGCGCTACTGGGCGTCACCGTTGCGTCGGTCATCATGATTTTTTTTCTTCCTTATTTCGGGAAGCTTTCCGATCGGGTTGGCAGGCGTAAAGTGTTTGGCTATGGGGCCCTTGCCACCGGACTACTGTCGTTCCCCGCATTCTGGGTGATGAGTACGTCTGTCGAACACCCTGTCCTGATCTGGTTAGCGATCATCATCCCATTTGGCATCGTTTACGCCTCCGTCTATGGCCCTATCGCGGCACTCTTTTCAGAACTGTTCGACACTCGCGTGCGATATAGCGGAATTTCGTTCGTCTACCAGTTCTCGGGGATATTCGCGAGTGGTTTGACGCCTATCATCGCTACCGCATTACTCCGTGCGGAAAACGGCCAACCATGGCTGATCGCTGCCTATATGCTGGTGGTCAGTCTCATTAGTGCGCTGTCGGTTTATTTGCTCAAGGAAACTGCGTATAGCGACATCATCCCGTCGGACCAAAATCTGGTCTCCCCAAAATAACGATTTGTCGTGGGTTCGAGTCCCATCAGCCACCCCAATAATCAGCGACCTAGGGCGAGCGTGCCTGAAAGATCAGTTTGATGCCGGCGCGGCATCACCGACGTTCTTCTCGTTTGGCATGCGTTGCCGATCAAGTTCCTGCTGAATCTGTTCATCCGTGAGGTGCGGAGCGCTCTGCGCATCGAGGGGCGTTTCCGGATGACTGTGCCAGACCATGCTTGGCCATAGCAACACCAGCAACATGACCACCGCCTGTACCAGGAGATAGGGCAGCAGCGCCCGCGCAAGCGCGGGCGGCGAGAGCTTGCGACGCAACACGCTGCCCGCCATCAGTACTGCATAGCCGAACGGCGGCAGGAGAAAACTTGCCTGCAACACCAGCAGAGTGAGTACCGCGACCCAAGTTGCATCGGGCACCAGGATCAATAGCGGTGGCATGACAATGGGAACAATGACAAAGGTAATCTCGAACGCATCCAGGATAAATGCGCTCAGCCCAAGCACCAGCAGTACGACCGTCAATGCCGCGGTGGGGCCGCCGCTCAGACTTCTCAAGAAGTCATTGATCCAAAGATCGGTTTCGAAGGCACGCAGAACCAGCGTGTACACAGTCGCGGCAATCAGGAGCGCGAACACCGCCCCGGTCGTCGCCAGCGTATCGTGCAAGGTCGCCTTGAGCACCGCTGGGGTCATCGAGCGCGTGATCACGCCAAACAGCATCAGCACGAGACCGCCGGTGGCCGCACCCTCCACGGCATAGAGGTAGCCTAGCGTCACCGACGTGAGCAGGGCGAGGATGCAACAAATGCTGGCGCCGGCAATGATCCAGTCGCTGCGGCTGACCGGCAAACTGTTCGAATCGATCGCCAGCGCGGCAGTGGCGTCCGTGCCTGCGTCGCGATTGCGCCAGACGGTGACGACGAAAAACAGCAACAGCATCGTCACCGCGGGCAGCAGAGCACCGTGAAAAATATCTTGCGTATTGATGATACGGACCGCGTTGCCCGTTGCGTTGACCGCTTCGGTATGGGCACGCAACATCGCATCGCCCAACAGGATCAGTACCAGCGACGGCGGCACCACGACGCCGATTGTGCTGGCGGCACAGATCAACGCCGCGCTGCGCTCGACCGGAATGCCCTGTGCCTCCAGGCGTGGCTGGACCGCGCGCGCCAGCATCGCGACGCTGGCGCCGACCGAACCGTTCATCGGCGCCAGCAAGGCGCCCAAGCCCATGCCGGCCAGGTAGGGCGCCGCAGCCACACGGCGTAGCGCGCGGTTGAACGCCCGGAACAGGATGTCGCCCAAGGACAGGTGGTTGAGCATCGCGCCGATCAGCACGTAGAGGGGCAATGCCTGCAGCAAATCGTGCTCGAGCAAGCCGACGAGGCGCGCTGGCAACGCGAACAAGAGCGGTGTGGTGAAGGCGCCGAAGACTAGGCCACCGGCGATAAACAGCGTCGGTACGCTGATCAGTACGATCCACGCCGGCAAGCCGCTGGTCGCGATCAGGACTGCGGTCGCCAGCAGCATCCATAAGCCGGTGGTCGCCACTAGCGCATCTCGGGGGAATCAGACGGCTTGACTCGAAAGGCATCGACCAGTGTCTGGAAAAATACCAGTAGTGCGAGCAGCCACATGCTGATCTTGAGAATGAAGTATCCGGGATTGAATGTGTCGGGGAAACGTTCCAATTGCCGAATGGATTGCAAGACCATGGGGGTGGCCGCATACAAGATGAAAAGTGACCATGGAACAACGATGCATAGGGACGTATATCGAAATAGCTGCGACCTGAATCGTGCCGGATAGCGTTGTGCCAGTACTTCCGGTGTCAGATGCACGCGCACGCGCGTCGCGTAGGTGATGGCGACGCTGACGTAGATCCCGAAGAGCACCTGAGCCAAGTCATTGGCCTCGCGTGAATAGGCATGGATCCAGTCACGCAAGGGCCATTGGACGCAGAGCAACAAGGCCAGGGGAATCACCAATATCGCTGCCGCGTTGGTGACGTGTGACAGGCCGCGATCGAGCCTATGCAAACAGCGTCGAAGCGGGGCAGGCAGAAGTGTCCGCACAGGGATCGAAGATGAGTTAGTTGCGTTTTGGTGTGGCGACAGGAGCAGTCCGGACCGATGTACATCAGTGGGGAAAGGCTGATCTGCCCATACCACCATGCCATTCGGCGAGTCGTTCGAGTCCCATCAGGCCCCCCATCAATCGTGACATTCATTCCCGATGGATAGCATCGATCCATCGCACCGCCTCCGGCTTTTCCACCGGCTCGATATCGAGATTGATCGCCACCGCCTCGCCGTCGCTGCGCACGAGAACGCACTCGAGCGTCTCGTGCGGACTCGCATTGATTTCCTGATGCGGCACGAACGGCGGCACATAGATGAAGTCGCCCGGGCCTGCTTCGGCGACGAACTCCAGACGCTCCCCCCATCGCATCCGCGCGCGTCCGCGCACCACATAGATCACGCTCTCGAGCGGCCCGTGATGATGGGCGCCGGTCTTGGCATCGGGATGGATGTGCACGGTGCCCGCCCACAGCTTCTGAGCGCCCACGCGTGCGAAGTTGATCGCGGCCTTGCGGTCCATCCCCGGTGTCTGCGCAGTGTTCGGGTCGAGCTGGTCGGCACCGATCACGCGTACGCCATCGTATTTCCAGCGCTGCTGTTCGTTATCGTCTGTCGTGGATTTCTGCACCGTGGCTCCTCGTTGATCCAGGCTTCATGCGCTTCCGTTATGTAATCACAACGCGATAGTCGTTCGGTTTTCGTGCACTGCAACCTAGACTCGCACGCATGTACCGCTACGACTCCTATGACCAGGCGATGGTCGACGAACGCGTCGCGCAGTTTCGCGACCAAACTCGCCGTTTTCTCGCCGGGCAACTCAGCGAAGACGAGTTCCGTCCGCTGCGTCTGCAGAACGGCCTCTACATCCAGCGGCTTGCGCCGATGCTGCGCATCGCGATTCCGTATGGCTTCCTTGCGACGCGACAACTGCGCAAGCTGGCCGAGATCGCGCGCAGGTATGACCGCGGCTACGGCCATTTCAGCACGCGCCAGAACATCCAGTTCAACTGGCCTGCGCTCGAGAACGTGCCCGACATTCTCGCAGAGCTTGCGACAGTGCAGATGCACGCGATCCAGACCAGCGGCAACTGCATCCGCAATACGACCACCGATCAGTTCGCGGGCGTCGCTCACGACGAGCTGGTCGATTCGCGCGCGGTGTGCGAGATCGTGCGCCAGTGGTCCACGTTTCATCCCGAGTTCGCCTTCCTGCCGCGCAAATTCAAGATCGCCATCAACGGCGCGGTCGAGGATCGCGCCGCCACGCGCGTGCACGACATCGGCATTCATGCACTGAAGAACGACGCGGGCGAGCTCGGCTTTCGCATTCTCGCGGGCGGCGGCCTCGGTCGCACGCCGATGATCGGCCACGTGATCCGCGAATGGCTGCCGCGCGCCGAACTGCTCAACTATCTCGACGCGATCCTGCGCGTCTATAACCGTTACGGTCGTCGCGACAATCTCTACAAGGCGCGCATCAAGGTCCTGGTTCGCGATCTCACGCCCGCGGTGTTCTCAGCCAAGGTCGAAGAGGAATGGTCGCGTTTGGAAGGCGGGCCGGCCACGATTCCCGACGACGAATATCGCCGCATGGAAGCGTACTTCACGCCGCCTGCGTACGAGACTCTTCCTGCGGACAGCCGTGCGTTGCGCGCACAGATCGCCGACAGCAAGCCGTTCGCGAACTGGATCAAGCGCAATACCTTTGCGCACAAGGTCGCCGGTTACAAGGCGGTGACGCTGTCGTTGAAGAAGACCGGCGTGCCGCCCGGCGACGCGACCGCCGACCAGATGGACGCGATCGCCGATCTCGCCGATTGCTACAGCTTCGGCGAAGTGCGCGTGTCCCACGAACAGAACCTGATCCTCGCGGACGTACGCCTCGACGACCTCTACGCGGTATGGGAGCGCGCACGGGAACTCGGTTGCGCGATGCCCAATATCGGCCTGCTCACCGACATCGTGTGCTGCCCGGGCGGCGACTTCTGCTCGCTCGCGAATGCGAAGTCGATCCCCGTGGCCGAATCGATCCAGCGCCGCATCGAAGAGAGGGTCGAGTTCCAGGACTACCTGCACGACATCGGCGAACTCGACCTGAACATTTCGGGCTGCATCAACGCCTGCGGCCATCATCACGTCGGGCACATCGGTGTGCTGGGCGTCGACAAGAACGGCGAGGAGTGGTACCAGGTCACGATCGGCGGCGCGCAGGGCAACGACGCCGCGCTCGGCAAGGTGATCGGCCGCTCGTTCGCGCGCGACGAGATGCCCGACGTGGTTGAGCGCCTGCTCGAGACCTATGTCGCCCATCGCCATGAGGACGAGCGCTTCATCGACACGGTGCGGCGCATCGGCCTCGACCCCTTCAAGCAGCACGTCTATCGCGAGCGCGATCATGCCCAGGCTGATTGAGGGCTCGATTGCCGAAGGCGGGCGCATCGTCGACGACGCGTGGACGTTCGTGGATGCGACCGAAGGCTTGCGCGACCTGCCCGATGACGCATCGGTGCTGGTTCCGCTCGCGCTGTGGAAGGCAGAGCGCATTGCCTTGCTTGGGAGAACCGCGCCGCTGAGCGTGCGGCTCGAAGCGAGCGACGAGCCTGCGGAACTGGCGGACGATCTTTCGCGGCTCGCGCTGATCGCGATCGACTTTCCCAAGTTCACCGACGGTCGCGGTTATTCGATCGCGAGGGTACTGCGTGAGCGCCATGGCTATCGCGGCAGGGTGCGCGCGGTGGGCGACGTGTTGCGCGATCAGTTGTTCTACATGCTTCGCAGCGGTTTCGATTCGTTTGCGATGAAGCATCAGGAACTAATCGAGGATGCGTTGACGTCCTACCGCGTTTTTTCAGAGGGCTACCAGACTTCGGTCGATCGCCCCGTCCCGCTTTTCAAACGACGCAGCTTCGCACGCACGACAACGGAAGCGGCGACATGAGTCCGCTTTCGCCTGAACTCGCAAGCAAGGCCGAAGCCGCGCGCGCGGCCTTGATGCGCGCTGCACGAAACCACGCGCCGGCAATCTTCACGACCAGCTTCGGTGCCGAAGACATGGTGATCTTTGACCTCATCGCTGGCGGCGATGACGATGCGGCGAAGACGATGAAGGCCATCGCGATTGCCATCCTCGATACCGGTCGCCTGCCCGACGAGACCTATCAGGCCTGGCAGCGCGCGACCGAGCGCTATCGTCGCAAGGTCGATGTGTTCTTCCCCGCCGCATCCGCGGTCGAGCAATACGTGCGCATCCACGGCATCAACGCGTTCTACGACAGCGTGGCCGAGCGCAAGGCGTGCTGCCACATCCGCAAGATCGAGCCGCTCAATCGCGCGCTCGCCGGCAGGAAGGCGTGGATCACGGGGCTGCGCCGCGCGCAGGCCGCGTCGCGCGGCGATCTCGCGCTCGAGGCCTACGACGCCGATCACGAGCTCGTGAAATTCAGTCCGCTGGCCGACTGGTCCGAAGACGAGGTGTGGACCTATCTGCGCGCGCGCGACGTGCCGGTGAATGCGCTGCACGCGCGCGGCTACCCGAGCATCGGATGCGCGCCGTGCACGCGCCCGATCGCAGCGGGCGAGGATATTCGCGCGGGGCGGTGGTGGTGGGAATCGGCACTCGGCAAGGAATGCGGACTGCATGTGGCGCAAGCCGAAACGCAAACGGCGTGACCAGCACCATGACGATGCTTCTCGAAGACGAAACAATTTCCACAGCGCGTGTCGCTGCGATTGCGGCGGTCGCGCCCACGCCGCTGAGCTCGAACGCGCAGTCCAACGCCGCGCATCTTGACCGCCTCGAGTCCGAAGCGATTCATGTGATGCGCGAAGTCGCGGCCGAATGCGGCAATCCGGTGCTGCTGTTCTCGGGCGGCAAGGATTCGATCGTGATGCTACGTCTGGCGGAGAAGGCCTTCCGTCCTGGCCGCTTTCCGTTCCCGTTGATGCACATCGACACGGGCCACAACTTTCCCGAAGTGATCGCGTTTCGCGATGCGCGCGCGGCCGAGCTCGGCGAGCGCCTGATCGTGCGCTCGGTGGAGGATTCGATCGCGAGCGGTCGGGTGCGAATGAAGAATCTCGATGCGTTGCGCAATCCGCACCAGAGCGTGACCTTGCTCGACGCGATCGAGGAGTTCGGCTTCGACGCCTGCTTCGGTGGCGCGCGTCGCGATGAAGAGAAGGCCCGCGCGAAGGAACGCATCTTCTCGTTTCGCGATGCCTTCGGCCAATGGGACCCGAAGAACCAGCGGCCCGAGCTTTGGAGCCTTTACAACACGCATGTCCACAGGGGCGAGCACATGCGCGTGTTCCCGATCTCGAACTGGACCGAGCTCGACGTGTGGCAATACATCGGGCGCGAGAAGCTCGCGGTGCCGAACATCTACTACGCACACACACGAGCGGTGATCGCGCGCGGCAACGCGTGGATGCCGGTTTCTGCGCTGGTGCAACCGAAAGAGGGCGAGCTCGTGGTCGAGAAGAGCGTGCGCTTTCGCACGGTCGGGGACATGACCTGCACCGCGCCGGTGGAGTCGCACGCGTCAACGGTCGAGGCAATCGTCACGGAGACCGCCGTCACGCGCATCACCGAACGGGGCGCCACGCGCATGGACGACCAGACCTCGGACGCATCGATGGAGTTGAGGAAGAAGGAAGGGTATTTCTGACATGGACCTGCTTCGCTTCTCCACGGCCGGCAGCGTCGACAACGGCAAGAGCACGCTGATCGGCCGTCTGCTCCACGATGCCAAGTCGATCTTCGAAGACCAGTACAACAGTCTCGTGCGCACCACCGCGCGGCGCGGCGGCGTGGGCGGCAATGTCGATGCGGTACTCGACGACGGCGTCGCGGTCGATCTCGCGCTGTTGACCGATGGCCTGATCGCCGAGCGCGAGCAGGGCATCACCATCGACGTCGCGTATCGCTATTTCTCGACGCCCGAGCGCAAGTTCATCATCGCCGACACGCCCGGCCACGAGCAGTACACGCGCAACATGGTGACCGGGGCATCGACGGCCGACCTCACCATCGTTCTGGTCGATGCGGGCAAGGGCGTGCTGCCACAGTCGCGTCGTCACGCGGCAATCGCCAGCCTGCTCGGCATCCGTCACGTGGTGTTCGCGATCAACAAGATGGATCTGGTCGATTACGACCAGATACGCTTCGATACCTTGAAGCACGAGATCCAGGCGATCGCCAGCAAGCTCTCACTGCGCGATGTGCGCTGCATTCCCGTGTCCGCGCTGCGCGGCGACATGGTGGTCGAACGCGGCGCGCGTCTCGATTGGTATTACGGCCCGACACTGCTCGATCATCTCGAGAGCGTCGATGTATCGCCGGCCGTCGATGTGCCGTTCCGGTTTCCCGTACAACTTGTGAGGCGCCCCGGTCTGCCCGCGGATCGGCCCGATGCGTACGTGCGCGGCTACATGGGGCGCATCGAGTCGGGGGCGATTCGCACCGGTGATCGCGTGGTCGTGCAACCCGGTGGGCGCAAGACAAGGGTGAAAAGCATCGTGACGCTCGACGGTACGTTGACTGAAGCGCATGCGCCTCAGTCGATCACGCTCTTGCTCGACGACGAGATCGACATCTCGCGCGGTGACCTGATCGTGCGCGCCGATGCGCCCGCTGCGGCCGTCAAGAGCTTCGATGCGACGCTGTGCTGGATGGATGCGCAAGCGCTCTTGCCCAGCGGACGCTACCTGATCAAGCACACCACGCGAACCACCAAGGCGATGATCGATGCTGTGACGAGCAAGCTCGATATCGCGACGCTCGAATTGCGCGATACCATCGATGAGGCGGCGCGTGGCGAGCTCACGATGAACGAGATCGCCCGCGTCCGCATCCGCACGCGCGATCCGCTGATGGTCGATGCGTACACGGACAATCGTGCGACCGGGGCATTCATCTTGATCGACGAGGTCAGCAACCACACGGTCGCTGCGGGAATGATCGTTCGTTTGGAAGTCGATGACGCGGTCGATGACGCAGCCGACAAACGCTGACATGGCATCCGAAACTTTCGGTACGGTTTATCTGGTCGGCGCGGGTCCGGGCGCAACCGACCTGCTGACCCTGCGCGCTGCGCGCCTGCTGGAGGCGGCCGACATCGTCTTTCACGACGCACTGGTGCATGCCGACACGCTCGCACTGGCTCCCTACGCGATCAAGGTCGCTGTCGGCAAGCGTTGCGGTCGTCTCTCTTCTGCGCAGCATTTCATCAACAAGCGGCTGATCGATGCGGCGCACGAACATCGCGTGGTGGTGCGATTGAAGGGCGGAGATCCGATGCTGTTCGGGCGCGTGCAGGAAGAGATCGATGCCTTGCGCGCAGCGGGCATCCCGTTCGAGATCGTGCCGGGCGTGACGGCCGCACTCGCCGCGAGCGCGGAACTCGAGACCTCGTTGACGCGACGCGCCGATGCAAGCTTCGAAGGCAGCCGCAGCGTGGTCTTCGTCACGCCCAGGGTCGCCGCCGATGCCAGCGACAGCGATGCGCGCGACGCGATGCGCTGGATCGCCGCAGTCAACGCGGCCGATACCGCGGTGCTGTACATGGCCTCGCGCCAGGCCGATCGCATCGCCGCGCTGCTGATCGCGGCGGGAAGAAAGGGATCGACCCCGGTCGCTCTGGTCGAGAACGCTTCGTTGCCGAACGTTTTCACTTGCGTGATGACGCTAGCCGAACTTGCGCGCGAAGGTCTGACCGCGCTCGATGGCCCGGCAACGCTGGTGATCGGAGAAATCGTTCGACAGGCTGTCGTCCTCGATGTGGATCGCGCGCAGGAAAAATCCAGGGCCGCGTGAACCCCCGCTCGAAATCCACGCGCCGACCGCGGTCGTACGCGCGCCTCGTCCTGCTCTACGTTCTCGCGGCGGACGTGGCATTGCTGCTTGCCTTTTCGATTTTCTCCACGGCGAAGGGCGGACCGTGACGTACCGCCGACCTCACGCGGCTCAACGTCTCGTATGACCCGACGCGAACGCGGGGTCCGGTGACGTGCTGCTCGCATGGAAGAACGAGGCCGACCTCGCGAAGAAGGAGTTCGGCGCGGGCAAGGTCGACATCGTGATCCCGTCGATCAGCGTCCTCGCCGAAGGCGGCGTGTTTGATCAGATCTATCAACCCGGCGGCAAGTGAATCGGCGAGCCATTGCGGCTCGTATCGAACGCCTCATCAAGGAACCTCGTGAAATCCATCGTATCGATCGCATCGAAACTGCTGGCCGTCGGAGCGCTGTCGCTGCTCGGCGCATCGAGCGCGTTCGCGCAGCAGACCCTGCTCAATGCGTCGTACGACGTGGCGCGCGAGTTCTACAAGGACTACAACCCGGCGTTCGCGAAATACTGGAAGCAGAAGACCGGGCAGGACGCGGTCCTGAATCAATCGCACGACGGCTCGAGCAAGCAGGCGCGCTCTGTCGCCGACGGACTCGAGGCCGACGTCGTGACGATGAACTCGGCCAACGACATCGACTTCCTCGCGTCGCGCAACGTCGTGCCCGCCGACTGGGCGAAGAAATTTCCGAACAATGCCGCGCCCACCTTTTCGACCATGCTGTTCCTGGTTCGCAAGGGCAATCCCAAAGGCATCAAGGATTGGGACGACCTTGCCAAGCCCGGCGTGCAGGTCGTGATCGTCAATCCCAAGACCGGCGGCAATGGACGCTACAGCTACATGGGCGCATGGGGCTATGCGAAGAAGAAGGGCATGAGCGATGCGGATGCCGGCGCGTTCGTCGGGCGCGTGCTGGCAAATGTGCCGGTGCTCGCCACCGGCGGCCGCGGTGCGACCACCACCTTCCTGCAGCGCGGCGTGGGTGACGTGCTCGTGACCTTCGAGAGCGAGGTCGTGCAGATCGATCGCGAGTTCGGCGCCGGCAAGGTCGACCCGGTCTATCCGTCGATCAGCGTGCTTGCAGAGAACCCGGTCGCGGTCATCGATCGCGTCGTCGACAAGAAGGGCACTCGCGCGCTCGCGACCGCCTATCTCGAATACCTCTACTCCGATGACGCGCAAGAGATCGCGGCCAATCACTATCTGCGTGTGCGCTCGCAGAAGGTCGCGGCCAAGCACGCGGCGACCTTCAAGACTATCCAGTTGTTCACCGTCGATGAAATGTTCGGAAGCTGGAAACAGGCGCAGGAGAAGCACTTCAACGACGGCGGCGAGTTCGACAGGATTTACGGGGCGATCAAGCGATGATCGCGGGACCGATCGCGCTGCGCCGGCCGAGCGTGTTGCCCGGCTTTCATCTCGCGCTCGGCACGACCTTGCTGTATCTCGCGCTGATCGTGCTGATCCCGCTGTCGGCGGCGTTCCTGAAGACCTTCACGCTGACCTGGCCGCAATTCGTGGCCACGGTGACCGCGCCGCGCGTGCTCGCGTCGCTGCGGCTGTCGTTCGGCGCGGCCTTGATCGCGGCGACCGTCAATGCCTTCTTCGGCCTGTTGCTCGCGTGGGTTCTGGTGCGCTACAAGTTTCCCGGCTCGCGCATCGTCGATGCGCTGGTCGACCTGCCGTTCGCGTTGCCGACAGCGGTCGCGGGCATCGCACTGACGGCCGTCTACGCGGAGAACGGTTGGCTCGGCGCGCCGCTCGCGGCCCTGGGCATCAAGGTCGCGTTCACGCCGGTGGGCGTACTCGTCGCGTTGATTTTCATCGGCCTGCCCTTCGTGGTCCGCACCGTGCAGCCGGTGCTCGAAGACATGGAGCGCGAACTCGAGGAAGCGGCGCGCTCGCTGGGTGCAAATGCGTTCCAGATCTTCACGCGCGTGATCTTCCCCACAGTGATGCCTGCGCTCCTGACCGGATTCACGCTGGCCTTCGCGCGCGCGGTCGGCGAGTACGGATCAGTCGTCTTCATCGCCGGCAACATGCCGATGGTGTCGGAGATCGCGCCGCTGGTGATCATCAGCAAGCTCGAGCAGTACGACTACTCCGGTGCGACCGCGATTGCGGTCGTGATGCTGCTCGCATCCTTCGCGATGCTGCTGGCGATCAACCTGCTGCAAGGCTGGATGCGCAGGCGCAACGCGCAGGAGAGGACGGTCTGATGTCGGACGTCCTCGACAAGCTCGATGGAAAGAGTCTCGCGCCGAGTGAAGTGGGTGCAGGCTTGCGCACGCGAGTCGCCCGGCGGACCACGCGTCCGCCTTCGGGCCGCATCGCATGGATGCCGATCGCACTGATCGCGCTAGCGCTGGCCTACGTTGCGGTCGCCTTGCTGGTGCCCCTCGCCGCGGTCTTCGTCGAAGCGTTCAGGAAGGGCGCCGCCCACTACTTCGCTGCTATCGCCGAGCCCGACGCGTTGTCGGCGATCCGTCTCACGTTCACGGCCGCCGCCATCGCCGTCCCTGCGAACCTGATCTTCGGCGTCAGCGCGGCGTGGGCGATCGCGAAGTTCGACTTTCGCGGCAAGGCCATCCTGATCACGCTGATCGACCTGCCGTTCTCGGTGTCGCCGGTGGTATCGGGGCTGGTGTATGTGCTGATCTTCGGTTTGCAAGGCTGGCTCGGGCCGTGGCTTTCGGCACACGACGTGAAGATCATTTTCGCCGTGCCAGGGATCGTGCTGGCGACCATCTTCGTCACGTTTCCCTTCGTCGCGCGCGAGCTGATTCCCTTGATGCAGGCGCAGGGGCGCGAAGAGGAAGAAGCTGCGGTCGTGCTGGGGGCATCGGGCTGGCAGACGTTCTGGCGCGTGACCCTGCCGAACGTGAAGTGGGGCGTGCTCTACGGCGTGATCCTCTGCAACGCACGCGCGATGGGCGAGTTCGGCGCGGTGTCGGTGGTGTCAGGCCACATCCGCGGCACCACCAATACCTTGCCGCTGCACGTGGAGATCCTCTACAACGAATACAATTTCGCGGCGGCGTTCGCGTGCGCGTCGCTGCTCGCGTTGCTCGCACTAGTCACACTGGTGATCAAGACCGTTGTCGAGCGTCGCTATCTAAAGGAAACACGATGATGGAATTGAAATGAGCATCAAGATTGAAAACGTCTCGAAGCGCTTCAACGATTTCGTCGCGCTCGAGAACGTCGACCTCACGATAGCGCCCGGCGAACTGGTCGCGTTGCTCGGACCCTCGGGCTCGGGCAAGACCACGCTCCTGCGCGTCATTGCGGGCCTGGAAGTGCCCGACGAAGGCCGCGTGTTTCTCGACGCCGAGGACGCCACCGACAAGGACGTGCGCGAGCGTGCGGTCGGCTTCGTGTTCCAGCACTACGCGCTGTTCCGGCACATGACGGTGTTCGAGAACGTCGCGTTCGGCTTGCGCGTGAAGTCGAAGAAGGAGCGCCCGAGCGAGGCCGTGATTCGCGAGAAGGTCCACGGCCTGCTCAACCTGGTGCAGCTCGACTGGCTCGGCGATCGTTATCCGCACCAGCTCTCGGGCGGCCAACGCCAGCGCATCGCGCTCGCGCGCGCGCTGGCGATCGAACCCAAGGTGCTGCTGCTCGATGAACCCTTCGGTGCGCTCGACGCGAAGGTGAGAAAGGACCTGCGCCGCTGGCTGCGGCGTCTTCACGACGAGATCCAGCTGACCAGCGTGTTCGTTACGCACGATCAGGAGGAAGCGCTGGAAGTGTCGGACCGGGTGGTGGTGTTCGATCATGGAAAGATCGAGCAGATCGGCGTCCCCGACGAGGTCTACGATCATCCCGCCACGCCGTTCGTGTACGGCTTTCTCGGGCACGCCAATCGCGTCCGGAGCCGCGTCGACCGCGGTGTCGCGACGATCGGCCGCTCGCGCCTCGCGGCGCCCGAACACGCCGCCGTAAGCGATGCAAACGGCACCGCGTATATCCGCCCGCACGATCTGGAAATCGTCGATGATCGGGCGCACGCGGCGTTCTCCGCGCGCGTCGAACACATGGTGAAACTCGGCTCGACGGTGCGACTCGAAATGATCGACCTCGCGCACGATGGATCGGAGCATGGGTTCCTCGAAGTCGAGTTGCCGCGTGAGCGTTTCGATGAACTCGACGTGACCGTGGGATCGAACGTTCATCTGGCTGCACGCCGGGCGCGGGTCTTCATCGAAGATGCGGCTGCAAAGGAGTTGGCATGACGAACGATCGCAGCGATCAGGAGCGGGACGCCGACACAACCTCGTCCATCCTCGAACGCGCTGCCGTGCGCGCGAAGCAGAAGGCGGTTCCCTATGCGGGATTGGTCACGCCCAGCGAGGCCCATGCGCTGATGCAGGCAGGCGTTGCGACGATCGTCGACGTGCGCACGCGCTTCGAAGCCGAATATGTCGGCCGCATTCCGGAAACACCGTTGATCGAGTGGAGGGCGCTCGGCGCGGCGGAGCCCGATCCGCATTTCCTCGAGCGACTCGAAGCGCTGCCCGACAAGCGCGAGCACCTGCTGTTTCTCTGTCGCAGCGGCGTGCGTTCGCATGCGGCCGCGGCGGCAGCGACAGCCGCGGGACATCGTCACGCATTCAATATTCTGGAAGGTTTCGAGGGCGACCTCGATGAAGGCAAGCATCGCGGCGAGAAGAGCGGCTGGCGCAAGGCCGGCTTGCCGTGGATACAGAGTTGACGCGACAACGCGGGCGCAAATCCTGGAGAGGCGCGAATTACTCAGCGGCTATACTTCGCTTCCAGGCTTGGTCTGCGCATCACGCTCTCGACTCGATGCAAGGGCTTTCGAAAACGAACTGATCAATGCGGGAAGGTCTTGCGACGATGCATGGAAGACGCGTCGATACTCCTGGAAAGCTCGCCTTGGCGGGCTTTCTTGTTTGTGCGGGGCTGATCGGCTTCGCGCTCTATCTTCAATATGCGAAAGGCCTGGAGCCCTGTCCGCTGTGCATGATCCAGCGCCTGTGGTTCATCGGCCTCGGTCTCGTGTTCCTGGTCGCGGCCATACACAAGCCATCGGGTGTCGGCGTACGTGTCTATGGCGTGCTCGCGACGGCAGCGGCGATCGCCGGTGCGAGCTTCGCGGTGCGGCACGTGTGGCTGCAATGGCATCCGCCCGAGCACCAGGCATGCACGGCCGATCTCTTCTTTCAATTGCAGCAGTCCCCGTTCTTAGCAGTGATCGAGCGCGCCTTGCGTGCGACCGGCGATTGCGCGAAAGTCGATTGGACGCTGCTGGGCTTGTCGATCGCCGAATGGTCGCTGTTGTGGTTCGTCGTGTTGACGGTGTTGTCGCTGGCCTATCTCACGCGCAAGCCGCGCGGTCGGTCGAACTGGCTCTGAACAAGGGCTGTGACCCACGAGGCTATGACCTTGAACAAGGCCTTCGTCAAGGAAAGCGAAAACGACGACGACGAGGTGGACGGCGACGTCGCATCGCCGCTGCCTGCGGGCGTGAAGAACTACATCTCGCCGGCGGGCTATCGACGCTTGAAGGGCGAGCTGCTGCAGCTACTCGATGTCGATCGACCCGAAGTGGTTCGCACCGTCTCATGGGCCGCGTCGAACGGCGACCGTTCCGAGAACGGCGACTACATCTACGGCAAGAAGCGCCTGCGCGAGATCGATCGACGCATACGCTTCCTGACGCGCCGCCTCGATATCGCGGAAGTCGTGGACGCTTCGCAGCACTCGGGGTCCGATCAGATCTTCTTCGGTGCTACCGTCGATTACATCGTCGATGGAAAAGACTCGCGCACCATCACCATCGTCGGCGTCGATGAGGCCGAACCGCTGGCCGGCAAGGTCAGCTGGGTGGCTCCGATTGCCCGCGGCCTGCTCAAGGCGCGCGAAGGCGACATCGTCACGCTGAAGACACCGGGTGGCGCGGAAGAGATCGAGATCGTCGCAGTGCGCTATCCAGCGCCCGAGCGGGCCTAGTCGGGCCAGCGCCGGCTGACAGTTCCAATCGCAGTTCTAACTCTTGACGCGCGCGACGCGCACCGTTTCAGGCAGGCGCCGCAAACGGCGCATCACGCGCGCGAGGTGCGCGCGATCGGTCACCTGGATCATCAGGTGAATCAGCGTGATCTCTTCGGCCTCGTCGTCCATCGACACGTGCGCGAGATTGGCGCCGGCCTCCGAGATCTCGACGGCGGCGCGCGCGAGTACGCCGCGCTCGTTCTTCAACGACAAGTCGAGCTTGAGGTTGAACAAGCGCGTGCCGTCGGCTGCGTCGGCCTTCTCCCACTGCGCGTCGATCCATCGATCGGGATCGCGTAACTTCTGGCGGGATGCGGTCGGGCAATCGGTGGTGTGGACCACCAGCCCATGACCCCGCTGGATGTGGCCGAAGATCGAGTCGCCGGGAATCGGACGACAGCAGCGCGCGAGCGTGACCGACACGCCATCGGCGCCGCTGATCACGACCGGCATCACCGGCTTCTTGCCCGACGCCGCCCCGTCGCCTTCATGAGCGGCCGACGCGAGCACGAGCCGACGCGCGACCACGCCCGCAAGCCGGCGACCCAGACCGATATCGGCAAGCAGCTCGTCGCGACTCTTTGCGCCGCTCTCGTACTCGACTCTTTGCCATTCCGCATCGATCAGGTCGTCGTAGCTCCGATCGATCTGCTGCAAGGACTGGTCGAGAAGTCGCCGCCCGAGATCGACCGACTCCTCGTACTTCATGGTCTTCAGGTAATGCCGAATCTCGGAGCGCGCGCGACCGGTACGCACGAAGTTGAGCCAGTTGGGATTCGGTCTCGACTCGTCCGACGTGACGACCTCGACCACATCACCTGATTGCAGTTCGGTACGCAGTGGCGAGAGCTCACCGTTGATGCGCGCGGCGATGCACGCATTGCCGATGTCGGTATGAATCTGATAGGCGAAGTCCACCGGCGTCGAGCCGCGCGGCAAGGTGATGATCTTGGACATCGGCGTGAACACGTAGACGGTCTCGGGGAAGAGATCGACCTTGATGTGCTCGAGAAACTCGGCGGCGTCGCCGGTCTGGTTCTGGATGTCGAGCAGCGATTGCAGCCATTGATGCGCATGCGGCTGCGCGTCGGACAACTCGTTGCTGTTCTTGTAGAGCCAGTGCGCGGCGACGCCCGACTCGGCGACTCTATGCATGTCCTGCGTGCGGATCTGGAATTCGACCGGCGTGCCGAACGGTCCGAGCACGGTCGTGTGCAGCGACTGATAGCCGTTGACCTTGGGGATCGCGATGTAGTCCTTGAACTTCGACGCGACCGGCTTGAACAACGCGTGCAGTGCGCCCAGGGTCAGGTAGCACGACGCGTGATCGGGCACCACCACGCGGAAACCATAGACGTCGAGCACCTGCGAGAACGACAGCTTCTTCTCGCTCATCTTGCGATAGACGCCGTACATGGTCTTCTCGCGCCCATAGACCTCGGCGCGGATGCCCGCGGCGGGCAGTGCGCCGCGCACCGCTTCGAGCGTCTTGCCGACGACCTCGCGCCGATTGCCGCGCGCCCCCAGGATCGCTTTCCTGAGCACCGCGAAGCGCCGCGGATAGAGGTGCATGAACGACAGGTCCTGCAGGTCCCGATAGATCGTGTTCAGGCCCAGGCGGTGCGCGATCGGCGTATAGATATCGAGCGTCTCGCGCGCGATGCGCCGGCGCTTGTCGGGTGAGAGCGCGCCGAGCGTACGCATGTTGTGCAGGCGGTCGGCGAGCTTGATGAGGATGACGCGCACGTCGCGCGCCATCGCGAGCAGCATCTTGCGGAAGTTCTCGGCCTGCGCTTCCTGGCTGTCGCGAAACTGGAGCCGATCGAGCTTGGAGAGGCCGTCGACCAGATCGGCCACCTGCGGGCCGAAGCGTTCGAGGAGAACCTCTTTCGCGACGCCCTTGTCCTCGATCACGTCGTGCAACAGCGCGGCCATGATCGCATTGGCGTCGAGCTTCATGCCCGCGCAGATCTCGGCGACCGCGATCGGGTGCGAGATGTACGCGTCGCCGCTCGAACGGAATTGCCCGAGGTGCGCGTCGTCGGAAAAGCGATACGCATCCTTGATGCGCTTGATGTCCGCCTCGGCCAGATACGCCGAAAGCATTTCGGTCAGCGGAGCAAGGCTGACGACCCGCGAAGGTTTCGCAGACGTGGGCGGCAGGTGCGCGATGACCAGCGGGGACTGCTCCAGATGGGAGCCTGACCCCATGCCGGACCCGTCGAGTTCAGCGACGTCGGCGGCGGAAAATCCTTCGCGCCTGCGCCTGAAATTGATCAGCCGCGCGACCGAATCGAGAGCAGTGGAGAGGCTCATCTCGAGGCGGTAGGTATGCGCGACTGGTCACGCTTGCCGATTCATGCAGATCGGCAGGCGAGTCGCTTCAGGTCGGGACCTTCTTCAACATCTCGATGCCGACCTTGCCCTCTGCGATTTCACGCAGGGCAGTGACGGTCGGCTTGTCGCGACTTTCGATCTTGGGCGTGTGGCCCTGCGCGAGCTGGCGCGCGCGATAGGTCGCAGCCAGCGTGAGCTGGAAACGGTTCGGAATCTGCTTCAGGCAATCTTCTACGGTGATACGAGCCATGCAATTCTCCGGCGAGGGGGGGCAAACGTTCGTGCCTGCACATGGCGGAGCCTGTGCAGTTGCGATTTCAATCGATGTGGATACCTAGTTGTCCGAACAGTTCGGCATGTCGAAGTGCCTGCAGGGCGAAGCGCAAGCGCGCCGCCTGCACGATGCTCTTCAAATGTCCGGAAGCCTCTGCAAAGTCTTGATTGATAATAACATAATCGAATTCCCGAGCATGCGCGATCTCGCCTCCCGCAGCCAGCAGTCGGCGCGTGATGACGACCGGTTCGTCCTGGCCGCGGCGACGCAGGCGTGCTTCGAGCGACTCGATCGACGGCGGCAGGATGAAAATCCCGACCGCATCCGGGAAGCGCCGCTTGATCTGCTGGGCGCCTTGCCAATCGATCTCGAGAAGCACGTCGTCACCCGCGCCGATGCGCGTTTCGATCCAGCGCGCCGAGGTTCCGTACCAGTGGCCATGCACTTCGGCCGACTCGATCAACTCGCCGCCGGAACGCATGCGCTCGAATGCCGTGATGTCGACGAAGCGATATTCGCGTCCATCGACTTCACCAGGCCGCGGCGCGCGCGTGGTGTACGAGATCGACAGCTTGATGGTGGAATCGGATGCGAGCAGCGCGTTGACCAGCGTCGACTTGCCGGCACCCGAGGGCGCGGCAACGATCAGCAGATTGCCCTGATGAGAAGAAACCATGGGGGAGGGACTCACTCGAGATTCTGGACCTGCTCGCGAATCTGTTCGATCGCGAGCTTGAGTTCGACGGCCGAGTCGGCGAGTTCGGCCGCGGCCGATTTCGATCCGAGCGTGTTCGCCTCGCGATTCATCTCCTGCATCATGAAGTCGAGCCGCTTGCCCACCGCGCCGCCGCGCGTGAGGATGGCGCGAACCTCGGACAGATGACCCGACAGTCGGGCGAGTTCCTCGGACACGTCGATGCGTGTGCCGTAGAGCGTGATCTCCTGGCGGATGCGATCGAGGGCTTCGTTGCGCGAGATCGATATCGCAGGGGTTGTCGCGTTGCCGGCAGTGCCCGCCGCGGTGCTCGCATCGAACACCACGCCCAAGGCCGCGGCCAGTCTTTGCTCGAGCTTCTGTTGATGCGCCTCGACCAGCCTCGGGACGAGCGGCTGCAAGGCCGTGGCGATCGCCTCCATCGCCGCAACCCGCTCGACGATCACCACGGCGAGGCGCTCGCCTTCGCGCGCGCGCGCAAGGGCAAGCTGCTCGATCGCGTCCGCGACGAGTTCGCGGGTGAGCGCAATGATTTCGTCGAGCTCGATCTCGCCGCTTTCGAGGACGCCTGGCCAGTGCAGGATTTCATTGACCGACAGCGGCGCGGCGTCGGGCAAGCGCGCGCGCACGCTGCGTTGGAGCGCATCGATCTGCGCGAGCATGGTTTCGGCCGCGGCCATGCCCTTGCTGGTGGCCGTGCTGCGATGAATGTAGAAGCGCACGTCGAGCTTGCCGCGCGAGATGCGTGCAGCGAGCGCTTCGCGCAGCGTCGCCTCGCCCGCGCGCAGTTCATCGCTGATGCGAAACTGAGGATCGAGATAACGCGAGTTGACGCTGCGGATCTCCAGAACGATGGCGCCGATACGGTGATCGCGGCGGGCCAGCGCGAAGCCGGTCATGCTGGAAACGGTCATGTGGGGTGTCTTGTCGGCTCTTGTATGGGTCGATGTGATCGATGCGATGCTCATGCGGACCGGGGTTTCCTTTACAAGCAGGCACGAAATGAACAAAATGCCGCTGCCCTGCGGGGCTCCTTCCGGTCGATCGGGTCATTGCGGCAAGCTGCGTGGCCTCGCCGACAAACGCCTCCTCATGCGACGGCCTTGTGTCGTCGTCCCCATATTTCCATGTTGATGATTCAACCTCGCGGCCGCTGATCGTATGGCTTCACAATCGAACGCCCCGCTGCCCGAAGGCTACGAGGTCGAGGGCTACCGCATTGTAAGGAAGATATCCAGCGGCGGGTTCTCGATCGTCTATCTCGCACGCGATGAGTTCGATCGGCCCGTCGCCATCAAGGAGTACCTGCCGAGCTCGCTTGCGTTGCGGCGCGCCGGCGAGTTGGTCCCGACGATCGTCGAGTCGAATCTGGCGACCTTTCGCATCGGCCTCAAATGCTTTTTCGAAGAGGGCCGCGCGCTCGCGCGCATCCTGCATCCGAACGTGGTGCGCGTCGTGAATTTCTTTCGCGCCAACGAGACCGTGTACATGGTGATGCTCTACGAACAGGGCCGCACCCTGCAGGAACAGATCCTAAAATATCGCGATCGCGGCGAGAAGAAACTGCTCGGCGAACGCTTCATCCGGCTGGTGTTCACGCAGGTGATGAACGGCCTGCGCGAGGTCCACACCAACAAGCTGCTGCACCTCGATCTCAAGCCTGCCAATCTCTATCTGCGGCGCGATGCATCGCCGATTCTGCTCGACTTCGGCGCCGCGCGGCGCACGCTGACCACCGACAACGACAAGCTCTATCCGATGTACACGCCCGGCTTCGCCGCACCCGAGCTCTGCGAAAAGGGCGGACAGCTCGGCCCCTGGACCGACATCTACGGCATCGGCGCTTCGATCTTCGCGTCGATGTCAGGGCACGCGCCGCAGCCGGCCGATGCGCGGCTGCTCAATGACAAGATGGGTGCGAAAATACGCGAGCTGTCGCACAGCTATTCGAAGGAGTTGCTGGGTGTGGTCGAATGGTGCCTGAAGCTCGACCCGCTCGAGCGGCCGCAGAGCGTGTTCGCGCTGCAGAAGGCGCTGCTCGATCGCGTTCCCACGCCACAGAAGAAAACCTTGACCGATCGCGCGCTCGATCGGTTGCGTGCGCTCAAGCCACGCGGCCTCGGCCTGGGTGACATGCGCCGCTCGTCCACCATATCCTTGTACACACGCCAAAGCAGGTAATACTCACGGTGCCTCATGCGGTTTTCGATCTATCAGGAAAGCAAGAAGGGCGGTCGCAAGTCCAATCAGGACCGCATGGGCTATTGCTTCACGCGCGACGCGCTGCTGATGATCATCGCCGACGGCATGGGCGGGCATCTGCAGGGCGACATGGCCGCGCAGATCGCGGTGCAGACGGTGGGCGCGCTGTTCCAGCAGCAGGCCACGCCGATGCTCAAGAGCCCGCAGCGCTTTCTTGAATCGAGCCTGCTCGACGCGCACCAGCAGATCCTGCATTACCGCGCGGCCAACAAGCTGGCCGAATCGCCGCGGACCACGATCGTCGCATGCGTCGTGCAAAACGGCGCGGCCTACTGGGCGCACGTCGGCGATTCGCGGCTCTACTGGATCCGTGCGGGCGAGATCATCGCGCAGACGCGCGACCATTCGAAGATCCAGAGCATGATCCTGCAGGGCCTTGCGTCGCCCGCGGACATCGACAGCCATCCCGATCGCAACAAGCTCTTCAATTGCCTCGGCTCGCCCGAACTGCCGACCGTCGAGCTGTCCCGAAAGATGACGCTGCAGCCGGGTGATTCGCTGTTCCTGTGCACCGACGGTCTGTGGTCGGCAGTGGCCGATCAGGCGATCGCATCGACCTTCGCGGATAACACCGTGATGCGCGCGGTGCCCGACCTGATCTACCTCGCGCTGATGGAAGCCGGCGACGACGCCGACAACGTGACCGGCATGGCGATGAGCTGGGAAGGCGCCGACCTCGACGAGGCAGAGGCAGTCTCGACCATCGCGATGCCGCTGGGTGCCATCACCACCACCATCAATCATCTGCGGCCGACTCAGCTCGAGGTTCCGCATTCGCCCATGACCGACAGCGAGATCGAACGCGCGATCGACGATATTCGCAGCTCGATACGCAAGTCCAACAAGCTGATGCCCAAGCTCTGACTTGCGCTCGAAGGAAACAATGACGATTGTCCGCTTCGATGGGCGCGCAGCCGATACGCTGCGCGCCGTGCGCATCACGCGCCAGTACACCCGCTATGCCGAAGGCTCGGTGCTCGTCGAGTTCGGTCACACGCGCGTGCTGTGCACGGCGAGCGTCGAAGAACGCGTGCCGCCGTTTCTCAAGGGCAAGGGGCAGGGCTGGTTGACCGCCGAGTACGGCATGCTGCCGCGCGCCACGCACACGCGCAGCGATCGCGAGGCCGCGCGCGGCAAGCAATCCGGGCGCACGCAGGAGATACAGCGGCTGATCGGGCGTTCGATGCGCAGCGTGTTCGATCTGGGCGCACTGGGCGAACGCACCGTCACGCTCGACTGCGACGTGCTGCAGGCCGACGGCGGGACGCGCACCGCGAGCATCACCGGCGCCTTCGTGGCCGCGCACGATGCGATTGCATCGCTGCTTGCCCGCGGCGTGATTGCGAAGAGTCCGGTGCGCGATTTCGTGGCGGCGGTGTCGGCGGGATTGATGGACGGCGTCGCCTTGCTCGACCTCGACTACGATGAGGACTCCTCGTGCGATACCGACATGAACTTCGTCATGACCGGCTCGGGTGGGATCGTCGAGATCCAGGGGACGGCCGAAGGCGAGCCGTTTTCGCGCGAGCAACTCGATGCGCTGATCGATCTCGCCAAGCGCGGTATCGGCACGTTGGTCGAAGCGCAACAACGCGCGCTCGGATTGTGATGCGATCGAATCCGTCGGTCGTTGCGACGCGTAAAGCTGCTTGTAATCATGCGCGGCCTTGCCTTTCGATGATCTCCCTGTCCATTCGCTCCCGATGCACGCCTGTCTGATCTACGTCGGCGCCATTGCGTGCGTGGCGCTCGCGCTCGCGGTCGTCTGGATATTTCAGCTGAAGAGTCACAACAGCAACCTGGTCGATCCGGTCTGGTCGTGGAGCCTGGGAGCGCTCGGCGTCTGCTTCGCGGCGTTCGGCAGTGCGCCGATCGCGCTGCGAACGATGCTCGCCGTGCTTGCCGGCCTTTGGGGATTGCGTCTGGGCATGCATCTGTTCATGCGCAATCACGGCAAGCCAGAAGACGGCCGCTATGCGCGCTTTCGCGAGCAATGGGGCAAGAATGCCGATCGCAATCTGTTCTGGTTCTTCCAGTTCCAGACCGTGTTCGCCGCGCTGTTGTCGTTGCCCTTCGTGGTCGTGGCGTGGCGCGATGATCTTCCGCCGCCCTGGGCGGCCGCTGCGGCGGCGATCGTGTGGATCGTCTCGGTGGTCGGCGAAGCCACGGCTGACGCGCAACTCGCGCGCTTCGTGAAGGACAGCAGCAACAAGGGTCGCGTGTGCCGTGCAGGCCTGTGGCGCTATTCGAGACACCCGAATTATTTCTTCGAGTGCCTGCACTGGTTCACGTATCTGCTGCTGGCGATCGGCAGCCCGTGGTGGTGGGTCGGCCTGATCTCGCCGGCCGTGATGGCCTTCCTGCTGCTGCGCCTCTCCGGTATCCCGATTACCGAGGCCCATCTCGCCAGGAGCCGGCCCGGATACGCGGATTACATGCGCACCACCAGTGCGTTCATTCCGTGGCTACCCAAGCGCGAAGCCGTCCGATGAGTACCGCATGAACGTCATCGATCTCGCCGAACGCCGCTGGCTGCCGGACTCTTGGGTCCGGGCCGGCATGCGCCGGCTCATGACCAGGCGGCTCAAGAGCGAAGCCGCGGGAGACGATGCGGCGCTTGGCGCGCGCTTCCATCAATTCGTGCGCGAGCTCGACGCAAGTCCGATCGCGATCGAATCCCAGTCGGCCAATCGCCAGCACTACGAAGTGCCGGCGCAATTCTTTCGCCTGCATCTCGGGCCGCGGCTGAAGTATTCGTGCTGCCTGTTTGCGTCCGGACGCGAAAGCCTCGCCGGCGCCGAAGAGGCGATGCTCGCCAGCTATGCCGATCGCGCCGGGCTTGTCGACGGCCAGCGCATCCTCGACCTCGGTTGTGGATGGGGTTCTTTCGCGCTCTGGGCGGCTGCGCGCTTTCCCCGTTCGACCGTGATCGGCCTGTCCAACTCGCATGGGCAGCGCGAATACATCGAAGCGGCAGCCACCAAGCGCGGCCTGACCAATCTCACGATACGCACCGGCAACATCGTCGACTACGAATTCGATGCGGCCGATATCGGAGAAGGCTTCGACCGCATCGTCTCCATCGAGATGTTCGAGCACATGAAGAATTATCGGAAACTGTTCGCGAAGATCGCGCGCTGGCTGGCCGTGGAGGGCCGCGTGTTCGTGCACGTGTTCGCGAACCGGCAACTCGCCTATCACTTCGAGGACAAGGAAGCCGACGACTGGATGTCGCGCTACTTCTTCACCGGCGGCACGATGCCGAGCTTCGATCTCTTCAAGCATTTCGACGACGATCTCCAGGTCGAGAAACGCTGGTGGGTTTCCGGACGACACTACGAGCGCACCGCCAACGACTGGTTGCGCCACATGGACAACGCCGAAGGCGCCATCATGGAAATCTTTCGAGCGACCTACGGTGAGGGCGACGCGCGCATCTGGTTCGCGCGCTGGCGCATGTTCTACATGGCCGTCGCCGAATTGTTCGGCTACGACGAAGGCCGGCAATGGGGCGTTGCCCATTACCGACTCGCCAGGCGCGGCGTGGCAGAGATCGATGCTTAGCCCCCGATTCGTGAAGGCCGTTGCGTTGTTCTCCTGGCTGGCGATTGCGCCATGTCTTGCGCACGCTGTGGAAACCCAGCGCTTCACCACCGCCGCGCACGACCTCAAGACCGGCCGCGTGCTCTACACCGAGAACTACGAAGTCCAGGTCGAGAACGGTCGATGGACGTCGGGAACGACGCGATATTTCCTTCCCGGCGGCGTGGCGATCGGCGTGCGCAAGTTCGACTTCTCGACCGATCGCTACATGCCGATCTACACGCTCGATCAATCGAATGTCGAATATCACGAAGCCATCACGCGCATCGATGCACAGCATGTCGATGTCTCGATGCTGCGCGACGGCCAACGCCATGCCGCGTCGCTGACACGCGTGCAGAACATGGTGGCCGACTGCGGCTCGCAGCCCTACGTGGTCGATCACCTCGAACAACTCGAAGCCGGGACCACACTGCATTTCACACTCGCAGTCGCCGGCAAGACCGACAGCTTCCGGTTGCGGGCGAGAAAGCTGGCGAACGTCGAGGTCGACGGCCGCCGCGCGATGCGGGTGCGCATCGAACTCGACTCCCTGCTGCGGCTGCTCCTGCCGCCGCTGGAACTGACGATCGACATGGACAACAAGCAGATACTCGAATATTCCGGGATCACCAATCTCAAGGATCCCGCGACTCGCAAGGCCTACTCGGCAAAGATCACGTTCAACTACAAGTAAGATTCATCTTAGTTGTTTGATCAGGCTCATCGCGCCGAACAGGATGGGCTGATGTACGAGGTAGATGGTGAGGCTCCATCGGCCCGAAGTCGCAAGCAGCTTACGCAGACCACGCGGGGTACCTTGCCAGGCATGCGACACGAACGGTGCAAGGCGGCACTTGTGCCGCGTCCAGAGGGCACCGATTCCGCAGCCGATTAGGACCACCCCGAGCCACGGAAACAGCGGCACGTAGTCCTCGGTGATCGGTTTCTGCTCGGCGAATCCGATCCAGTTGATCAGGCGCGGGTCGAACGCAGGTTCGTGGATCAGCGTACCGAGCGCGATTGCAACGAGGCCAAGCGCGATGGCCGACGCGCCCAGCCGCGGTGCGCGTCGGCAGACCCACAGCGCAACCGCGACGAAATGCAGGACGCCGAAGTAGATGAAGGTATCGGGAAACAGCAGCGCGCTGCCGATGCTCACCAGCAGCGCCCCCGCAGCAACCTGCGCCCAGCGCTTGATGAACGCGCGATTCGCGTCGCGGCCGTGTGGCATCGCCGGCACGCGCGCCCGATCGCGGGCCTCCCGCAACGCGAGCGAGATGCCGACGAGAAAGAGAAAACTCACCACGATGCTCGCGCGCCATGCTACCCATCGAGGGTCGTCGAGCATCGCCCACCGCGTCCAGCCGAAATACGTCAGGTCGAAGCAGAAGTGATAGGCGATCATCATCGCGATCGCCACGCCGCGCGCCGTATCGACGACATCCAGGCGTGGCGCGGCGTCGCGATTTGCAATCGGTGGGCGGATCGCAGCGGACGCGAGCGACTTCGCCCTGGTCGCGGTTTTCGACCGCTGCGGTCGCGAGCGTTTCTTGTTCATCGCCGCGATTATGCAAGCGTGTTGTGGCAGGGGGCCGCGACGCTTCCGCTATAATCCAAATTTCCCGGTGGTGCTGCGCAGGTGTACGCGAAATCGGACTTCGCGCCGGGCCTGCAAGCGCGACACTTCATGACCAAATTCGTATTCGTCACCGGTGGGGTGGTGTCCTCGTTGGGCAAGGGCATCGCCGCCGCGTCCCTCGCGGCCATCCTCGAATCGCGCGGCCTCAAGGTCACGCTCCTCAAGCTCGATCCCTACATCAACGTCGATCCCGGCACGATGTCGCCTTTTCAGCACGGCGAAGTGTTCGTCACCGAGGACGGCGCCGAGACCGATCTGGACCTCGGGCATTACGAGCGCTTCGTCAGTGCCCGGATGCGCAAGGTCAACAACTTCACGACCGGCCAGATCTACGAGAGTGTGATCCGCAAGGAACGCCGCGGCGAGTATCTGGGCAAGACCGTGCAGGTGATCCCGCATATCACCAACGAGATCCAAGATTTCATCCGGCGTGGCGCGTCGGCGGCCTTCGTCGGCCAGGGCGGCGCCGATATCGCGATCGTGGAAATCGGCGGCACGGTCGGCGACATCGAATCGCTGCCTTTTCTCGAAGCCGCGCGCCAGATGAGCCTGAAGGGTGGTCGCGGTTACGCGTGCTTCCTGCATCTGACGCTGGTGCCGTTCATCGCTTCGGCCGGTGAGTTAAAGACCAAGCCCACGCAGCACAGCGTGCAGAAGCTTCGTGAGATCGGGATTCAGGCCGACGCATTGCTGTGCCGCGCCGATCGCATCATTCCCGAAGACGAGCGCGCCAAGATCTCGCTGTTCTCCAACATCGAGATGGACGGCGTGATCTCGGTGTGGGATGCAGACTCGATCTACAAGATCCCGTCGATGCTGCATGCGCAGGGTCTCGACGATCTGGTTTGCGAACGGCTGGGCATCGCCGCGAAACCCGCCGATCTGTCGGTGTGGGATCGCCTCGTCTACAGCCTCGAGCATCCCAAGCACGAGGTCACCATCGGCATGGTCGGTAAGTACGTCGACCTCACCGAATCGTACAAGTCCCTGAGCGAAGCCCTGGTCCATGCCGGCATTCACACGGGTTCGAAGGTCAACGTCGAATACCTCGACTCCGAGCAGATCGAGACCGAAGGTACCAATGGTCTCGCGCACCTCGATGCGGTGCTCGTACCCGGTGGATTCGGCAAGCGCGGCACCGAAGGCAAGATCGTCGCGATCCGTCATGCGCGCGAGAACGGCATACCGTACCTGGGCATTTGTCTCGGCATGCAACTGGCCACGATCGAGTTTGCACGCAATCGCTGCGGCCTCGCGGGAGCCAACAGCACCGAGTTCGACCCCGACACGACGCATCCGGTGGTGGCGCTGATCACCGAGTGGCAGGATCGCGACGGGAAGATCGAACGACGCAGTACCGACTCCGATCTGGGTGGCACGATGCGCCTGGGCTCGCAACGCTGTCCGGTCGAACCCGGCACCTTGGCCTCGCGCATCTACGGCGCGGAGGTCAACGAGCGCCATCGGCATCGCTACGAGGTCAACAATTTCTTCGCGCCGCAACTCGAAGCGCGCGGCTATCGCATCAGTGCGCACACGCCCACCGAGTCGTTGCCCGAGATGATGGAGCTCCCGCAGTCGGGCCCCAATGCGCATCCATGGTTCGTGGGCGTTCAGTTCCACCCCGAATTCACGTCCACGCCGCGCGACGGGCATCCGCTCTTCAAGGCGTATATCGAAGCGGCCATCGCCAATCGCGCCGCGCGCTTGAAGAAGGCCGCGTGAGATGAAGCTGTGCGGCTTCGATGCGGGCCTCGAGCACCCGTTCTTCCTGATCGCCGGGCCTTGCGTGATCGAATCGCAACAGCTGGCGCTCGACACGGCGGGCACCCTGAAGGAGATGACGGCGGCGCTCGGAATCCCCTTCATCTTCAAGTCGTCGTTCGACAAGGCCAATCGCAGTTCAGGCAAGTCCTTCCGCGGGCCGGGCATGGAGAATGGCCTCAAGGTTCTTGCGGAGGTGCAAAAGCAGATCGCCGTGCCGGTGCTCACCGACATCCACGAGATCTACGAGGTCGCACCGGTGGCGTCGGTCGTCGATGTGCTGCAGACGCCGGCTTTTCTTTGCCGCCAGACCGACTTCATCCCCGCGGCCGCGGCCGCGGGCAAGCCGGTCAACATCAAGAAGGGTCAGTTCCTGGCGCCGCACGACATGAAGAACGTCGTCGACAAGGCGCGCGATGCGGCCGTCGAAGCGGGTGGCGACGGACAGAACATCCTGGTGTGCGAACGCGGCGCTTCGTTCGGCTATAACAATCTGGTGTCCGACATGCGTTCGCTCGCGATCATGCGCGAGACCGCGTGTCCGGTGGTGTTCGATGCGACCCACTCGGTGCAGTTGCCGGGCGGGCAGGGCACGACCTCGGGAGGTCAGCGCGAGTTCGTGCCGGTACTCGCGCGCGCGGCGATCGCGGTCGGCGTCGCGGGCGTCTTCATGGAGACGCATCCCGATCCCGAGCACGCGAAGTCCGACGGACCGAACGCGGTACCGTTGAAGCGCATGCGTGCGTTGCTCGAGGTCATGGTCGCGCTCGATCGCGCCGTCAAGAAGAATGGTTTTGCCGAGAATGACTTCGGCGTTTGATCTCTGACAAACAACTGCGCGAGAACCAACATGCCCGCCTACATCATCGCCGACGTGCAAGTCACCGACCCCGTGCAATACGAGGAGTACCGCAAATGGTCGTCCGCAGCCGCCAAGGAGCACAACGCCGAATTCATCGTGCGTGGCGGCAAGACCGAACGCCTCGAAGGCCGCGAACCAGGACGGATCGTCATCCTCAAGTTCCCGTCGATGGAAGCCGCACGCGCGTTCTACGACTCCGACACCTATCGCAAGGCACGCGAGGCGCGTGAGCATGCGGCCGTGATGAACATGCTCGTCGTCGAAGGTGCCTGACTCGACCAGACCTGCAACGCGCGAAGCCCGCCGAAAAGAATTCAAATCTGCTGACAGGGAACACATGAGTGCAATCGTAGACATCATCGGCCGCGAGATCATCGACAGCCGGGGCAATCCAACGGTGGAGTGCGACGTGTTGCTCGAGTCCGGAGTGCTCGGCCGCGCCTCGGTGCCCTCGGGCGCATCGACCGGTTCGCGCGAAGCGATCGAGCTGCGCGACGGGCCGACTTCGGGTGACCGTCATCGCTACGGCGGCAAGGGCGTGCTCAAGGCCTGCGAGAACATCAACACCGAAATCTCCGAAGCCGTGATGGGCCTCGACGCGAACGAGCAGGCGTTTCTCGATCGCACCTTGATCGACCTCGACGGCACCGAGAACAAGGCGCGCCTGGGTGCGAACGCGATGCTCGCGGTGTCGATGGCGGTTGCAAAGGCCGCGGCTGAAGAGTCGGGTCTGCCGCTTTATCGCTACTTCGGCGGGGCGGGTGCGATGGCGATGCCCGTGCCGATGATGAACGTCATCAACGGCGGCGCGCACGCCAACAACAACCTCGACATCCAGGAGTTCATGATCATCCCGGTGGGTGCGCCGAGCTTTCGCGAGGCCATTCGCTACGGCGCAGAAATCTTCCACGCCCTGAAGAAGATCATCAACGACAAGGGCATGAGCACTGCGGTCGGCGACGAGGGCGGCTTCGCGCCGTCGGTGGCGCATCACGAAGCCGCGATCCAGCTGATCCTCGACGCGATCGACAAGGCCGGTTACACCGCCGGTTCGCAGATCGCGATCGGCCTCGACTGCGCGGCCAGCGAGTTCTACAAGGATGGCAAGTACCAGCTCGACGGCGAAGGCCTCATCCTCGACGCGGCCGGCTTCACCGACCTGCTCGCGACCTGGTGCGACAAATACCCGATCCTCTCGATCGAGGACGGCATGTCCGAGGGCGACTGGGAAGGCTGGAAGCTGCATACGCAGGTGCTCGGCAAGAAGGTACAACTGGTGGGCGACGATCTCTTCGTCACCAACACCCGCATCCTGCGCGAAGGCATCGAGCAGGGCATCGCGAATTCCATCCTGATCAAGATCAACCAGATCGGCACGCTGACGGAGACCTTCGCCGCGATCGAGATGGCCAAGCGCGCGGGCTATACCTCGGTCATCAGCCATCGCTCCGGCGAGACCGAGGACACGACCATCGCCGACATCGCGGTCGGGACCAACGCGATGCAGATCAAGACCGGCTCGATGAGCCGCACCGACCGCATCGCGAAGTACAACCAGTTGCTGCGCATCGAGGAAGACCTCGGCGACGTTGCGAGCTATCCGGGCCGTAGCGCCTTCTACAACCTCAAGTGATTTCCAGGTCGATCGCGCGATGCGCCTGATCCCGATCGCGATCGTCGCGTTGCTGATCGCGATCCAGTTCCCCTTGTGGCTCGGCAAGGGCGGGTGGATGAAGGTACGCGACGCCGAGCGGCAACTTCAGGTGCAGAAGAAAACCAACACCGATCTCGAAGCGCGCAACGCCAAGCTCGCGGCCGAAGTGAAGGATTTGAAGGAAGGCGCCGGCGCGGTCGAGGAACGCGCGCGTTATGAACTCCGGATGTTGAAGGAAGGCGAAGTGTTTGTGCAGATCGTCGAGCCTTCGAGCGCCAGGACGGACTCTCAAGTCCGCTGATCGCGGCGTTCCATCCACATCCGCTGGAAAACCCTATCGCGATCCATCAGCAGGTGCTTGAATCCCGCGAGGACGTGCAAGGCGATCAGCACGACGAGCACCCAGGTCGTGAACGAATGGATCGTGAAGAACGCTTCGGCGGTATCGTGGTCGGGCGTGGCCCAATGCGGCAGGTCGAGGCCGAACAGCTTCGGCGATTCCTTCTGATGCGAGGCACCCAGATAGCCGGTGACCGGCATCACGATCATGCATGCATAGAGCGCCCAGTGGATCAGCGCCGACAGCCTGGCCTGCCAGGCGGGAACCGAGTCCGGCAGACCTTCGGGTCGATCCCCCGCGCGCCACAGGATGCGCAGCACCATCAGTCCGAATACCGTCAACCCGAAGGACTTGTGCAGGTCGAACAGGGCATCCGCACCCGGCTCCTTCTCGATGCTCATCATGTACCAGCCCAGCGCGATCATCCCGAAGATCAGTACCGCAATGATCCAGTGCAGCGCGATCGCCGGCTTGCCGTAACGGCAGGTCGATGCGGTCGTGCTCGAAGGGAGTGGATCGGTATTCATTCGGCTCGTGAGGATGCGTCATTTTAGTTGTCCGCATCGTGGCAGGGCGCGAGCTATCAGACGTAGTCCTCCGCCGGAATTCACCCACAGGAGGCTGCAGCATAGCTGCCGAACACGGGGTCGATTATTCGTTGCTACGAATAGCACGTCCCGTTCGAATGGGTTAATTCCTATTTCGCCATCGATCGATCATCTAGTTATTGATTAGGGATGTGCCATCGATCTAGGCGTATCCCGAGTGAATTAATTTGGGAGGCTAGATCAAAACCTTGGCCACAAAACAACAACGCCAGCAATCGCCCCGTTTTGCGGGGCGAATTGCTGGCGTGGCGCGAATCTTGTTTGTATCAGGATTTAGAAATGACCAGTGGCCGAACCGCCGCCGACATGAATCAGCGCCGCGTCTTCGACGAAGACGTACTGGACCTGCTTCTCGGTAGCAACTGCGACGACTTCTTGCGTTTGGGTGGTTGCAATCATGATGGTGCTCCGAGAAAAAGTTTAGGCCGGGTTTTGTCTGGTACTGACGATTTGCGTCAGATGTTGCCAAGGTAGCGTAGTCCGTTCAACGAAAGCAAGCCCGTCAATGAACCAGGTGATATCCGTAGACGCTCTCCTGCAAGGAAGCGTGCCCGATGCCGTACGGGTAATCGACAGCATCGACGTCGAGATTGCTACGCGCGTCCTAGGTGTTCTAGTAGACCGCACCGTCGCTGCGATCAGTGGTTTCAACGCTCAGCATCGCGCGATGGTCGATCGCCTGACGACTATCCTGATGCAGGTGGAAAGGAATCTGAATCTCGAAGCCCGGATCAAAGTGCTGGGCGATGCCTGCTATTACTACAAGCAGATCGGCTACAGCTTTGATGGAATTCCTCGTGGTCAGATTGCGAAGAATCTTGCGAAACAAAATGGATTGATCAATCTCGAGCGGCTTGCGGCCAATGCATTGGGAACGGCATATCTCGATGGCGCGTGCTTCGAAGAAGCCTGCGAATCTCTCGAGAGTTCGTTGAAGCTTTCAAATGAGATTGGCGATCCGGTGCTGGTTTGCCTAGCAATGACAAATGCCGGTGCGCTTTTGAAGGAGATGGGCCTCTATCAAGAAGCGATGGAAGTCGCCGACAAGGCGCTTGCCTATGAGGCCAGTTCGCCCCGCGGGCGCTACCTGGCTTTCATCAATGCCATCAACGGCCTGTTCAGCGCCCATCGCCTGCGCGACGACGAAGCCGCGCTTCGTTACCTGCGCATCGGCTCGGAGATGTACGACGACAATCCCCTTGCAGACATCGTCCTGAAGACGAACTTCGAGCATTGCCGCGCGATGTACCTCCTATTCAAACAGGACAACGAGACGGCAGAACTTCTGATTGCGGCGGCCAAGGTGCGCACCGCGAAAGTAAGCAATCCCCCAGTCGAGATCCTGCTCGACATCGCCGAAGCCCTCTGCGATTGGGCAAGCCGCGACCACGACCGTGAAGCGCGGGCGCGCAAGCAACTCTTCGAGCTCTATCACAGGACCAGGCAGACCCGCATGCATCACGACCACGTCCTTCGTGCGTTGATGGACGTGCATAGCCGCACATTGACCGGGGAGATCGACAAGCTCGAGCGCCACGATCACGCCGTTGACGGGGTCGACGCCCTCAAGCGGATCGTGACGCAGACGGCCAGGACCGGCATGAAGTACGCGCGGGAACTGGTCGAGCACACTGCGGGAAACAATCCGGCCAAGGAACTTGTCGAATACACCACTAACGTCAAGCACGCGAAGTTCTACCGGCAGGTGAGCGATCGTGAGGCCGCTCGCAAGTCAAGGGAAGACGACAAGGCGTCCGCGGTGTTCGATCCGTTCGCCGGCGTCCGTCGCTGGCTCGACGACGAAGTCGCCGCCACCGATGCGAGCGCGGAAGCGATCGCCATCATGTCGTCACCGGTCTCGTCGGTCGGCGCAGTGCGCGGGCGCGTCCGCAAGCACGACGAATTGACCGCCATTCACGGCGATCTGGCCAAGCTGCGGATCGATTCGCTGAAGGCTGCGATGCGCACCGCTGCCTACGACGTCGCCGAGAACTGGGCGCTCGCCGCGGAGTTTTTCGATGACCAGACCGGTCAGCATTGCTTTCGCGTCGGCCGTCTGGCCGGGTTGCTGGCCGCCGAACTGGGCATGGACCGCGAGTATTGCGTGCGCATCGAGCATGCTTCGCGGCTGCACGACATCGGGAAGATCGCCGTCAACGAGATGATCCTGCTCAAGCCCGGTCCGCTGGACGCGAGCGAAGTGACGGCGATGCGCGCGCATACCGAGGTCGGCGCCCAACTGCTCGAAGGATCCGAAGATTCGACGCTGCAAATGGCCGCGGTGATCGCCAAGTATCACCACGCATGGTGGAACGGCGAGGGCTATCCGAATGCATCGGGTGACAACATCCCGCTGGCAGCGCGGATCTGCGCTTTCGCCGACGTCTATGACGCGTTGACCAACGAGCGGCCCTACAAGCGCGCGTGGCCCCACCGACTGGCGGTCGAGCAGATGATGTGCGAGAGCGGCATCCATTTCGATCCACGGATGATGCGACCGTTTCTGAAGATCCTGGAGCGGCACATCGGCTCGTCCGCGAAACCGCCGTCGACGCAGCAGCACCTGCGGGAAATGGAAGCCAACGGACTCCTCAATTCGCGCCGGAAACTGATGGAAGCGCTCAACGCAGCGTAGACCCGGTTGTCGGTAAAGGCGCTGGTCGATGCCGCGACCTACGTCATCGTCCGGTCGCCTCCTTCACGCGTAGTCTTCGGTAGGAATGCACCCACAGAACAGATTGCGATCACCGTAAACGTGATCGGCCCGACCGACCGGTGGCCAGTATTTGTTCGCACGCAAATACTTCTGCGGATACGCCGCAGCCTCGCGTGAATAGGGATGGGTCCATGCCTCCGCGAGCAGCGACTCCGCGGTATGCGGCGCGTTGCGCAACGGATTGTCGTCGCGATCCATGCGGCCTTCCTCGATCGCGCGAATCTCCTCGCGGATCGAAACCATCGCCGCGATGAAGCGATCGAGTTCGACCAGCGGCTCGGACTCGGTAGGCTCGACCATCAAGGTGCCGGCGACCGGAAAGCTCATCGTCGGTGCATGGAAGCCGTAGTCCACCAGGCGCTTGGCGACGTCGTCCACCGTGATGCCGCTGGCTTCCTTGACGGGCCGCAGATCGAGGATGCATTCGTGCGCGACCAGGCCGTGATCGCCGCGATAGAGCACTGGGAAATGGGCGTCGAGCTTGCGCGCGATGTAGTTCGCCGCAAGGATCGCGCTCTCGGTCGCAGCGGTGAGGCCGGCCTTGCCCATCATCGTGATGTACATCCACGAGATCGGCAGGATCGATGCGGACCCGAAGGGCGCAGCGGACACCGCACCGATCGACTCCTTGGCGCGCGTTACCAGGCCCGGCAGGAATTTCGCGAGATGTTCGGCCACTCCGACTGGGCCGACACCGGGTCCCCCACCACCGTGCGGAATGCAGAAGGTCTTGTGCAGGTTGAGGTGAGAAACATCGCCGCCGAAATGCCCTGGTGCGGCGACCCCGACCATCGCATTCATGTTGGCGCCGTCGACATACACCTGACCGCCGTAGCGATGGACGATCTCGCAGATCTTCTGCACGCCTTCTTCGTAGACGCCGTGGGTCGACGGGTACGTGATCATCACGGCCGCGAGATCGTCGGCGTGCTCGCTCGCTTTCGCCTCGAGGTCGTCAAGATCGACGTTGCCCATGTCGTCACACGCAACCACCACGACCTTCAGGCCGGCCATCTGCGCCGAGGCCGGGTTGGTGCCGTGTGCGGACGAAGGAATCAGGCATACGTCGCGATGCGCCTCGCCGCGCGACGCGTGCCATGCGCGGATCACGAGCAGGCCGGTGTACTCGCCTTGCGAGCCCGCGTTCGGCTGCAACGAGACCGCTGAATAGCCGGTCGCCTCGCACAGCATATCCTCGAGCTCGCCGATCATCGCACGGTAGCCTTCGGTCTGCGACTCGGGCGCAAACGGATGCATGTGCGCGAATGCGGGCCACGTGACCGGGATCATTTCCGACGTTGCATTGAGCTTCATCGTGCATGAGCCCAGCGGAATCATCGCGCGATCGAGCGCGATGTCCTTGTCGGCGAGCTGGCGCAGGTAGCGCAGCATCTCGGTCTCGGAATGATGCGTGTTGAAGACCGCATGCGTGAGCCATGACGAGGTGCGCAACAGGCCCGCGGGCAATGCGTCGCGACTCGCGGCTTCGAGCGCAGAGAAGTCGGGAAGCGAGCGGCCATGCGCGAACATCAGCCACAGCCTTTCGATGTCGGCGCGCGTGGTCGTCTCGTCGATCGAAATGCCGACGCGGTCGGCATCGATCGCGCGCAGATTGAGTTGTTGAGCAGACGCGGCCGCATGCAGGAATGCCGCGTCGCATGCGACCGTCAAGGTGTCGAACCAGGTGCCGTTCTCGACGGTTACGCCGAGTTGCTCGAGTCCCGTCGCAAGCACGCTCGTGAGCCTATGCACCCGTTGCGCGATTGCCGCGAGCCCCTTCGGCCCGTGATAGACCGCATACATGCTCGCCATGACTGCGAGCAGCACCTGTGCGGTACAGATGTTGGAGGTCGCCTTCTCGCGGCGTATGTGTTGCTCGCGCGTTTGCAGCGCGAGTCGGTAGGCACCCTTGCCGTTCGAATCGATCGTCACGCCGACCAGCCGGCCCGGCATGCTGCGCTTGAAAGCATCGCGCGTGGCGAGATAGCCGGCGTGCGGACCACCGAAGCCCATCGGTACGCCGAAGCGCTGGCTGGTCCCAACGACGACATCGGCGCCCCATTCTCCGGGCGGTTTCAGGAGTGTCAGTGCGAGCAAGTCGGCCGCCACGACCACGAGACCGCCCTTGGCGTGCACGGCCGCGACCAGTGCGGCGTAATCGACCACGTGTCCGTCTACGCCGGGATATTGCAGCAGCACGCCGAAGCATTCGTCGATCGCATCGACACCTGCGCTGACGTCGATCGCACCCACCACGACTTCGATTCCGATCGGCTCGGCGCGCGTCTTCACGACCGCGATGGTCTGCGGCAGCACATCGTTGGCAACGAAGAAGCGCATGGCCTTGCTCTTGCCCACGCGCTGGCACAAGGTCATCGCTTCGGCTGCGGCGGTGGCTTCATCGAGCATCGAGGCGTTGGCGATGTCCATCGCGGTGAGGTCGGTCACCATCGTCTGGAAATTTGCGATGGCTTCGAGCCGGCCTTGCGAAATCTCGGGCTGATACGGTGTGTAGGCCGTGTACCAAGCGGGACTCTCGAGCACGTTGCGCTGGATCACGCCTGGGGTGAAGCAGGCGTAATAACCCTGGCCGATGAACGAGCGAAATACCTGGTTGCGGGCGGCGAGCGACGCGAGCTTTTCGAGCGCCTCGGCTTCGGGAAGCGCTTCGGGAAGTGCCATCGAATGTGCGCCCGTCTCGGGCCGACGGATCGCCGCAGGAACGATCGCATCGATCAACGCCTGGCGCGACGCATAGCCGAGCGCGCCCAACATGTTCGCCTGATCTTCTGCGGACGTGCCGATATGACGCGCGACGAAAGCGTCGCGCGGCTCGAGCGAAGACAAGGGCTCGCGCCTGGCCGGCGCGGCTTCGAGAGCGGGATGTTCGATCACGGGATCACGGACTGTATTCATCGATGCGTCGTCAAGATGTTCAGGAAGCAATCAGCGCTTGATAGGCCGCGTCGTCCATCAGGGATTCGAGGTCGGCCGGGTTGTCCGGCTGGATGCGAATGAACCAGCCGTCCTTCATCGGATCGGTGTTGACCTTCGCCGGATCGTCGGGCAACGCGCCGTTGACCGCGACCACGCTGCCGGCAACCGGCATCTTCAAGTCGGCCGCAGCCTTGACCGACTCGATCACGCATGCGGGTTCGCCCTTCGCGAACTTCCTTCTGATCTCGGGCATCTCGACGAACACGATGTCGCCGAGCGCATCCTGCGCGTGATCCGTGATGCCGACCGTTGCACTGCCATCGGATTCGAGTCGAATCCATTCGTGATCTCCGGTGTAGCGCAATGCGGTCATGGACGTCCTTTCGCGACGAGGTCGATGAAGAGAAGAAAGATGAAAAGAGCGGGTGAAAAGGGGTCAGCCCCGGTAATAGCGGTGAGGTACGAACGGCGTCGCGGTCACACGCATCGCGACCGGCTTGCCGCGGACCATCGCCATCACCTCGGTCCCGATAGCCGCATGCGCAGGCGATACATAGCCGAGCGCGACGGCGCGCTGCGCGGTGGGGCCCAACGTGCCGCTGGTGACGCGCCCGATCACCGCTCCATCATCATCCCCATTGCCAGCGACGATTTCGCTGCCCGCGCGGACTGGTGTGCGTTCAACACCGACTAGACCGACCCGCTTGCGTGAGACGACGCCCTCGGCAGTCACAGGCTTGCCGTCCTTTCCCGACGCCAGTTGCGCGAGGATTTTCTTCGCACCGGGAAAGCCGCCGGGTCGCGCACCGTCGGCGCGCCGAGCCTTCGAGATCGCCCACGTCAGGCTTGCTTCGACCGGCGTGGTTTCGATGTCGATGTCGTTGCCGTACAGGCACAGGCCGGATTCGAGCCGTAGCGAATCGCGCGCGCCCAAGCCGACCGGGGCGACTTCGGGTTGCAGCAGCAACAGCCGGGCGAGTTCTTCGGCGCAACGATTCTCCACCGAGATCTCGAAGCCATCCTCGCCGGTGTAGCCCGAGCGCGTGACGAAGCAGGCGATGCCGCCGATCTTGAGATCGCGCGCCGTCATGAAGGTCCACTTGCCGAAATCGACATCGGGGCAGAGCCGCGCCATCACGGTCATGGCCTCGGGTCCCTGCAGTGCCAGCAGGGCGTGATCGTCGAGCTCGACGATGTCGCAGCCGGGCTTGCCCGGTCCGCCCAGCTCGGCGCGCAGATGGGCGGTGTCCTGCACTTTGCAGGCCGCGTTGACGACCACGAAGAGATAGTCGCCGCAGTGGGTGACCATCAGGTCGTCGAGGATCCCGCCAGCCTCGTTGGTGAACAACGCATAGCGCTGCTGATTGCGCGCGAGGCCCATGATGTCCATCGGCACGAGCAGCTCGAGCCCTTCGGCCGCGTGCGGACCGACCAACTTCAATTGCCCCATGTGAGAGACGTCGAACAGCCCCGCCGCGCTTCGCGTGTGCTGATGCTCTTGCAATACTCCCATCGGATATTGCACCGGCATGTCATAGCCGGCGAAAGGAACCATGCGCGCACCGAGTTCGAGGTGCAGCGCGTGCAGCGCCGTCTGCTGGGCGGCCGGCGGCGTGTCGGGCTGGAATGCATTCGAAGCGGTGGAGGCTGTTGTCATGACTCTCGGCAGATACAGTGGGATTGGCAAATAGCGGAGCCTATCCCTCTGTCCTTTTACCTGAGAGATTGCGGCGCAAGTGTGAAGCTCGCGCCCGCGTGCCCCTTCGGTGGATGGTCGCTGCGACATCCATCGCGCAACGCCATCGCTCTCCAGATTGGTGATGCCGTACGACCAGTCTTCGAGGACTTGCACGGCACTGTAATGCGTGCGAGTCCCGGGCCTGAGCGGTTATGGGATTTGCGCCTTCGGCGGTCGCCGGCATCTGCCCGGCAACGCTCTCCTGATCGACGTGCGGATTGTACCGATCGAATGCTGCTTGAACAAACTGCTGACTGCTGACAACCGATCGAAGGTCTGACGGACTGAAGAACTCAGCGCTGGCCGCGCGGGCGCAAGGAGGGCGAACGAAATTCCACGTCGACCTCGTCGTCCACGCGCACGCCGCCGTCGGTGGTGAACAGGATGTTCGTCATCGTGCTTGCGCTGGGCCGATGGACCACAGTCGCCTGCGAGGCGGTGTCCATGCGCGCGGGCGATTCCGTGCGATTTGCTGCCGCGCGCGTGCCGTAGGTCACCTGCGGGCGATGGGCTTGCGAGTCATCGGCAGGCGACATCTCGTCTTCCAGCGGCACCAGGCCGAAGCCGAATTCGCTGTCGTCGCGCAGGCTTTCTCGCGCCTCGGGCGCGTTCACGATCAATTTTTCGTTGGTGTCCTGGGTCCGACGCATCAAGGTGCCCACGATCAGTTGCTTGAAGTGTTCCTGACACTCCTCGCTTGCCAACGCATAGGCCGCCGCATTGACCTCGAGATAAACGGTATCGACCATCGCGATCACGGTTGCGTTGCGCTTCGAGGGGCCCAGCGACAGGAACGCGAGTTCGCCGATGACCTCGCCCGGACCATAGACCGCGAGTTGGCGACCCTTGAGCGACGCCTCGACTTCGCCTTCGATGATCACGCCGAAGTTGGTCCCTTCCTCGCCCTCGACCATCAGGGGCCGCGACTCGTGCACCACGCGCCATTGCGAGATACGCAGCACTTCCCAGACCTCGTCGTTCTCGAAATCGGTGAACGCCTGGTTCTGTCGCACGATCTTGAAGCGCCGCGTCAGGCGCACCGAATCGGCATCGTCGAGGATCTGGAACTTGGCCGACGACAAGTCCTGCGCGAACTGGGCGCCTGTGCGATACCGCGTGTACAGGTCCTTCTCGAGCGTGCGCTTGATGATCGGATCGAGCGTATCCGGGATCGAGGGGTTCAGCGTGCTGACCGCCTCGGCGTCCATGTTGATGATCTTGTACATCAGCGACGCGCGATTCTTGGCGCGGAAGGGCTGACGACCCGTCAGCAACTCGAACATCACCGTACCCAGCGAATACAGGTCGGTCTGCCCGTTCAACGGATAATCCTTGATCTGCTCGGGCGACATGTAGGCCGGGGAACCCACGCCCATGATGAAGGTCGAGTCCGAGTCGCTCTTCTTCTTCATGTCGAGGGCAAGGCCGAAGTCGGTGATCTTCACGATGTCGTCGCTGCCCAGCATGATGTTGTCGGGCTTGATGTCGCGATGGACCACGCCCATGCGTGCGGAGAAATCGAGCGCCATCGCGCACTTGAACATGATCTCGACGACGCGGTGCGGCGGCAGCAGCTTGTCGAAACTGCAGTACTCGCGCAGGGCCAGGCCGTTGACGAACTCCATCGCGATGTACGCGAATTTTTCCTCGATGTCGGCTTCGAAGATCGAGACGATGTTGGGATGCTTGACCTTCATCGCCAGCGCGGCTTCGGTCGCGAACAGTTTTTTCAACCGCCGGCTGAGCTTGGCGTTCGACTGATTGAAGAGGATGACCTTGAGCGCCACCATCTGCCCGGTCTCGCTGTGAATCGCGCGATACACGATCGCGGTTGCGCCAGCGCCGACTTTTTCGATGACGCGGTAGGGACCGAAGGTCAGTTGCGCCGACGAATCAGCGGCGGCTGGTGGCGTGCTTCGTGTCGAAATGTGCGCGGAGGTAGGTGCGGTCATGAAGGTTGCAGTCGAGCCGTGCACGGCGCGTCGGCCCTGCACGCCCGATCGAGCGGGTGAGAGAGAATACCGCATCTGTCGTCGCACGCCGCATGTCGGGCTGCATGTCACACCGCATGTCATCGAGGCGCGCCGGTCGATCGTTACCGACGCTGCGCATCATCACAGGACCAGTCTGCATTGAGCATCCTTCAACCCTTCGGCCGATCCAGTCGACCGACCCCGGCCGATCGCGGCGCCAACCGAAAGAACGGAAACGGCCGCCGCGTCTCGATCGGGATGGTGGTTTCGGCGATCCTGGTTGCCGCAGTCATCGCAGCGACCAACTGGTCGTTCTGGTCGTGGCTCAATCGCGCGCCCGAAGCGCCGCCGTGGCAAGGCCAGGTGGGCGGCTTCGCGTTTAACGGATTCCAGCGCGACCAGTCGCCGCAACCTCCGACGCCCACGTATCCAAGCGAGCAGGAGCTGGCCGCCGACGTGCGCATGCTGTCGAAGTACACGGACCGGCTGCGCACTTATAACGCTGTCGATGCTGCAGCCATCCCCGCGCTCGCGCGCGAGTACGGCATGACGGTCACCGCCGGCGCGTGGCTGTCGACCGACAAGAAGGAGAACAATCTCCAGATCAAATCGCTGATCGAGTTGATGCGCGACAACAACAACGTCGATCGCGTCATGGTCGGCAATGAAACCCTGCTGCGCGGCGACCTCACGCCCAAGGAGCTGATGAGTTATATCGACATCATCAAGCGCCGCGCGCGCGTGCCGGTTTCGACTGCCGAATCGTGGGACATCTGGCTAACCACCGACCGTGCACGCGCGAAGCAGATGCATGAGCTCGCGAAACATGTGGACTTCATCACCGTCCACCTGCTGCCGTATTGGGAAGGCGTTCCGCGCGCCAACGCGGTCACGCACGTGATGCGCCGCTACGAGGAGATGCGGCGCGAATATCCGAACAAGAAGATCGTCATCGGCGAAGTCGGCTGGCCGAGCGGCGGCAGTCGCGTGCCGATCAAGAACCTCGAAAAGCCCAACGACCCGATCGTCTATTCGACCGCGTCGGTCGCCGACGAAGCCCAGTTCATCCGCGAGTTCCTGCCGATCGCCAAGCAGAAGGGGCTCGACTACTACCTGATGGAAGCGATCGACCAGCCCTGGAAGCGCACCAGCGAAGGCCGCACCGGCGCCTACTGGGGCATCTTCAACTCGGATCGCGAACCGAAGTTCTCGTTCACGGGCCCGGTGGTTCCAGACCCGTCGTGGCCGCGCAAGGCCACGATGGCATCGTTGCTCGCGCTCATTCCCATCGTCGCGTTCTGCATCGCGTTCGCGCGTTTTCGCTTGCCGGGCCGGTTGTTCTTCGGGCTCGTGATCCAGGCGGCGATGACGCTGGTGGTGTGGTTGACCACCTTGCCGTTCGAGTTCTACCTGAACACGCTCGACTGGGCGATGCTGGTCCTGCTGCTGCCTGCGTTGGCGGCGATGTTGATGATCCTGCTGGCCAACGCGTTCGAGTTCACCGAAGTGGTGTGGCAGAGCCGCTGGCAGCGCCACTTCAGGCCCGAGCGTCCCGCGCTCGACGCCGTGGAGCCGTTCGTATCGATCCATCTGCCCTGCCACAACGAGCCGCCCGAGATGGTGATCCAGACGCTTGCGAGCCTTGCGCGCCTGGACTATCGCAACTTCGAAGTGCTGGTGATCGACAACAACACCAAGAGCGAAGACGTGTGGAGGCCGGTCGAGCGCTATGTCGCGCGTTTGAACGAGCATGTCAATGAGCAATCGCAAGAACGGGCCGGCGAGCACGACCGTCCAGCGCGGTCAGCATCGTCGCGTCCGCGCTTTCGCTTCTTCCACCTCGACAACTGGCCGGGCTTCAAGGCGGGCGCACTCAACTTCGCGCTCGAAGAGACCGATCGCCGCGCGGCGATCGTGGGCGTGGTCGATGCCGACTATGTCGTCAATCACGATTGGCTCAAGCTCACGGTGTCGCATTTCGAAGCGCCGCGCGTGGCCGTCGTGCAATGCCCGCAAGCCCATCGCGACTGGCAGCACAACGCCTTCCAGCGCATGACCAGCTGGGAATACGACGGCTTCTTTCGAATCGGCATGCACCACCGCAACGAGCGCGACGCGATCATCCAACACGGCACGATGACGCTGGTGAAGAAGAACGCGCTGGTCGAGACCGGAGGGTGGTCCGAGTGGTGCATCTGCGAAGACGCCGAATTGGGTCTGCGCCTGATGAACGCGGGCTGGGAGACGCGCTACATCGACGAGGTGCTCGGCCGCGGGCTCACGCCTTCGAACTTCGCGGGCTACAAGTCGCAGCGTTTTCGCTGGGCTTTCGGGGCGATGCAGATCTTGAAGCGGCGCTGGAACTGGTTGTTGGGTCGCCAGGATGCGGCACGAAAGGATTCCGCGCGCGAGGGCAAGCCCATCGTCAAGCGACGCGGACTCACCGCGGGACAGCGCTTCCACTTCCTCACCGGCTGGTTCTCGTGGTTTGCCGATGCGCTGCATCTGTTCTTCACGCTGGCCTCGCTCGCGTGGACTGTCGGCATGCTGCTCAATCCCGAGAACTTCAGCTTGCCGCTCGACCTGTTCGTGATTCCGGTACTGGGCTTCTTCGTCTTGAAGGCATGGTTCGGCCCGTCGCTCTATCGCGCGCGGGTGCCTTGCGGATGGCGCGACGTATTTGGCGCATCGGTCGCATCGATGGCGTTGTCGCACTCAATCGCGCGCGGGATCCTGGCGGGCCTGATCCAGAAGCAGGGTACGTTCGTCGTCACGCCCAAGAGCTGGCAGACCGGCAAGAAGAAGAGCGCGTTCGCGTGGCTGAGCGCGGTGCGGGAAGAAGCGCTGATGGCGTTCGCGATCATTCTCGCCATCGGCAGCGTGCTGGCCTTGATGCCGAGGCAATACGAAAGCCTGTTGTGGGTCGGCATCCTTGCCACGCAGGCTATCCCTTATCTCTCGTCGCTCGCATGCGCGCTGATCTCGGCCTATGCGCCACGCAGGAACGTTCGACCGGTCGGCATCGAAGAGACCGGTGATCTTCACTCGGTCGAAATGGCGGCGGTATTGAATGTAGGCGCGAGCGTGGGGATGAACGAAGGCGCGAACTTCGGGGCGAACGCAGATCCGAACATCGGCGCGAACGTGGGCGCGATCCGCGCGAAGGCTTGATCGCGCGCGCGATGCGACCGGGTTCCGCGTGGGCGCCGCCTCTCGTCGCATGCGCGTTTGTGGCGCTGCTCTGCACCGCCAATTGCGCGAACGCCGAGGAAGCGCGCTATGAAGTCGTGGTCGAAGCGCCGGGCAACCTCAAGTCGCTGGTCAACAGCAACCTCAGCCTGATTCGCTGGCGCGATGCCGACGGCCGGCGCGGACGCATCGATGCCGATCAATTGCGGCGACTCTTCGATCAGGGAAAGGACGAGATCGAACGCCTGATCGCGACCGAAGGCTACTACGCGCCGACCGTCACGGCCGAACTCGAACAGAGCGGCGACCGCTGGATCGCGCGCTACCGGATCGAACCCGGCGACATCACGACCGTTGGGGCAATCGACCTTCAATTCGTCGGTCCGATCAAGGAAGCGCCTACGAACACACCTCCCGACGTCGACGCGCTGCGAGAGCGATGGACGCTTCAATCGGGCGACGTCTTCCGACAAGGAGAATGGGAAGCGAACAAGCGGCGCCTGCTGCAAGGGCTCTTGATCCGCACCTACCCGTTCGCGACCATCACGCGCAGCGAAGCCGAGGTCGATGTGCGCAGCTCCAAGGCGAAGCTCATCGTGGTGATCGCCAGCGGCCCGGCGGTGCGATTTGGGCCACTGCAGACCACCGGCCTGAAGCGCTACCCACCCGAGACGGTTCGCAATCTGGATCCGATCGGCCTGGGCGAACTCTATTCGCAGGAAAAGATATTCGATTTCCAGCGGCGCCTGAATGACAGCGGCTATTTCTCGCGCGTCGAAGTCAGCATCGAAGCCGCCGCCGACCCCGGCACCGATCCGCGCTCGCCGTTCGTGCAACCGGTGACCGACGGCACGGACGCACCCGCCGCGACCGCGGACGGGTCGAACGCAGAGGCTGCACCGAGTGCCGCGCCGTCGTCCGCGCCATCGTCCGCGCCATCGTCCATCCCACCGCCCACACCGCTGCCGCGCGAAGTCACGCTGCCTCTGCGCGTAGTCGTCGAGGAAAACAAGTCGAAGCAATTGTCGGTGGGTCTCGGCCTCTCGACCAACGCGGGACCGCGCGCTTCGCTGGGCTACAACTTCATCGGCTTTCTCGGCGGAGCCAAGCAACTGCGCACCACGCTCGCGGTCGATCGTCTGAAACAGGCGCTGGGTGCCGACCTGATCTTCCCGACGACCCAGGCTGGAAGTCGGTACTCGATTTCGTCCTTCGCCAAGCGCGAAGACGTGCAGGGCGAAGTCACGCGCGGCGCCGGCCTTTCGGCCAAGCGCGCCTGGGGTCCCGAGGCCACCGAACGCTTTACCTCGATCGATTATCTGTACGAGCAGAAGGACGTGTCCAGCATCCCGCAGACGTCGACGCAAACGCTCGGTGCGAGCTACGGCGTGACGTTTCGCCGTACCGACAACCTGCTCACGCCCACCATCGGCTACATCGCGAGCGGACAGGTCGGCGCGGGCGTTCGGTTGAAGACCGGTGAGCCGTACAGCCGCATCTACGGCAAGGCGATTCGCTACCAGCCGATCGGCACCGACAACACGCTGATCGTGCGCGGCGAACTCGGCGTGGTCGCGGGCAAGACCACCGAGACCCTGCCGTCTGCCCTGCTGTTTCGCGCGGGCGGTGATGGTTCGGTGCGGGGCTATGGATATCAAAGTCTCGGTGTCCAACAGGTCGATGCGATCGTCGGCGGACGCTATCTCGCAACCGGTACGATCGAAGGCATTCACTGGCTCGGGCCGCGCTATCCGAACTATGGCGTCGCGCTTTTCGTCGACGCAGGAAATGCGGGCAACCGCTTCTCCGACTTGAAGCCGGTCGTAGGCTACGGCGTCGGCGCACGCTGGCGCAGTCCGGTCGGCACGCTCGATTTCGACGTCGCGCACGGCGTGCAGAACGGTTCGACGCGTGTTCATTTCTCGCTTGGGGTGTCGTTTTGAACGAACCCGACGATCCGTCGAAGCAGGGGACGAATGCGCCGACGGATGTACCGATCACGATGCCGCGCTCGCGCGCGCGCCGCATCGCACGCGCTGCGGCGTGGTCGGTTGCCGGCCTGTTCGGTCTGCTGATTCTCCTGATCGCGATCGGCGCTTGGCTGCTCGGGCGCGAGGCAACCCTGCAGCGCATCGTGGTCGAGGCCGAGAAGGCGCTACACGGACAATTGACCATCGAAGGCGTGACCGGATCGATCTACGACCGCGTCGCGTTCGACCGCCTCGTGTATCGCACCGAGACACAGGTGATCACGATCGAGAAGGGCTCATTGCGTTATGCCTTGGAGCCTTTTGCGCGACGCTTCACGATCGACGATGCGCGCGCAAAGAAGCTCACCATCGCGATCATCGGCAAGTCCGACGAGCCGACCAAGGAACCCGACACGCTCGAGCTGCCCGCGGCGATGCGCATCGACACGCTGCGAATCACTGCGCTGCATCTCGATGCCATCGATATCGTGCAGAAGGAAGCGATGACGTCGTTGACCGATGCCGACCTGCGCGGACGCTACGCCTTCGAGAACGGACGCAAGCGCTGGATCGTCGAGAGCGTGGCCTTGAAGAGCCCGTGGGGAACGGCTTCGGGAACGGCGTCGGTCGCGGCGACCAAGCCGTTTGCAATCGATGCTCGCCTGCTTGCCGAAGGCAAGGCCTTCGATGTACCGTATCGCGCGCCGCTCGCCGTCGCGGGCAAGCTCGCCGACCTCCAGTTGTCCTCGGACTTCTCGCTTTCGGATCCGAAAGACCAGCCGCTCGCGGGCCATGCGACCGCGCACGTATTGCCGTTTCACGAGCAGCCGATCGCCGACGCGATGCTGCATGTCGCAGGCATTTCACCGAAGCGATGGAAGACCGATCTGCCCGAAGCCGACATCGCGGTCGATGCGAACCTCGTCCCGCTCGATGCTCCCTTGTCGAATCCGGCGCCTGGCGCAGGTGCAGGGCTCTATCCATTCCGGGGAACGCTGCGCGTCGTCAATGGCGCGCCCGGCCGCATCGATCGCGATCACATCCCCGTCGCTGCATTGAACGCGGACCTCACCGGCGGTTCGCTGTCGCTGGTCTTCTCGCGCATCGTCGCCGACCTCGGCGCGGCCGGGCACGTGAGCGGAAAGGGCAGCTATGTGTTTGCGAACGGCGGCACGCCCTCGTTCGATGGCGTAGTTCGCGCGCTCGACCTGCGCGCGATTCACGGCAAGTTGATCGGGTCGAAGTTCGCGGGACCGCTCGCAATCAGCCGTCGCGAGGGCGTGATTCACATCGACACCACGCTTGCCGATGCGGGTCGCAGCGTGAAGCTGCGCGGCGAGTTGGAAGGCCAGGAGATTCGCATCGCAGAAGCGCGCGTGGTGCTCGGCGCCAGTCGCGTCGCGGCATCGGGCACGGTCGATCTCGCGAAGAGCCGTCCCTTCGATCTGAAAGGCGAGGTCGCCCATCTGAACCCGCGCGACTTCGGTGACTTTCCCAAGGCCGAGCTCAATGCGGCGTTCAAGCTTGCGGGCACGATGGGCGCGCCGGCGACCGCGCGCAATCCACAAGTCTTTCGCGTGGCCGCCGACCTTCGCATCGAACCGAGCCGCGTGATGGAGAGGCCCGTGGCGGGTACGGTGGTCGGCACGGTCGAGGGTGCGATCGCGGACAGGGCTGGTGCGCGACTGAAGGAAGGACCCGCCGTCGCGATTCGCCAGATCGCGAATGCGAACATCGCTCTCGCGTTCGGCGCGAATCGTATCGATGCGCAGGGAGACTTCGGTCGACCGCAGGATCGCCTGAAATGGAACGTCGATGCGCCACGACTTGCGGACCTGGGCGCGGGCGTCAGCGGTTCTTTGAAGGGACAAGGATTCCTGGGAGGCACGTTCGACGAACCCGCGATCGACTTCACGATCGCCGGCGACGGCCTGCGGGTCAGCAAGTCGATCGCAAGTGCGTCGGTTAACGTGGCGAAGACCGCCGCGGCACCGGCAGCGACAACTGTGGCGACAACCAAAGGCGCCGACGACAAGACTGATACAAAGGCCGCCGCCAGGGCCGCGACAGCGACAACGATCTACTACAGCCTCAAGACGCTCAGAGGCCAGGGGCGACTGCTTGCCGGTCCCAGCGGCATTCTCGATGCCGACATCGCGCTGACCGAATTTCGCGACGGCCCCGGTCCGACGCCTGCAGTCCAATCGGCCGAAGGACACGTCAAAGGCACGCGCGATGCGCACACGCTGACGCTCACCGCAAAAAGCGATCGCTTCGACATCGCGACCACTGCGCATGGGGGACTGGAAGGCAACAGTACGTGGCGCGGCACCATCGACAAGCTGGCCAGTCGCGGCCGCGTGCCGTTTGCACTCGCAAGGCCCGCGACCTTGCTGGCGAGCAAGGACGAGATCGACGTCGGTGCGACGCTTCTCAAGTTCAACGAAGGGCAGGTCGATCTTCAGCGACTCACCTACAGCGACGGACAGATCGTCACCGCCGGTAGCGCGACCGGGTTTCCGCTCGCGATCGTGGGGACTTTCTCGCGCGATTTTTCGCGCCAGGTCGCGACCTCGCTCAAGTTCGGAGGGCGTTGGGACCTGCGCATCGGCGACGCCATCGACGGCAGCGTGAAGCTGTTTCGCGAGTCGGGCAACATCCAGTTCCTGACCGAGCCGAGATTCAACGTCGAACCGGACAAGATCGACGTGTCGGCCACCATCGTCGCCAATCGCGTATCCGCGCAGGTCTCGGCTGCGGGTCGCGGCCTCGGTCGCATCGAAGCGGCGATCGATACGCGCCTGTCGAAGCGCGATGGGCAATGGGGTCTGGCCGGCGATGCGCCGCTCGCATTGAAGAGCGACATCGACATCCCCGATCTGCGCTGGCTCGCGCGCCTGTCGGGACGACCCGGCCTCGATCTCTACGGTCGATTGCAGGTGGCGGTGACCGGACACGGCACGGTCGCGCATCCGCTACTCGCGGGCCATGCAAGTGGCGATGCGGTGGGCGTGCGCTGGCCCGATCAGGGCATCAACTTCCGCGACGGCCACCTCGACATGGACTTCGACGGCGATCGCGTCATCCTCAAGGAGGCGACTCTCGCGGCGGGCAACGGGCACTTGAACGCGAACGGTGACCTGCGCCTGGCCGATCGCAAGGTGTCGGGTTCGCTCGCCGTCAAGCTCGACAAGTTCGAAGCGATTGCGCGCACCGATCGCACCATGGTCGTCTCGGGAACGGGCACGGCACGCTTCGGCACGGCGGGGATCGAACTGACCGCGGACCTCAAGGCCGACCGCGGATCGCTGCAGCTCGCCGAGCGCCGCGGCCCGATCCTCTCCGACGACATCGTGATCGTGGGTCGGGAAAAGGCGGACGAGGACGTGCCTGCCAAGAGCGTGCCGGTGCGCTTCGAAGTGAAGTTCGATATGGGCGACGACTTCAAGGTCAAGGGTTCAGGATTCGACGGCAAGCTCGGCGGCGTGATCCGCATCGCGGGCGTGGGCACCGATCTGCGCGCGATCGGCACCGTCGCGGTACGTGAAGGGACCTACGAAGCCTACGGTCAGCGACTGACGATAGACCGCGGCAACCTGACATTCTCGGGACCGATCGACAACCCCGCGCTCGACATCCATGCGGTCCGCAAGAACCTCGCGGTCGAAGCCGGCGTGCAGATCAGTGGCACCGCACTCGCGCCGCAGGCACGCCTCACGTCGAACCCAAGTGTTCCAGACACCGAGAAACTGTCGTGGCTGGTGCTGGGCCACGGCTTGTCGGGATCGAGCAAGTCGGACTTCGGTTTGCTCACGACCGCGGCGGCGAGCTTGCTGGGTTCATCCGATTCGGTCGGAATACAGTCGCGCATCGCTGCGACGCTCGGCGTGGACGAGATCGGCGTGTCGGGATTAGGCGGCGATCGGGGCGGCCTCCTGACCATCGGCAAGCAGATCTCGTCGCGCCTGCGCGTGACCTTCGAGCAGGGCTTCACGAAAGCCGCGACGTTGCTCAAGATTCGCTACAACATCTACCAGCGCGTGGACCTGCAGGTGCAGACCGGAACCGAGAGCGCGGTGGATGTGTTCTATACGTTCTCGTTCGATTGATCGTCCGACAATCACCGTGCGGTCTTAAGTTTTTCAGTGCGCAAGCATCAGGAAAACCGTTGGTCGCTTGTGCAAATCAATGGTCGTGCCGCGCCAGCGCTCGATACTTCTCGTGGCGATCGATTGCGAATCGAGCGTGAGGTCGCGGGCTACGCAGAGCAGCGTTGATGGCTTGCAGTGTTCCAGCATGGCGGCCAGCAGCGCCTGATTGCGATACGGAGTCTCGATGAAGATCTGGGTTTGGCGACGCTGCGTCGACAGCCGCTCGAAATCGCGAATCGCCTGCGCGCGTTCCGCACCATCGGTCGGCAGGTAGCCGTTGAATGCGAAGCGCTGTCCGTCGAGTCCGCTGGCCATCAATGCGAGCAGGATCGCCGACGGTCCGACGAGCGGACGCACTTCGATACCGTGACTATGCGCGAGACGCACCAGCCCCGCGCCGGGGTCGGCGACTGCGGGACAGCCTGCTTCGGAAACCAGGCCGCCATCGCGTCCGTCCAGGAGCGGTGCGAGCAGGACGGGCAAGGCCTCACTCGATGTCGCTACATTCAGTTCGACGATCTCGATTTCGCGTAGCGGTTTTGCCAACGGCGCGACCCCGTCGACGCGCTTGAGAAATGCGCGCGTGGACTTCGCGTTTTCGCCGACGAAGTAATCGAGGCGCGCGGCGATAGCCGACGTCTGTGCGGGAAGAACGGCTTGCAACGCGCCGGCGCCGAGCGCATTCGGAATCAGGTAGAGGACGCCGGCCATCAACGCGGCAGGACCGGATAATCGATCGCGCGCAGCATCGTCACGAGGCGTATCAGCGGCAGGCCGATCAGCGCGGTGGGGTCGTCGCTGTCGATCCGCGCGAGCAGCGCGATGCCGAGCGCTTCGGCCTTCGCGCTACCGGCGCAGTCGTAAGGGGTTTCGAGTTTCAGGTAGGCGTCGATCTCCGCATCGCCCAATGCGCGAAACAGGACCGTCGTGGTCACGACCTCACATTGGGCCTGTCGCTCCCTGTTGGTTTGCGGTGCGATCACGCAGACGCCGCTGTGAAAGCGTGCGACCTTGCCGCTCAGCGCACGCAGTTGCACGACTGCATTTTCGTGCGTGCCGGGCTTGCCGATCGCATGGCCTTCGGACTCGGCCACCTGATCGGAGCCGATCACCACGGCATCGGGTCGCTGTGCTGCAATCGTTTCGGCCTTGGCGCGCGACAGGCGCAACGCGGTCGCTTCGGCCGATTCGCCGTCGTGCGCGCTTTCGTCCACTTCCGGTCTGATCGCATCGAACGGGATGCGCAGGCGCAGCAGCAACTCGCGCCGATAACGCGAACTCGACGCGAGGATGAGGGGAGGGCGTGGCAACAGGGGCATGAGGGAAACGCGAAAATCCCATCAAGGATCGCAGCGCGCCGTATTATCGCAAGCCGACGATGGTCGAAGCCAACCGTCCTCAATCGAATGGCACTTCATGAAAATCGATCTCTTCGAATTCGCGCGACTCGGTGGCGAGGCCGCCGGTGAACTGCCGCTGGCCAGGATGCAGCGCGTCGACACACCGGATCGCAGCGGCGCACTGGCCTGGAAAGCGGCGGTCGGGGCGGAGGGGCGACCTGGATTTCCGCGACTCGACCTCGAGATCGAAGGGGCGATCCCGTTGATTTGCCAGCGCTGCCTGCAGCCGATGACGCAGGCAGTCGCGGTCCGCTCGCGTTTCTTGATCGTGCCCGACGAGTCGCAGGCCGGCGCTCTCGACGACGACGCATACGATGCGATCGTCGGCGCCACCGACTTCGATCTCGATGCGCTGATCGAAGACGAAATCATCCTCGCGTTGCCGATCGCGCCCAGGCACGCGGCGTGTCCCGATGAAAGCGTGAATCTTCCCTACGGGGAGAAAAAGGCGTCGCCGTTCGCTACGCTGGCCGCCTTAAAGCCCGGCATGCGAACTGACGATGCAGCCGATGACAGCAATGAAGGCGCCGACGGCGGCGCGCGCTAGAGCGTTGTTTCAATAACAATCCTCTTGCAGTCCTACGGCAATGCAGTCGATTCGCGCCACGCTCGCGTGTTAGAATCCGCCGCTTGTCAATTTATGCCGTTTTGGATCTGGAGTTGCTATGGCTGTCCAACAGAACAAGAAGTCGCCCTCGAAGCGCGGCATGCACCGTGCGCACGATTTCCTGACTTCGCCGCCGCTTGCCGTCGAGCCCACCACGGGCGAAGTGCATCGTCGTCATCACATCAGCCCCACCGGTTTCTATCGGGGCAAGAAGGTCGTCAAGACCAAGAACGACGAGTGACGTCGCGCGCTTGATCGCGCGTCCTCGCGCATCCCCTCGACGAGCGCAACGACGTTCCGGGCTTCCACGCTTCGTTACTCATTGAATCTCGGCCGCATGCCTTTCGTGTTGCAGATTTCCCGCACGATTTGACTACTGCAGCACCCGCCTCGATGCCTGCCCGTATCGCGATCGACAGCATGGGCGGCGACCACGGCCTCGCGGTCACCCTCCCTGCCACGCTCGAATTTCTGGAGCGTCACGCCGACGTCGCCATTCTTCTGGTCGGCGATCCGGTGGCGATTGCCGAGCGGCTACGCGCCGCAAAAATCGCGGCCGATCACCCGCGCATCGAAATCGTCCCTGCGTCCGAAGTCGTGACGATGGACGATTCCATCGAGATCGCCCTTCGCAAGAAGAAGGATTCCTCGATGCGCGTGGCGATCAACCTGGTCAAGGAAGGTCGCGCCGACGCCTGCGTGAGCGCGGGAAATACCGGCGCGCTGATGGCGATCTCGCGCTATGTGCTGAAGACGCTCGAAGGCATCGACCGGCCTGCGATCGCGACGTCGTTGCCGAACCAGACCGGCGGCGCAACCACGGTCCTCGACCTGGGCGCCAACGTCGATTGCTCGGCCGAACATCTGCTGCAATTCGCGATCATGGGCAGCGCGCTGGTCGCTGCGATCGACGGCAAGGACAGGCCGAGCGTGGGTTTGTTGAATATCGGCGAAGAGGTCATCAAGGGCAACGACACCGTCAAGGAGGCCGGGGAATTAATGCGCGCGGCCAGCGAGCGCGGCCAACTCAATTTCTACGGCAACGTCGAAGGCAACGACATCTTCATGGGCTGCGTCGATGTGGTGGTCTGCGATGGGTTCGTCGGCAACGTCGTCTTGAAGACCTCCGAAGGCCTGGCGCAAATGCTGGGCGGTTTCATCCGAGAGGAATTCACGCGCAATCCCTTCACCTATCTCGCAGCCGCAATCGCGCTGCCGGTACTGAACCGTTTCAAGACGCGCGTCGATCACCGCCGGTACAACGGCGCCAGCCTGCTCGGGCTGCGCGGCCTGGTCATCAAGAGCCACGGCTCGGCCGATGCCTTCGCCTTCGGCTACGCGATCCGGCGTGCATGCGAAGCCTCGCGCCACGACGTCGCATCGCAGATCGTCGCGGCGATGAAGAGTGCGCGGCCGGTCGTCCCGGCATCGGCGGCCATCGTCGATGAACAGGTCGCGTCGCTGTACTGACGATCCGGCGAACCCGCAGCACGCGCACGCTCGACCTTCAAGCCGATACTCATGCCGCATCTCATGCCCTACTCGACCATCATCGGAACCGGCAGCTACTTGCCCCCGCGTCGGGTCACCAACGACATGCTGGCCGCAGAGCTTGCGCAAAACGGCATCGAGACCAGCGACGAATGGATCGTCTCGCGCAGCGGCATCCAGGCGCGCCACTTCGCCGATCGCGACATGCCGTGCAGCGACCTGGCCACCATCGCCGCACGCCGAGCTCTCGAAGCCGCGGCCATGGACCCATCGGCGATCGACCTGATCATCATAGCGACCTCGACACCAGACATGGTGTTTCCAAGCACGGCCTGCATCGTTCAGCAGAAGCTCGGGATCACCACTCAGTGCGCGGCCTTCGACCTGCAGGCAGTGTGCAGCGGATTCATTTACGCGATGACGACGGCCGACAGCTTCATTCGCTCGGGGCAGGCCAGCAATGCGCTCGTGATCGGCTCCGAAGTGTTCTCGCGCATCCTCAACTTCGAAGACCGCACCACCTGCGTCCTGTTCGGAGATGGCGCGGGCGCGGTGGTGATGACGGCCGCCGATCGGCCCGGCGTGATGGCCAGCCGCCTGCATTCCGACGGACAGCATGTCGGCATCCTGTGCGTGCCCGGCAACGTCGATCGCGGCGGTGTGGCAGGACAGGCCCTGTTGCGAATGGATGGGCCGGCCGTGTTCAAGCTTGCCGTCAATGTGCTCGAGAAAGTCGCGCTCGAAACCCTCGCCGCCGCCGACATTTCACCGGCCGATCTCGACTGGCTGATTCCGCATCAGGCCAATATCCGCATCATGCAGGGCACCTGCCGGAAGCTCGGGTTGCCTGTCGAAAAAATGATCGCGACGGTTGCCGAGCACGGCAATACGTCGGCGGCATCGATCCCTCTCGCGCTCGACGTCGCGGTTCGCGACGGCCGCATCAGGAGCGGCCACAAGGTGTTGATGGAAGGCGTGGGTGGCGGCTTCACCTGGGGCGCGGTGCTGGTCGAGATGTGAGATCGGGATGTTGAATCGAGACGTAGGACCGCGATGACATTCGCATTCGTTTTCCCCGGGCAGGGTTCGCAGGCCATTGGCATGCTCGATGCGATGCTGGCCGCGCGCAGCACGCATCCCGCGGTCGCCGCAACGCTCGAAGAGGCGTCCGAGGTCCTGAAGCAGGACCTCGCGAGCCTGATCGCGAAAGGACCGATCGAAGACCTGGGCCTCACCACCAATACGCAGCCGGTGATGTTGGCGGCAGGCGTCGCGATGTGGCGCACATGGATCGAGGCCGGCGGTGGTACGCCTGTGTTGATGGCGGGCCACAGCCTCGGCGAATACGCGGCGCTGGTCGCGGCCGGCGCGCTCGCATTCGGCGACGCATTGCCGCTGGTGCGACTGCGCGCCAATGCGATGCAAAGCGCGGTGCCAGCAGGTGTAGGCGGCATGGCCGCGATCCTCGGCCTGGACGACGAGGCGGTTCGCGCAGCGTGCAGACAAGGCGCCGAAGACGAAGTCGTCGAGCCAGTCAATTTCAATGCGCCGTCGCAAGTCGTCATCGCCGGGCACAAGGCGGCCGTCGAGCGTGCCTGCGAAGCGGCCAAGGCAGCGGGTGCCAAGCGCGCGGTGATGCTGGCGGTGTCGGCGCCGTTTCATTCGTCGCTGATGCAACCGGCGGCGGACCGGCTTTCCGGCTATCTCTCGAGCGTGGCGATTGCAGCGCCCGCCATCGATGTCATCAACAACGTCGACGTGCGCGTCGAACACGAGGGCACCGCGATCAAGGCGGCCCTGGTCCGCCAGGCAGCGAGTCCGGTGCGCTGGGTCGAGACGATCCGCATGATGGCCGACCGCGGCGTGACGCAGGTCGTCGAATGCGGTCCCGGGAAGGTGTTGACCGGCATGACGAAGCGCATCGACTCACGTTTGAATGGCGCCTCGATCTTCGACCCCGCGTCGTTGGATGCGGCTTTGGAACTGGTGAAGTGAACGAGGTTGCGATGAATCACGAACTCACAGGACAGGTCGCGCTCGTGACAGGCGCATCGCGGGGCATCGGTCGCGCGATCGCGGCCGAACTCGCAGCGCGCGGCGCGACTGTCGTCGGGACCTCGACGTCGGAAGCGGGGGCGGCCGGGGTCACCGAGGATCTTTCGGGCGCATCGGGTCAATGCAAGGGAAAGGGCATCCTGCTCGACGTGCGCGATGCGGCGGCCTGCGATGCGGCGATCGATGCGGTTCAGAAGGAATTCGGTTCGCTGGCCATCCTCGTCAACAACGCGGGCATCACGCAGGACACGCTGGCGATGCGCATGAAGGACGACGACTGGAGCGCGGTGATCGACACCAATCTGTCGGCGGTGTTTCGCCTGTCGCGCGGCGTGTTGCGCGGCATGATCAAGGCGCGTGGTGGGCGCATCGTCAACATCACGTCGGTGGTGGGCTCCGCGGGCAATGCGGGGCAGGCCAACTACGCGGCTGCGAAGGCCGGCGTCGCAGGCATGACGCGCGCGCTCGCCAAGGAAGTCGGCAGCCGCGGCATCACGGTCAATTGCGTCGCGCCAGGGTTCATCGATACCGACATGACCAAGGGCCTTACCGCCGGACAGGTCGAGGCGTTGACCGCGCAGATCCCACTGGCGCGTCTGGGCAAGCCCGACGACATCGCGGCGGCGGTCGCCTTCCTGGTCTCGCCGCACGCCGGATACATCACCGGCACGACGCTGCACGTCAATGGCGGCATGTATATGTAAGTGGCGCCTGAAGACGCAACGAGAGTCGCGGCGAGAGGACAGCGCGGAAAGGCATAGTTCGTCTGCCGAAAGCCCGAGATTCAGGCGTAGGCCGACAAGCATCGAGCCCGATGGAGGAGGTCGGCCGCATGGGTTGGTCTGCTACAATCCGCGCAATTTTTACAGTGGGTCGAGAGCAATTTCAAACGAGCAACGCGGCGAGCATGCAGCGAGCAATACCAGCGCCGATAGAGACCCTGGAGCGCGACCCGCTCTTCATCGTCACACATTCCCCCCGAGGAGAGGAGTTCATGGACAACATCGAACAGCGCGTCAAGAAGATTGTCGCCGAGCAACTGGGCGTCAACGAAGCGGACATCAAAACCGAATCGTCTTTCGTCGATGATCTGGGCGCCGATTCGCTCGACACCGTCGAGCTCGTCATGGCTCTCGAAGACGAATTCGAAACCGAGATCCCGGACGAAGAAGCCGAGAAGATCACCACCGTGCAGCAGGCGATCGACTACGTCAGTTCGCACAAGAAATAAGACGGCTGCGTCAGCACCGTTTTCAACCACATGCGTCGTCGTGTCGTCATCTCCGGGCTCGGCATCATCTCCCCGGTCGGCAATACCATTCCTGAGGCCTGGGCCAATATCGTCGCCGGCAAGTCGGGCATCGATCGCATCACGAGGTTCGATGCGTCGGCGTTTTCCTGCCGCATCGCCGGCGAGGTCAAGGGCTTCAAGGTCGACGATTACATCGTGGCCAAGGAAGCGCGCCACATGGATACGTTCATCCATTACGGCGTTGCCGCGGGCATCCAGGCCGTCAATGACAGCGGTCTGGTCATCACCGACGAGAATGCCGAACGCATCGGCGTGATCGTCGGCTCGGGTATCGGCGGGCTGCCGTTGATCGAAGAAACCTGCATCGAGCTAGCAGCGCGCGGACCGCGGCGCATCTCGCCGTTCTTCGTCCCCGCGTCGATCATCAACATGGTCTCCGGCCAGCTCTCGATTCATTTCGGGATGAAGGGGCCGAGCTTCGGCATCGTCAGCGCCTGCACGACCGGCCTGCATTGCATCGGCGAAGCCGGTCGCCTGATCGAGTACGGCGATGCCGACGTGATGCTCGCCGGAGGAGCCGAGTCCACCATCTCGCCGCTGGGCATCGGCGGCTTCACGGCCGCCCGCGCGCTGACCCAGCGCAACGACGAGCCGCAGCTGGCGAGCCGACCGTGGGATATCGATCGCGACGGCTTCGTGCTCGGTGAAGGCGCGGGCGTCATGGTGCTCGAGGAATACGAGCACGCGAAAGAACGCGGCGCGAACATCGTCGCCGAGCTGATCGGATACGGCATGAGTTCGGACGCGTATCACATCACGGCGCCCGATGCGGATGGTCCGCGGCGCGGGATGCTGAACGCGCTTCGCAACGCGAAGCTGAATCCGGACGAAGTCCAGTACATCAATGCGCACGGCACGTCCACGCCGCTGGGCGACAGGAACGAAACCGAAGCGATCAAGCGCGCCTTCGGCGACCACGCGCACAAGCTCGTGGTCAATTCGACCAAGTCGATGACCGGCCATCTGCTGGGCGCTGCGGGCGGTATCGAAGGCGTGTTCACGGCCCTTGCGATCCGCGACCAGATTTCGCCACCGACGATCAATATCTTCAACCAGGATCCCGAGTGTGACCTCGACTATTGCGCCAACCAGGCGCGGTCCATGAAGATCGACGTCGCCATTTCGAATTCCTTCGGTTTCGGCGGAACCAACGGCACGATGATTTTGCGCCGCTTGTGATGCCGTTCGCGAACCTGCTCGTGCTTCATCAGTGATCCGCGCGGCAGCCGCTGCGCGCACGCCTTCTTCAAGCGCATGAGTCTCTCGACGCACATCGCGATCGGGCCGTCGCGTTACCTCGCCAGCGCCCGCGCGGCGATGATTGCAGGCACGGTCATCCTCACGGCTGCGACCATGGCGGCACGTCTGGTCGACCAGTCCGCTTCTGCAGCCTTGTGGCTCGTGGCGGGCGTCGCAATGATGACGGCGGTCGCGATCTGCGCGAAGCGCTGGATCAAGCCGGGCGGCTCGTGCGTATACGAAGTCTTCATCAGCGATCGCGCCGCCGTATCGGTGCGATACCCGGGCGAGGGCACCATGCCGCAAGCTTTTGCACTGACCGACGCTTCGATGGTCTGGCCGGGCTTCGCGGTGCTGTCGCTCGCGCCTTCGCCGGTATCGGCCCTCGTTCCTGCATCCAAGCTGCTTGCCCGACTGTGCCATCGCACCCTCGACCTCGCGGTCGTGCGCGGCGAAATCGATGCGGACGGAGGATGGCGACTGCATCGCTTTCTTCTCTGGGCGCAGCGCAACGATTCGCGCCGGATCGGTTCTGACCCCGGCGGGTCGAACCCAAGGGATTCGTTTGTCTGACCCCACGCCACCCGCGACCGAGCGGGAAATCGATCAGCTTCTCGTCGAGCGCGTCCAGCGCGGCGACAAGCACGCGTTCGAGCTGCTCGTGGCGAAGTACCAGCGCAAGATCAATCGCCTGGTCTCGCGGCTGGTTCGCGACGCGGCCGAGATCGAGGACGTGACCCAGGAGGCCTTCATCAAGGCCTATCGGGCGCTGCCCCAGTTCCGCGGCGACAGCGCTTTCTACACCTGGCTTTATCGGATCGCGATCAATACCGCCAAGAACTATCTAGCCTCGCAGGGCCGTAGGGCGCCCACCAGCACCGGCAATGATGCGGAAGAAGCTGAAACTTTCGAGGAGGCGGACCAACTAAGGGACATCAACACGCCGGAATCGCTGATGATGAGCAAGCAGGTTGGCGAAACCGTCGGGCGGGCGATGGATGCACTCCCAGAAGAGCTCCGCACCGCGATCCAGTTGAGAGAAATAGAGGGAATGAGTTACGAAGACATTGCGGCAGCGATGAGTTGTCCGATCGGTACGGTGCGCTCGCGCATCTTTCGGGCCCGGGAGTCGATTGCTTCCGAATTGCGTCCGTTGTTGGGAACAGCGAAAGACAAGAGGTGGTAACGATGAATATTCAAGACACGGTCGGGGTCTCTGTCGAAGCGCAAGCAGCCGATGCGGATGCACGCATGCGGGTGTCGGCCTTGATCGACAGCGAACTCGACGATGCGGCCATCGACGCCACCCTGGACGCCTTGCTGGCGTCCGAGAGTCTGAGTCGCTTCTGGCTGTCGGCCCATTGCGCTGGAGACTGGCTGCGATCCGACGAAGTCGTTGGGGTGGGACACAGTCAACTCGCATTGCGCCGCTTCTCGATGGCGCTGGCGGCAGAGCCCGCGATCGTAGCCCCCAAGCGCGCCAGGCGTTCGCGCGCGCCGGGCTTCTGGATGCGGACGGGCTTGCCAGGCGCGTCGATTGCGGCGGCGCTTGTCGCCGTAGCGTGGGTGGCCACGCCGCTCTGGCGTGGCGACGACGCCAGGAAAGCGTTGGCTTCGTCCTCCGACGGACCGACAGTGGTGATTGCGAAGGCGAGTCCCGTCGTCGAGCCTGAAGCGCGCAGTGACGAAGCGCGTAGCGAATTGAAAGCGATTGATTCCGACCGACTCTCGCCTTATCTTGCTGCGCATCGCGATGTGACGCCATTCGCCTATCGTGGCCCGTCGGCCATGCCGGCGGCATTCAATACTTCGGCTTCGACCTCCGTGCCCGCACCGCAGTGAACTCATGACGGTCGGCACGTCTGCACGCTCGCAGAACGAAACGCGCATCAGGCCGCGCCTTGCAACGCGCATCACATTTCACATCAGCTCGCGCGTCACGCCGCGCCGAGGGCCGTCGGCCGAAGGAAGTCGGGGCAGGCGCATGGTGCGTCGTTCGCAGGGTGTGGGTGTACAGGGTCTGTTGCTCGCCGCGATCGGAATCGCGTTATGCCAACCCGCGATCGGCGCATCGCCCGATGCGCCAGTGTCCGCGACCAGCGATGCGGTCGCGCTGCTGATACGGATCCAGCAAGCCGCGCAAAGAGAGAACTACGCAGGCATCTTCATCTACCAGCAGGGCAATCAGGTCCAGTCGTCGCGCGTAACGCACGTGGCCGACAAGACTGGTGAGCACGAGAAGCTCGAGTTGCTCGACGGTCAAGTGCGCGAGTTCATCCGGCACAACGACGACGTGCGCTGCTACGTTCCCGACAGCAAGCTGATTCTGGTCGAGAAGCGGGCTCGGTACGACAGCTTTCCCGCGCTGCTCACCAGCACGCCTTCCGATATCGATCAGTACTATCGGCTTTCGTCCGAAGGGGTCGATCGCATCGCGGGCCGCATGGCGCAAGCCATCAAGCTCGAGGCGCGAGACAAGCAGCGCTATGGATACCGGCTGTGGTTCGATCGCGATTCGTCCTTGCTGTTGAAGGCGCAGACGGTCAACGACAAAGGCATCGTGATCGAGCAGGTGGCATTCACCGACGTCTTGATCGGCGGCGCAGTGGACCGCGCGAAGATCAGGCCCACGTCATCGAGCACCGAGGGTTGGCGAACCGAGACCAGCAACATGACGCCGATCGATCTGGCGCGCGCCGGCTGGTCGGTCGCGCAGCCGATCGCGGGCTTTCACAAGGTGATGGAGGTCCGTCGCGCCTTCGGTGGCCGGGAGGACGTGGGACAAATCGTCTATTCGGACGGGCTTGCCGCAGTTTCGATCTTCATCGAGACGGCTCCTCCGCCCGGGGTGGCCGAAGGCGACGCCAGCAAAGGGCCGATCAATGTCGTGACCCGAAGGCTGGGCGACTATTGGCTGACCGTCGTGGGCGATTTGCCCGCCGCGTCGGTCAAGCAGATGGCGAGCACCGTCTCATACAAGGCGCCGAAATAGGTCTGGCAGCGCGCTTGGCTACGCTACTCGCGTCGAAGTTCGCCGCTATCCCATGCGGCAGTCCGCATCTGCTGGCATGATGCAATCCGGATCGGCTCGATCGGATCGCGCTCCGATCTCGCGCTGATCCGATTCTTTTTGCCGAGTCGCGTCGGTCTCATTCAAGGAAGGCAACATGCGAAGTTTCTTCGTGGCGACGCTCGCGAGCGTGATGATTGTCTTCGCCTCGCCACCGGCGCTCGCGCAAGGCCGTGACCTGCCGGACTTCGCCGATCTGGTCGAGCGCGTCGGTCCCGCCGTCGTCAACATTCGCACGACCGAGAGACTGCGGGGCGTGCCCTCGGTGGAAGGCCTGGACGACGACGATGTGCAGGAACTCTTTCGACGCTTCTTCGGGGTGCCGGCACCGCAGACACCAGGGCCGGACAAGGCGCCGACGCCGCGAGGCAGGCGTGGTGATCGCGGGGACCGCGGAACTCCGGACGCGCCGCGCGAGCGTGGCGTGGCCTCGGGCTTCATCCTGTCGGCCGACGGTTATGTGATGACCAACGCCCACGTGGTCGAGAGCGCGAGCGAGATCATCGTCACGCTCACCGACAAGCGTGAGTTCAAGGGTAAGCTGATCGGCGCCGACAAGCGCACCGATGTCGCGCTCGTGAAGATCGAAGCGAGCGGCCTGCCCAAGACCACCATCGGCGACTCGAAGGGAATACGCGTGGGCCAATGGGTGCTTGCGATCGGCTCGCCGTTCGGCCTCGAGAACACCGTCACCGCGGGTATCGTCAGCGCGAAGGGGCGCGATACCGGCGAATTGCTGCCCTTCATCCAGACCGATGCCGCGATCAATCCGGGCAACTCGGGCGGGCCGTTGATCAACATGCGCGGCGAAGTGATCGGGATCAATTCGCAGATCTTGTCGGGCTCTGGCGGCAGTATCGGTATCTCGTTCGCGATTCCCGTCGATGACGCGATGCGCATTGTCGAGCAACTGAAGAACGGCGGCCGCGTCAGGCGCGGACGGCTTGGGGTCGAGATTCAGGAACTGGGCAAGGACGTTGCCGACGCGATGGGGATCAAGCCGCAAGGCGCGGTCGTCAGCCGGGTCGAAGTAGGAACGCCGGCGGAAAAAGCGGGCGTGATGCCGGGTGACGTGATCCTCAAGTTCGACGGCAAGACGATCGAGAAGTCGGTCGATCTGCCGCGTGCGGTGGGCGATACCAAGCCCGGGACCAAGTCGATGCTGTCGGTGCTGCGCAAGGGAACGCCGCGAGACATTCCCATCGTGGTGAGCGAACTCGATTCCGATACCAAGCGGCCACCCAAGGCGCCCGAGCCGCCCAAGCCTGCGGTGACCAACAACCTCGGGCTGTCGGTCGTGGACCTCGGCGAGGAGAAGCGCAAGCAACTGAACATCGCGTCGGGCGTGCTGGTCGAGAGCGTTGAAGGGTCGGCGGCGAGCACCGGCCTGCGTCGCGACGACATTGTCTTGGCACTCAACAACGTCGATGTCACGAGCGCGAAGCAGTTCAACGAGCAGGTCGTCAAGCTCGATGCGAAGAAGCAGGCGTTCCTGCTGGTTCGTCGGGGCGAGAACGTGTTTTATCTGCCGCTGCGTCCGACCCAGAGGCAATAGCCGCGCGGTCTGCGTGGGCGCTACGTACCATTGCGCAGCCTGGATTGGCGTCGCGGTTTCGTCGTTCGGGAATCAGACGCCGCTTCGGGTAAAATCGCGGGCTTGGCAAAAGGGGAGCCGACCGTGCGCGGCCCCCTTTTTTGTTGCCCGCCATCCCGGCATTTTCAGTTCGGGTCCATCGACTCGATCAACGCTTCGCGCCGCGCAATGCTCCGCACGCAGTGCTCCCCAGTTCTCATTCATCGATGCAGCAGATCCGCAACTTTTCCATCATTGCCCATATCGATCACGGCAAATCGACCCTGGCCGATCGCATCATCCAGTTGTGCGGCGGCCTGTCGGATCGCGAGATGGAAGCGCAGGTGCTCGACTCGATGGATCTCGAGCGCGAGCGCGGCATCACCATCAAGGCGCAGACCGCGGTCCTCGAATACAAGGCGCGCGATGGCAAGCTCTACCAGCTCAACCTGATCGACACGCCAGGTCACGTCGATTTCTCGTATGAGGTGAGCCGTTCGCTGTCGGCCTGCGAAGGCGCGTTGCTGGTGGTCGATGCGACTCAGGGTGTCGAGGCACAGACGGTTGCCAACTGCTACACCGCGATCGAGCTCGACGTCGAAGTGGTGCCGGTGCTGAACAAGATCGATCTGCCGAGCGCCAATCCCGAAAGCGCGATCGAAGAGATCGAGGACGTGATCGGCATCGATGCGCAGGACGCGATCCGCGCGAGCGCGAAGACCGGCGAGGGCGTGCCCGACATCATCGAAGCCGTGATCGCGCGTATCCCGCCGCCCAGCGGTTCCGCTACGGAGCCGTTGCAGGCGTTGATCATCGACTCGTGGTTCGACAACTATGTCGGCGTGGTGATGCTGGTGCGCGTGTTTAACGGCGTCGTCAAGCCCCGCGACAAGATCCTCTTGATGGCCAACGGCTCGCAGCATCTGGTCGAGCAGGTCGGGGTGTTCACGCCCAAGTCCTTGTCGCGTGCGCAACTCTCGGCAGGCGGCGTGGGGTTCATCATCGCCGGCATCAAGGAGTTGAAGGCGGCCAAGGTCGGTGACACGGTGACGCTCGCATCCCGGCCCGCCAAGCAGGCATTGCCCGGATTCAAGGAAGCGCAGCCACAGGTTTTCGCGGGCCTCTTTCCAATCGAGAGCAATCAGTACGACGCGCTGCGCGACGCGCTCGAGAAGCTGCGCCTGAACGACTCGTCGCTCCAATACGAACCCGAAGTGTCGCAGGCGCTCGGCTTCGGCTTTCGCTGCGGCTTCCTGGGGCTGCTGCATCTCGAGATCGTGCAGGAACGCCTCGAGCGCGAGTACGACATGGACCTGATCACCACCGCGCCGTCGGTGATCTATCAGGTGCTGATGCGCGACGGCAGCCTCATCCAGATCGAGAACCCGTCGAAGCTGCCCGACCCCGGCCGCATCGAGGAGATTCGCGAACCGATCGTCACGGTCAAGCTCTATATGCCCAAGGATTACGTGGGTTCCGTGATCGCGCTCGCCACGCAGAAGCGCGGCGCGCAGCTCGGCATGGACTATCACGGTCGTCAGGTCATGCTGACCTACGAGATCCCGCTGGCCGAGATCGTGCTCGACTTCTTCGACAAGTTGAAGTCGGTGTCGCGCGGCTACGCGTCGATGGATTACGAGTTCAAGGAATACCGCGCGGCTGATGTCGTCAAGGTCGACATGCTGATCAACGGCGAGAAGGTCGATGCGCTCGCGGTGATCGTGCATCGGGCCAACAGCCAGCATCGCGGTCGCGAAGTCGCAGCCAAGATGCGCGAGCTGATTCCCCGACAGATGTTCGATGTCGCGATCCAGGCCGCGATCGGCTCGAACATCATCGCGCGCGAAAACGTCAAGGCGCTGCGCAAGAACGTGATCGCGAAGTGCTACGGCGGCGACATCAGCCGCAAACGCAAGCTGCTTGACAAGCAGAAGGCCGGCAAGAAACGCATGAAGCAGGTCGGATCGGTCGAGATTCCTCAGGAGGCTTTTCTCGCCATCCTGCAAGTGGAGGACAAATGAGTTTCAACTTTGCGGTGATCCTGTTCTGGCTGCTGGTCGCGACCGGCGCGATCTGGCTGCTCGACCGGCTGGTCCTTCGTCGTAGGCGCATCGCCGAGGCCGAGGCGGCGCTGCGGCACTTCGACACGCAGGCCAAGTTGCGTGAAACCGAGGGAACGGCTGCGAGCATCGACCCGCGCGCCATCACGGAAGAGCGCGAGCGCCTTCGCGAACGCTTGATCCGCCAACCGGGATGGATCGAATTCCCCGCCGGCTTCTTCCCGGTCATTCTCGTGGTCTTCGTGCTCCGGTCGTTTCTCTTCGAGCCCTTTCGGATTCCTTCCGGCTCGATGATTCCGACGCTGGTGATCGGCGATCTCATCCTGGTCAACAAGTTCACGTACGGCGTCCGGTTGCCGATCGTCAACAAGAAGATTCTCGACGTGGGCTCGCCCCAGCGCGGCGACGTGATGGTATTTCGTTATCCGGTCGATCCGTCGGTCGATTACGTCAAGCGCGTGATCGGGTTGCCTGGCGATACGATCGTCTATCGAAACAAACGATTGAGCATCAATGGGCAAACCGTGCAAACGATCGCGGCGCCCGATTATTTCGATTCCGAGCGTGTGACTTATGCCAAACAATTCGCTGAACAATTGCCGTCGGACGGTGGATTCGTGAATCACATGATTCTGCTCGATGACGAACGTTCGGGCGTAATAACGCCAAATTCGTTCCCGTTCAGGGATAATTGCGTTTATTCAGATGGCAATACTTCGGTGACCTGCAAGGTTCCAAATGGCCAATATTTCATGATGGGCGATAACCGCGACAATAGCGCCGACAGCCGTTATTGGGGTTTCGTCCCGAACGAGAATATTGTCGGCAAAGCGTTTTTCATCTGGATGAACTTCGGTAACATCCATCGCATCGGCTCATTCCGGTAGAGAACAGTCTTGATTCCTTCATCCATCCGCTCGCGTTTCGGCACTGTTTCCCGCGCTGTTTCCCATCAAAGGGGAATCAGTGTGGTCAGCCTCGTCGTGCTGGTCATCTTGATCGGATTCGCGGCGATCGTTGCGCTTCGCGTCGTGCCGACGTTCGTCGAATATCGGGCGGCCTTGTCGGCAATCAAGCGAGCCCAAGCCACCGCCAATACTGTGGTCGAAATTCAAAAGGCATTCGATCGCTCGGCCGCGATCGACGACATCACGGTGCTGTCAGGCAAGGATCTCGATATCACCAAGGTCAACGACGACATCGTGGTGTCGTTCGCGTACACGAAGAAAATCCCGCTGTTCGGACCGGTCAGCTTGACCATCGATTACGCGGGAACCAGCAAGTCGCTCTAGCAGACTCGCTTCGGAAAGACGCGCTTTAGAAAGACGAACTCTCGATGGATGTCCAAGCGTTACAGACTGCCCTGGGGCACGAGTTCGCCTCGAAGGAATTGCTGTCTCAGGCGCTGACCCATCGCAGCCACAGCGTGGCGCACAACGAGCGCCTCGAGTTTCTGGGCGACAGCGTGCTCAATTGCGTGATCGCTTCGCTGCTGTTCGACAAATTCTCGAAGATCGACGAGGGCGACCTCTCGCGCTTGCGCGCCAACCTCGTCAAACAGCAGTCGCTCTACGAGATCGCGCAGCGTCTCGAACTGAGCCAGCATCTGCGCCTGGGGGAAGGCGAGTTGAAGAGCGGTGGCTTTCGGCGACCTTCGATACTTGCCGACACCGTCGAAGCGCTGTTCGGCGCCGTCTTTCTTGACGCCGGATTCGACGTGGCGCGACGCATGATCAAGCGCCTCTACCAACCGGTGCTCGACACGGTCGATCCGAAGACGCTCGGCAAGGATGCCAAGACCTTGCTCCAGGAATATCTGCAGGGACGAAAGATTGCACTGCCGGTCTATACGGTGGTGGCCACGCATGGCGCTGCCCACAGTCAGGAATTCGAAGTCGAATGCGCGGTCGCCAAGCTTGCCATCCAGGTGCTGGGCGCGGGCGGCAGCCGCCGTGCGGCCGAGCAGGCCGCCGCCAAGAAAGCGCTCGAAGCCGCGCAGGCCTTGACGGGCGCAGCCACCAAGCGCGCGCGCCGCGCAAAATCGGCGCAGCTCAGTTTGCCGGTGTCGGTCGAGCAGAGTCCGGAGACCGGGCCCGCCGATGGCGCAAGCCTTGCCGCGGCCTCGACTCGAAAGGCACCCGAGCCCAAGCCACGCGAAGCGGACGCGACGCTTGCAAAGCCTTCGCTCGATCGCACATCGACCAAGGCGGCCGCGCCGATCGAGCCCGCGCGCATCGTTGCAAGTGCAAGCAGTCGTCAAGCGGCGAGCGACGCGACCGCGGTGTCGAAGCTGAAGGATATGAAGGCCATGAAGCCCGACGCCAAAGCGGACGCCAAGCCCGAAATCAAGGCGGACACCAAGTCCGAAGTCAAGACCGACGCAAGGCCCGAAGTCAAGGCAGTACCACGCGCGAACGACGGGTCGGAAACCGACGATGCTTCGAAGAATGGACAGGGCGCCCCGTCTGCAGCTCCGAACGAAGTCACCGGCAGCATGTTGACGCAGGTCTCCGGCGAACCGCTCGCCGAGCTGCCGCGGTCGCCGAAGGTCCGTGTTGCCTGAGCCCGTCGAACCGGGCGCCGAGGGCGCCGCGATGACCATCGAACGGGCGCAATTTCTGCCGGACTTTCGCTGCGGAATGATCGCCATCATCGGGCGGCCCAACGTCGGCAAATCCACCTTGCTCAATCGCCTCGTCGGCCAGAAGATCAGCATCACGTCGCGGAAGGCGCAGACCACACGCCACCGCATCGTCGGCGTCACGACGACGGCGACCGCGCAGTTCATCTTCGTCGATACGCCCGGCGTGCAGATCAGGCACAAGAGCGTGCTGCACAAGTCCATGCACCGCGCGGTGCGCGACGGAATCGCCGGCGTCGCATGCATATTGTTCGTGGTCGAGGCCGGCCGCTTCGGGCCCGACGATCTGATCGTGCTCGAGATGCTGCTCGCCGATGTGCCGGTGATCCTGGTCGTCAACAAGACCGACACACTCGACGACAAGGCGAGCCTTCTGCCATACCTGCAGGCGCGAGCGCCGCAGCATGCGTGGGCCGCGATCGTTCCCATCTCGGCGAAGACCGGCTTGCAGATCGAACCCTTGTTCAAGGAAATCGAAGCCCTCTTGCCGGTCGGACAGCCGCTGTTCGACGCCGACCATCTCACCGACCGCAGCGAACGCTTCCTTGTGTCCGAGTTGATCCGCGAGAAGGTCTTTCGCCAGCTCGGCGACGAGCTGCCGTATGGCATGACGGTCATCATCGACCGCTTCATCGAGGAGCCGTCTCCGCATGGCGGCCGCTTCTGCCGTATCGCGGCGTCCATCGTGGTCGAGCGCGCCAACCACAAGGCGATGCTGATCGGACCCGGCGGCGCCAAGCTCAAGCAGATCGGCAGCGAAGCGCGCGTCGACATCGAGAAGCTGCTCGATGCGCGCAGCCACCTCGAGCTGTGGGTCAAGGTGAGGTCGGGTTGGGCCGACAGTGCCGCGCTCGTCAAGTCGTTCGGGTATGAGTGAGGCCCACGCCACCGCCGTAGCTTCGCTCGTGGAATCTGCAACCGAGTCGGAAGTGGAGACCGGAGCGCCGCAACGTGTTGCACCACGTGCCCGATCGCGCGCACCGCGGTCCGAAACCCGCATCGGTGACGAAGCCGCGTTCGTACTCCACAGTTATCCGTACAAGGAGACCAGCCTGATCGTCGATGCGCTCACGCGGCATCACGGCCGCGTGGCACTGGTCGCGCGCGGCGCTAAGCGACCGCGATCGGCATTGCGTGGCGTGCTGCTCGCGTTTTCCCCTTTGACCATCAGTTGGGTGCAGGCGCGTTCGCGCGCGGCAACGAGCGCAATCACGAGCGCCCACGGCGGCAGCGACCTGCGGACCTTGACGCGCGCCGAATGGACCGGAGGATTGCCGCCGTTGCGCGGCGACGCGCTGATGTCGGGCTTCTACCTGAATGAACTGATCCAGAAATTGCTTGCGCGCGATGATCCACACGAAGCCTTGTTCGACGCCTATCACGAGGCGCTCGCGGCATTGGCCGATGACGACGGTCCCGCAGCGCCGGTGCTGCGCCACTTCGAAGGCGTGCTGTTGCGCGGAGCCGGCTATGCGTTGCGGCTCAGCCAGACCGCCAGCGGTGAAGCCGTCGAATCGACAGCGTTTTATCGCTACGTGCCCGAGCAGGGACCGATCCGTGTCGATGGCGACGACGGGCACCCATTTGCCAATCGCGGTGCCGGCGACGACGACACCCTGATCCTCGGCAAGACGTTGCTCGACATTGAAGCCGAGGATTACAGCGACCCCGTCACGCTGGCGCAGGCCAAGACGCTGATGCGATTCGTTCTGCAGCACCACATGCAGGGTCAGGTGTTGCACACCCGACGCATGATGCTCGACCTGCAATCGCTGGAAGAAGGAACAAGGCGATGAATCCATTGGTCGCTGCCGAGAGTCCGGATGCAGACACGCGCACCGCGTTGTCGGTCAATCTCAACAAGGTCGCGCTGTTGCGAAATACGCGCGCGCTCACGATCCCGAGCGTGACGCGCGCGGCGACCCTCGCACTCGACGCCGGTGCCTCGGGCATCACCGTGCATCCGCGCCCCGACGAAAGACACATCCGCGCAGGCGACGTGCAAGACCTTGCCGCGCTGCTGAAGGACTGGCCGCGCGCCGAGTACAACATCGAAGGCAATCCCTTCCATAACCTGATGGACTTCGTGCGCGCGGTGCGGCCGCAGCAATGCACGTTCGTGCCTGACAGCGTCGAACAGGCGACCAGCGATCATGGATGGAATCTCGATATCGATGCCGAGCGCCTGAGGCCCTTGATCGAAGAAGCGCACGGCCTGGGCGTGCGCGTCAGCCTCTTCATGGACCCCGCGGCATCGGCCATGAAGCGTGCCGCCGACGTCGGCGCCGATCGCATCGAGCTCTACACCGAAAGCTATGCGCGCGCCTACGGAACACAGTCACAGGACGAGACGCTCGCGCGCTTCGTCGACGGTGCACGCGCGGCGCTCGCGGCCGGTTTGAAGGTCAACGCAGGCCACGACCTGAATCGCGACAATCTCGCCGTTTTCCTCGAAGCGGTGCCGGCCGTGGCGGAAGTCTCGATCGGCCATGCCCTGATCGCCGATGCGCTCGAACTGGGGCTCGCGGCGACGGTGCGGGCGTATCTCGCATGCATCGATCGCGCGTCGATGCCAGTCGGAAAAGCCTCGCGATGATCTTCGGCATCGGCACCGACATCCAGAAGGTCGATCGCATACGCGCGGCTTTCGACCGTCACGGCGATCGCTTCGTCGAACGCATACTCGGACCTGAAGAGATGGCCATCTATCGCCGTCGCAGCGCCCGTGATCACGCGCACGCGAGTGCGTATGAAACCTCGCGCGGCATCACGTTCCTCGCGACGCGCTTTGCCGCCAAGGAAGCGATCTCGAAGGCGCTCGGCCTGGGCATGCGCATGCCGATGCGCTGGCGCGCAGCGCAGATCCTCAAGGAAATCTCGGGCAAGCCGCACGTCGCCACCGACGAGGTGTTGTCGGCATGGATGCGCGAGCGCTCGTTGATCGCGCACGTCACGGTGACCGACGACGCCGACTACGCGGTCGCGTTCGCGGTCATCGAGAGAGTCGACGCGCGCGTCGATGCGCAGATCGATCCACAGTCCTCATCGATTCCAGCCTCATGAACAAGACCTCGCTCGGCCCCGTGATGCTCGATGTCGCATCGACGACCCTGACCGTCGACGATAGACGCCGCATCGCACACCCGAAGACCGGCGGCGTGATCCTGTTCGCACGCAATTTCGAAAGCCGCGTGCAGCTCTGCGCGCTGGTCAAGGCTATGCGCACGTTGCGGCCGGGACTGCTGATCGCCGTCGATCATGAGGGCGGTCGCGTGCAACGCTTTTGTAGCGATGGCTTCGTGCTGCTGCCGACCATGCGCAGCCTCGGGGCACTGTGGAACGGCGACGCGGCGAGCGGCGCCTTGACCGCTACGCGTGCGGCCACCGCGGTCGGCTTCATCCTGGCGGCTGATCTCGTTGCATGCGGCATCGATCTCTCGTTCACGCCCGTGCTCGATCTCGATCACGGCCCGAGCGGCGTGATCGGCGACCGCGCCTTCCATCGCGATCCACGCGTCGTGGGCTTGCTTGCCAAGAGCCTGATACACGGTCTTCTGCTCGCAGGCATGGCGAACTGCGGCAAGCATTTTCCGGGGCACGGATACGTCGCAGCCGACTCGCACGTTGCGATCCCGGTCGACGACCGTGATCTCGAGACGATCCTCGCGGACGATGCGATGCCTTATGCGTGGCTGACGCCGGCGCTCGCGTCGGTCATGCCCGCGCACGTGATCTATCCTGCCGTGGACAGCAAGCCGGCAGGCTTCTCGTCGGTCTGGTTGCAGGACATCCTGCGCGGCCGCCTCGGATTCGAAGGCGCGATCTTCAGCGACGACCTCTCGATGGAAGCCGCGAGTGTCGCCGGCGACGTGGTCGCGGCCGGCCGGGCTGCGCTCGAAGCCGGATGCGACGTGGTTCTCATGTGCAATGACTCCGAGCGGGCCGACGCATTGCTCGACCGGCTCGAAGACATTCGTGACGCGCGCTCCCAGCGCCGCTTGCAAGCCTTGCGCGCGCGCGCCTTCTCAGGCGACGTGCGCGACGATCCGCGCTACCAGCAGTCACTCGCGGTGTTGCGCGAAGCGCGCCTGCTAGCGACGTGAACTCGGAGGGCGAAAGACGCGACGCCGCGCAGGATGCCGACCTCGAGTCCTGGGATCTGTTCTGCCGCGTCATCGACAACTACGGCGACATCGGCGTCGCATGGCGGCTCGCACGGCAACTGGCCAGCGATGCACGACGTTCGGTGCGCCTCTGGATCGATGATTTGGCCGCGTTCACGCGCATCGAGCCGCGCATCGATCGAGATGCGCAACGTCAGCACATCGACGCCATCGAAGTGTCGCGATGGTCACCGTACGGTTCGGCCGGTATCGAACCTGCAGATGCCGTGATCGAACTGTTCGGGTGTGGATTGCCGCAGGCCTACGTCGATGCGATGGCGCACGAGGTCGAGCAGGCAGGCCATCAACCGCCGGTCTGGATCGATCTTGAATACTTGAGCGCAGAAGCATGGGTCGACGATTTCCATCGCCTGCCATCGCCGCATCGGACGCTGCCGCTGGTCAAATACTTCTTCTATCCGGGCTTCGGCGAGGAATCGGGCGGGCTGCCGATCGAGGCGGGCCTCGAAGACCGACGGCGTGCCTTCATCGAAGACGGCGAACAGGTCGAGGCTTTCTGGCGGCGCCTGCGGGTTCACCTGCCCATCGCGGGCGAGATGCGCGTGTCGCTGTTCGTCTATTCCAGTGCGCCATTCGAACCGCTCTTCCAGGCGATGAGCGAGGATCGCGATCGACGATGGTCGGTGGTCGTGCCTGAAGGCGTCCTGTCGGCAGAAACCGGCACCGGCCTCGACATCGAAGAGCGCGGCTCGCTTTCGATCATCACCATCCCTTTCGTCGATCAGGACGACTTCGACCGCCTGCTGTGGAGCTGCGACATCAATTTCGTGCGCGGCGAAGATTCGTTCGTACGTGCGCAATGGGCGGCTCGGCCTTTCGTCTGGCACATCTATCCTCAGGCGGACGACGCGCACATGAAGAAACTGGACGCGTTCGAAGAACGCTACGAAGCCGGCCTGCCGCAGGCCGCGCGCGACGCGCAACAGGCGCTTTGGCATGCGTGGAACACGCAAGGGCCGGACTTCACTTACGCGTGGGCGCGCTGGTGCGACCAACTGCCGGAGCTTTCGGCGCATGCCCAGGTGTGGCGCCAAAGCCTCGCGTCGCAGCCGGGTCTGGTCGATAGTCTCGCTGCCTTCGTCGCGGAACGCCGCGGCGCCTTGCTAAAATGACGGGTTTTCGGCCGGCCGGGTTCAAGGCTGCCGAACCTCTTCTCTCCAACTGACTCGTACCGATGAAAACCGCTCAAGAAATTCGCGCCGGCAATGTGATCATGGTCGGCCGCGACCCGATGGTCGTGCAGAAGGCCGATTACAACAAGTCCGGCCGCAACTCCGCCGTCGTCAAGATGAAGATGAAGAACCTGCTGACCGAGTCGGCGCAGGAGACCGTCTATCGCGCCGACGACAAGTTCGACGTGGTCGTGCTCGATCGCAAGGAAGCCACCTATTCCTACTTCGCCGATCCGATGTACGTCTTCATGGACAATGAATACAACCAGTTCGAAGTCGAGAAGGACAACATGGGTGACGCGATCAACTATGTCGACGACGGCATGGCCTGCGAGGTCGTGTTCTACGACGGCAAGGCGATCTCGGTCGAGCTGCCCAACAGCGTCGTGCGCGAAGTCGAATACACCGAGCCCGCCGTCAAGGGCGATACCTCAGGCAAGGTGCTCAAACCCGCGCGCATCAAGCCGACGGGCTTCGAAGTCTCGGTGCCGGCGTTCGTGGCGACCGGGGACAAGATCGAGATCGACACGCGCAACGGCGAGTATCGCAATCGCGTGAAGTGAGGCGGTCGATCATCGGCGACCCTCTCCCCATTGCGATTCTCCCTTCTAGGGAGCGGGAGCCTCTCGGTGGGGCAACGCCCGCATACGACCCCGACTGCCGCCGGTGTCCGCGCCTCGCGAGCTTCCTCGATGAGGTGCGCGAGAAGTACCCCGACTACTGGGCGCGGCCGGTGCCTTCGTTCGGCGACCCGGACGCGCGCTTTCTGATTGTCGGACTCGCGCCCGGCCTGCACGGCGCCAATGCGACGGGGCGACCGTTCACCGGCGACTGGTGCGGGCCACTGCTGTATTCGACCTTGCATAGACACGGCTTCGCGACCCGACCGATCAGCGCGCGTCGCGACGATGGGCTGCACCTCATCGATTGCCGCATCGCCAACGCGGTGAAGTGCCTGCCGCCTGCGAACAAGCCCGAGCTCGACGAGATCAGACGTTGCAACGGCTATCTCGCTGCGGAACTGGCCATGCTGCCGCGTCTCGAAGCGATCCTCGCGCTCGGCACGATCGCGCATCGTGCGGTGGTGGAAGCTTGCGGATCGAAGGCGAGCGCGTACCGCTTCGCGCATCACGCGCGTCACGAGTTGCAAGGCGGGTTGCAACGCGGCGCCGTTCTGTTCGATAGTTATCACGTCAGCCGCTACAACACGCAGACCAGGCGACTGACTCCTGACATGTTCGATGCGGTGCTCGCCGATATCCGTTCGCATCTCGACTCACGATGACTGAAATGCAGGCGCCGGCGCAGCCACCGGCCTTCAATCCCAAACGCATCATCGCGAAGCTGCCCGGCCTGCCCGGCGTCTATCGCTACTACGACACGGCGGGCGTGCTGCTCTACGTGGGCAAGGCGCGCGACCTGAAGAAGCGCGTTGCCAGCTACTTCAACAAGGGCGCGCGCGACCCGCGCATCGCGCACATGGTCGAGCGCATCGCGCGCATCGACACCACGCCCACGCGTTCGGAGGCCGAAGCGCTGCTGCTCGAGAACAACCTCATCAAGACGCAGGCGCCGCGCTACAACATCGTCTTTCGGGACGACAAGTCCTATCCTTACCTGAAGATCACCGCGCATCGCTATCCGAGCATGGCGTACTACCGCGGCGCGGTCGACAAGCGGCAGCAATATTTCGGACCCTTCCCCAATGCGTGGGCGGTGAAAGAGAGTATCCAGATCCTGCAGAAGGTCTTCATGCTGCGCACCTGCGAGGACACGGTATTCGCGAACCGTTCGAGGCCTTGCCTGTTGCATCAGATCAGGCGCTGCAGCGCGCCCTGCGTGTCTGCGATCACGCCCGAGGCGTATGCGCTCGATGTCGAGAACGCGTCGCGCTTCCTGCGTGGCCAGACCTCCGAAGTGCTCGCCTTTCTCGACGCGAAGATGCAAGCCGCGGCCGCGGGGCTGCGCTTCGAGGAAGCCGCTGCGGTGCGCGACCAGATCGGCGCGCTTTCGCGCGTGCTGCAGCAGCAGAACATCGAGTTGGGTAGCAGCGAAGGCACGAATGCCGACGTCGATGTGCTGGCGGTGCGCGTCGAAGGCGGACGGGCGTGCGTGAATCTGGCGATGGTGCGCGGTGGCCGCCACCTCGGAGATCGCGCCTACTTTCCGACGCACGTCGAATCGGGAGGCCGCCTGTCGCACAAGCGAATCGAAGCGGCGGTCCTCGAGGCCTTTCTCGCGCAGCACTACCTGGACAAGTTCATCCCGCAGACGCTGATCGTCAACCTCGACCCCGACGCGTCCGAGCTGATCGCCGCACTCGAAGAGCAATGCGGGCATCGCATCGCCCTCGTGCACCAGCCGCAAAGCCAGCGCCGGATCTGGCTCGAGATGGCCGAGAAGAATGCCGCGCTCGCGCTGGCGCGCATGCTTGCCGAAGAGGGCTCGCAGCAGGCGCGCACGCGTGCGCTCGCCGAAGTGCTCGGGCTCGAGAACGAGAAGGAAGATCTCGCCGAGCTGCGCATCGAGTGCTTCGACATCAGCCACACCATGGGGGAGGCGACGCAGGCCTCGTGCGTGGTGTTCCATCACCACACGATGCAGAACGGCGAATACCGGCGCTACAACATCGCCGGCATCACGCCGGGAGACGACTACGCGGCGATGCGCCAGGTCCTCACGCGGCGCTATGCGAAGCTGGTCGAAGCCTCGACCGGCGCGGATGCGATCGATGTGGCGGCAGCCGATCTCGAGATCGCAAAGCAAGTGCGCGAGGCGGGGGAGGGCACGGTCACGGATGAGAGCGAGCCGCGCGACGGCGAGGCTCCATCGAATACGACATCGGATGAGGCGCCGGACGCGCCTGCGAAAGGCAAACGCATTTCGAGCATCCCCCCCGCGTCCTTTCCCGATGTCGTGCTCGTCGATGGCGGCAAGGGCCAGGTAGAGATCGCGCGTCAGGTGTTCGTTGAGATCGGCCTCGACATCGGCTTGATCGTGGGCGTGGCCAAGGGCGAGGATCGCAAGGTCGGCCTCGAGACACTGGTCTTCGCCGACGGGCGGGCCGCGCTCGAGCTGGGCAAGGAGTCCGCCGCGCTGATGCTGATCGCGCAGATCCGCGACGAGGCGCATCGTTTCGCCATCACCGGCATGCGTGCGCGCCGCGCGAAGACGCGCACAACGTCACGCCTCGAGGAGATCGAAGGGATCGGCGCCAAACGCAGGCAGAAACTGCTCGCACGCTTTGGCGGCCTGCGGGGCGTGCTCGCCGCGAGCATCGATGAACTTGCAACCGTGGAAGGCGTGTCGCAACAACTGGCCGAAGAGATTCATCGACAGTTGCACTGATCGACACACGTGGTGAAGACGCGCTCAGGCCGCCCCGCGTCGGCGCCGTTTGCTGCGCTCATAGTGCTCCATCATCGGCGTGGCCGAGATGCCGTGAATCACGATCGACGTTGCGACGACGGTCAGCACGATCGGCATCACGCGATGGACCAGGCCCTGCTGAAGATCGCGATCGATCGCGAACATCAGGTAGTAAAGCGTGCCGACCCCGCGGATACCGAACCAGGCGATCAATCGCTTGTGCCGCGCGGACGATTTCGATCCGATCGTCGCCGCATAGACCGATAGCGGGCGGATGAACACGAACAACACCAGCGCCACCATCAGCCCTTCGAGGCTGAAGTATCCGGCCGAAAGCAGCGCGCCGACGATCAATACCGACGCCGCCTCGACGATGCTTTCCAGGCGCTGATTGAAGTCGAGCACGTCGCCGAGCATGTGGGTCGGTGCCTCGGGTGGCAATGCCGCCTTGCCTTCACTTTCGGCGAGCGGCTTTTCGACCGACGCGATCGCCTGTCCCTTCAGGTGCTGCGATTCGAAACGTCGCATCGCAAGCCCCGCGGCCAGCACCGCCAGAAAGCCGATCGCGTGGATCGCATCGGCAATTCCATACGACAACGCGATCAGTCCGAGGCCGAGGAATTCCTCGAGGCCGTAGGCCTGCTTGTAGCGCCGCCGCAGCACCAGCACGATCGCACCCACACCCAGGCCGCACAGCCATCCGACGCCGAAGCCGGCGACCGAGCCCCACACCAGGTCGATCGCGATCCATTGCCAGCCCGCCTGGCCGAGCTCATGCAGGCCAAGCCAGCCCAGGCCGAGCAGCACGAATGGCGAGGCGGTCGCATCGTTGAGTCCACCCTCGGCCGACAATGCGAAGCGCGCGTAGTCGCGATCGTCCTCATGACGCACCTGGATGTCGGACGCAAGCACCGGATCGGTCGGCGCGAGAATGGCGCCGAGCAGGATCGCGGCGCCCCAAGGCAGACCGAGCAACAGTGCGCCGAACCCGGCGAGCAGCGCGATCGTGATCAGCATCGCGGGACCCGCGAGGCGCAACGGCAATCGCCACAGGTTCTTGGTGAAGTGCGTGCTCGAAGTCCGCAGCTTGAGGCCGACCGTGAACAGCGACACCAGCACCGCGACCAGGAACAGCACCTCGAGCGTCGGCGCGTCGTTCACCGGGTGCAGGCTGAGCCAATCCAGAACACCCGGGCCGAGCAACACTCCGATCGCCAGATAGATCAGTCCTTTCGACAAGGGCAACCGATCGACCACCGAATCGAGCAACGCCATCCCGATCAGGATGACGCCGATGACGATGAACCATATCGCCATCATGCATCGCGAGTGCGTGGGCCGACGCTTACTTGCCCAGCGTGATCTAGTCGCCGCCGGCGGAGGCCGGATTCGGATTGACCGTTATCCACGCTTCCACAACTCATCGAGCGACGACGGCGACCACCGTGGTAACACAGAATTGCCAGCGTGCAAGCACGACGTTCTCCCCGCCCGATGATGGTGTCGCGATGGTACCGAAATTCGGCACGCAACGACGCTACGCTCGATGGACAGCGCGTCGGCCGTGATGTCATTTTCCGTAATCGACTGACAGGTCCTTGTCGAGCGAGCCGACACGGTGCGAGCATGCGCATCGTGCAAATGCCTGCGCGCAGACAGCGTGGCTGTCACATCAAGTCCATCGACCAAGAGCCAATCCATGCCGAACGCCGCGACGCCTGTTCACCAGCTCCACGCGAAAGCCCGTCACGACGATCGCATCGCCGAAGGGCTGCCGTATCCACTGGGTGCGACATGGGACGGCAAGGGCGTCAACTTCGCGCTGTTCTCGGCGCATGCGACGGGTGTCGAGCTGTGCCTGTTCGATGCCGAGGGGGAACACGAAGTCGAGCGCATCGCGCTACCCGAATTCACCGACGAGGTCTGGCACGTGCATGTGCGCGACGTGAAGCCGGGCGCAATCTACGGATATCGCGTGCATGGACCCTACGATCCGAAGGCAGGCCATCGCTTCAACCCGAACAAGCTCCTGCTCGATCCGTATGCCAGGGCTCACGCCGGCGAACTGAAATGGTCGCCCGAGGTGTTCGGCTACCGGCTCGACGATCACAGTGATGACGCGGACCTGAGCTTCGACGAGCGCGACAGCGCGGCCTTCATGCCCAAGTGCGTGGTGGTCGATACCCAGTTCGAATGGACGCACCCGACGCGGCCGCGCGTTCCGTGGGACCAGGTGATCTTCTACGAGACGCACGTACGCGGATATACCAAGCGGCATCCCGCGGTACCCGAGAACAGGCGCGGTACCTTCGCCGGGCTGACCGAGGACGCGGTGGTCGAGCATCTCGTGGCACTCGGCATCACATCGGTGGAATTGCTGCCGATCCATACCTTCGTGAACGACAGCACGCTGCTCGGCAAGGGACTGACGAACTACTGGGGCTACAACACCATCGGTTTCTTCGCGGCCGACCCGCGCTACTTCGCGCGCGTTTTCTCAGATAACAACATCGCCGAGTTCAAGACGATGATCAATCGCCTGCACCGCGCCGGCCTCGAAGTGATCCTCGACGTGGTCTACAACCACACGGCCGAAGGCAATCAACGCGGTGCGACGCTTTCGTTTCGCGGCATCGACAACGCGTCCTACTATCGCCTGATGCCGGACGACCCTCGCTACTACATCAACGACACGGGCACCGGCAACACGCTCAACCTCTCGCATTCGCGCGTGCTGCAGATGGTCACCGACAGCCTGCGCTATTGGGTGACCGAGATGAACGTCGACGGCTTTCGCTTCGACCTTGCGACCATCCTGGGCCGTGAGCCGCATGGCTTCGACGAAGGCGGCAGCTTTCTCGACGCGTGCCGCCAGGATCCGATCCTCTCGACCGTCAAGCTGATTGCAGAGCCTTGGGATACGGGTCCTGGCGGGTATCAGGTCGGTGGCTTTCCGCCGGGCTGGGCGGAGTGGAACGATCGCTTTCGCGATACCGTGCGCAGCTACTGGCGCGGCGAAGAGGGTGTCGTGCCCGATCTCGCGACGCGGCTGGCGGGTTCGTCCGACAAATTCAATCACCGCGGACGTCGTCCCTGGGCCAGCGTCAACTTCATCACCGCACACGATGGCTTCACCTTGAACGATCTGGTGTCCTACAACGACAAGCACAACGATGCGAACGGAGAGAACGACAAGGACGGCAGCTCGAACAATCGTTCGTGGAACTGCGGCGTCGAAGGGCCGACCGACGATGCGGGCATCCGAGCATTGCGCGAGCGCCAGAAGCGCAACCTGCTGGCCACGCTGCTGCTCGCGCAAGGCACGCCGATTCTGGTCGCCGGCGACGAGTTCGGGCGCACGCAGCAGGGCAACAACAACGCGTACTGCCAGGACAACGAGATCAGCTGGGTCGATTGGGAAGGGCGCGGTAATGACGACCGTGCATTGACCGCGTTCGTCTCGCGGCTGATCGCGCTTCGGCACACGCTGCCGGTATTGCATAGACAGCGCTGGTTCGATGGCCAATGGAACGAGGCGCTCCAGGTGCGCGATGCCACGTGGCTCACTACCGCGGGCATCCCGATCGCGGACGCGCAATGGGGCGATCCGCAGATGCGCTGTTTCGGCATGCTGATCGACGGTCGCGCGCAGGCGTCAGGCATCCGGAAGCTCGCTTCGGATGCGACCATACTCATGGTCTTCAACGCACATCCCGAACTGGTCGATTTCAAATTGCCGGACATCCCGGGCAGCGATTGCTGGACGTGCCTGGTCGACACCAACATGCCCGTGCGTGAGGAGCTTCCCGAGTTCGCCGCGAACGACATCTATCAGGTCAAGGGTCGATCGGTACTGTTGTTCGCATCGCAAACCCGCGGCGCGACGCAAAGTGTATTCGACAAGCTGGAGAAGGAGTTGATCGAGTGATCGCATCCATCGTTCTTTCGATGCGCCAGGGCGCGCGCGCCTTCACGCGCGACTGGCGTGCAGGCGAGTTGCGGCTGCTCGTGCTGTCGCTGGTGGTCGCGGTCGCGGCGATGACCAGCGTCGGCTTCTTCATCGATCGCCTGCGCGCCGGTTTGGAGCGCGACGCGGCGCAATTGCTGGGCGCCGATCTCGTCCTGATTTCCGACAAGCCGATCGCCGAGAACCTGCGCGGCGAGGCCGGGTCCCGCGGCTTGACGATGGCCGAGACCGTGGTTTTTCCCAGCATGGCCTTGTCGGTTGTGACGCCGGCCGCGGCATCGGCTGCCAATGCGGAACCGGCAACGCAGTTGACGTCGGTCAAGGCGGTCACGCCCGGTTATCCGCTGCGCGGCGCATTGCGGATCGCTGACGCGCCGGGCGCGGCCGATGCGGTCACGAGCCAGCTCCCGAGCGCGGGCACGGTGTGGGTGGATGCCGCGTTGTTGCCGGCGTTGCACGCGCGCGTGGGCGACGCAATCGATCTGGGCGACAAGCGCTTCACGATCTCCCGGCTCGTCACGCTGGAGCCGGATCGCGGCCTGTCGTTCGTCAACCTCGCGCCGCGTGTCCTGATGCGCATGGACGACCTGGCCGCGACCCATCTGATCCAGAACGGCAGCCGCGAAACGCATCGCCTGCTGATCGCCGGAACGCCCGAGCGCGTCGCCGCGTTTCGCACCTGGCTCGATGGGCGGCTCGCCCGCGGACAGAAACTCGAATCGCTCGAAGCCGGACGCCCCGAAGTCAGGAACACGCTCGATCGCGCCGAGCGTTTCCTGGCGCTGGTCGCTTTGCTGACCGCGATGCTCGCAGCGCTTGCGGTGGCGTTGGCGGCGCGACGTTTCACCGAGCGGCATCTCGACGCGACGGCGGTGATGCGATGCATAGGCGTCACGCAGAACGCTTTGCTCATTACCCACGTGTCCGAGTTCCTGATCGTCGGGTTTGCCGGCGCCGTCCTCGGCGTCGTGCTCGGCTATGCCGCGCATTTCGTGTTCGTCGCGCTGCTGTCTTCACTGCTCGAAGCGAGCCTGCCGCAGCCATCGGGATGGCCCGCATTGCAGGGATTGCTGGTCGGTGTCGTGTTGCTTGCCGGCTTCGCGCTGCCACCGGTCGTGCAGCTGAGGCACATCCCGCCACTGCGCGTGCTCCGCCGCGATGTCGGCCTGCCGCGCGCGGGCGCGGTCGTCGGATACCTGCTTGGCATCGCGTCGTTCGCCGCGTTGACCTTGTGGAGCGCGGGCGATGTGAAGGTTGGTGCGATCACGCTCGGGGGCTTCATTGGCGCGTTCGCCGTGTTCACGGTCGTCGCGTTCGTCGTGCTGCGCGCGCTGTCGGCCGCACGACACGGCGCGCGGCTCGATGCATCGTGGCGCTTCGCGCTCGCATCGATGCAGCGCCGGCCCATCAACACGATCGTGCAGACAGTCGCACTTGCGATCGGATTGATGGCGTTGCTGCTGCTTTCGGTGACGCGTACCGACCTGGTGGCCGCATGGCGGCGCGCGGTGCCGCCCGATGCACCCAACCGCTTCGTGATCAACGTGCAGCCCGATCAGCGTGAGGCCTTCGTCGCCGCGCTCAAGGCCGCGAAGATTTCGAACTTTGATTTCGAACCGATGGTTCGCGGACGTCTGGTCGCGATCAATGACAAGACCATAGGCACGACCAACTACAAGGACGAGCGCGCACAGCGCCTGGTCGATCGCGAGTTCAATCTCTCGTACATGACCGATCCGCCGGGCAACAACAAGGTCGTCGCCGGCTCGTGGTTCACGCCCAATGCGAGCGGCGAGATCTCGATCGAGGAGGGGATCGCGAAGTCGCTTGGCATCAAGCTCGAGGACCGCCTGCGCTTCGATATCGCCGGCGCATACGCAGACGGGCGTGTCACCAGTATTCGCAAGCTCGATTGGGACTCGATGCACGTGAATTTCTTCGTGATCTTTCCGCCGGCGACGCTGGGCACGATGGCGCAGACCTGGATCTCCGCGTTCCATCTGCCCGACGGGGATGCCGGACTCACGAACCGGCTCGTCCAGCGCTTTCCGAACATCACCGTGATCGACACAAGCGCCATCTTCAAGCAGGTGCAGGGCATCGTCGATCAGGTCGTGCGGGCAGTCGAGTTCCTGTTCGTATTCACACTCGTCGCGGGCGTGTTGGTTCTCTATGCGGCACTGCTGTCATCGCGCGACGAAAGGACCCGCGAGGCAGCGCTGCTGCGAGCCTTGGGCGCGTCGCGAAAGCAATTGACGCGGGCGCAATTGGCCGAGTTCTTCGGGATCGGGGCCTTGGCCGGGCTGCTGGCGGCGGCGGGCGCGACCGCGATCGGATGGGTGCTCGCAACGCGCGCGTTCGAGCTGTCCTGGACGTTCGGCCCGATGGCGTGGGTGCTGGGCATTGCCGGGGGCATCGCGCTCGCGCTGCTTGGTGGATGGCTTGGCTTGCGGCCCGTGATGAACGAACCGCCGCTACGAACCTTGCGCGAAGCGTGACCGCGAGTCGCGTCGTTCAGGACTGCGAGCCCGAGATCGTTTCCATCAGCTTCTTGCGGGAAGCGATCAGGCCGTTGGTCTTCAATTGATGAAGACCGGGAATGCGTCCCTCGGCGAGAGCGGGGACATAGCGCTCCAGCACCTTGAGGAACGGGCGCATGAGATGCGGATCGAATTGCACGCCCGAAAGGTTGAGCATCTCTTCGACCGCGACGCGATGCGGCCATGCGCCCTTGTACGGACGCACGTGCGTGAGCGCGTCGTACACGTCGGCCAATGCGCAGATGCGCGCGGCCAGCGGGATGCGGCGATCCGATAGCGAGGACGGATAGCCCGCGCCATTCCACCATTCGTGATGGTGCTTGGCGATGACCGCCGCCATCTGCAGCACCGGATCCTTCGCGCCCTGCAGCATGTAGGCGCCGACCTCCGCATGCGCACGCATCGCGGTCAGTTCGGATGGATCCAGCGGACCGGGTTTCAACAAGATCATCTCGTTGACGCCGATCTTGCCGATGTCGTGCAGGCGCGCGGCATGCTCTATTCGTGCGCAATAGGAATTCTCGAGGCCGATCTCGCGCGCCAGCATCCCGGCGAGGTGCCCGACGCGGAAACAATGCTGGCCGGTCTGGTCGTCGAAGAACTCGGCTGCGAGCGCCCAGTTTTCCGCGGTGTCGTAGGCAACGCTGCGGATCTCTTTCAGGATCGCGTCGGTACGCAACTTGGCGAGGTCTTCGTGGATTGCCGCCAGTTCCTCGTGCTTCGCGACATTGCGTTTGCGCGTGGAGGGACCGTGGATCTCGTCGGTCGGCTTGCCCTCCGGATAGTCGTCGTGGGAAGACGGCGCGAGCCATTGCCGGACATTGGCGAAAGGATCGAACGGATATTCGAGCTTGGGTGGAGCGGGATCGAGCTCGACTCCACGATCCGAAAGCTGCCGATAGAACTTCGCGCGTTTGACGCCGGTCGTGTACTCGACCAGCTCCTTCGCGTACCGCATTCCGAGCTTCGCCGTTTCCTGGTCGGTCGCGTTGCCGTAAACCTTCATCAACGCACGCAGCACGTCGTCGTGGTAGAGGCGGGATTTCTTGGTGACCTCGTAGAGTTCGCGGAGCTTTTTGCGGGAGGAGGCGAAGCCGGCGTCATCGCGGTGCGCCCATTCGCAGAGGGCTTCGGGGATCTTGAGGAGAATCGCTACGCGCGGATTCTTCGACGGTCCTAATGCTCGTATCGCGGCGCTAATCAGATCTTCCGCAGTTTCGTGATCGAAAGTATCTATCAAGTAGAGAGCGCGAAAATACTCGTAGTTGGCTTTTGAGACCGGATCGACATCAAACGTTGCAAGTAATTCATTCCCGGTTTCAAGGAAATGCAAGGCCAATTCAGGATCCTGAAGCCGATGCGCGCAGAACAAACCAATCGCCGCGTATTGGAACTTAAGCGACCTCGCCTGTGCAGTATCGAGATCAAGCGACAATATAGGAGTTGCAATTCTAATTGCATCGCGGTAATGCCCAAGCTCCTTGAGGGCAAGCATACTGTTAGCCAGACTAGCCGCCTCGAAGAATTTGTCACCAATCCTATATGCAATTTTCAAAGCATATTCGAGGTGATATAGCGAGGTGACAAAATCAGCGTCGCTGAGGAACGCAACGCCAAGGATATTATGAAGACGACGTTGATTCGACTCGTCTTCGCATTTCTCGGCCCGGGGTAACAATTCGAGAGCAAGGGAAATACACGCTGCGTTTTTGCCAATACGAGAGGAGTAATAACAGCAGTCAATGAGAAACGGCGTAGTTAAAGAGTAAAAATCAATCTGCGGCAACGCCTTCAAAATGCGAACAACTTGCGCAATTCGCGCTTCACCACTCGGAGATTGCGACACCACATAGGAACGGACAAGATCCTGCAATCCGCGTATCGCTCGCGCGGCACCGATGGAATCCAGATTTGATATTAACGATGTGGCATGCTGGTAATCCAAATCGCATAGCGACTCGATCCAGCCTCCGTCGGGAGAGCGACAATTTTCGTCCATGATTGACAATATTTGTTTCCTACGACAAAAATGTAGCCGTGCTAGCAAGAATTAGCCCGGTTCGCAAAGATAGCACAAGAATCCTGACTTATCTCGCAATAAATTGTCAATCGAAGGCCATTATCTACCACGCAGCAGTAGATCTCTGTCCCATTTCTTTCTAGGAGTTTTCCCCATGAACACCATTCTCGAATTCTCTGATGTCGTTGAAGTCGCGGTTGATGCAGACTGCGCAATCTTGAAATTCATCGACGAGCCCGACCTCGCGTGGGTGGGCGGCGGCGATTTGTCAAACGGTTACTGAGCGGCCCGCCTCCGGTGCCGGACAGAAAGCGGTCGGAAAATCGCAGGCAAGGTCGGTGTTAGGTACCGCAAGGAAGATGCCAAGCCCTCGGGCAATGACGAAATGGATCGGCGTTGGCTAGTATTGGGAAAACCAATATAAGACAGTATCCAGTCCCCCGAAGTTGATTTGGTAGTTGGTGGATTTACGCACGATTTCTTTGGCATGAAATGCAATGGAGGCGCTCGCAAGCGCCATCATTTGAAGGTCGTTCGCTCCGTCGCCGATCGCAATCGCGTTTCGTTGCTCTGCTGGGTAGAACGCCAGTGCGGTCTGTACGGAGCTTGCTTTTTGTCCCGCGTCGATAATCGGAGAAGATACTTTCCCCGTTAATAGTCCGGATACGGTTTCCAGGTGATTGGCATTGGAATAGTCGAAGCCTAGTCGGGCTTTCAGCTTGTCGGAAAAAAAAGAGAAGCCGCCCGAAACGAGCAGCGTCTTGATTCCGGCCGCTTGTGCTGCGGTCATCAAAGCTTCCGCCCCTTCACTGAGTGCTAGACGTTCATCGTAGACTTTTTGGAGCACGGTTATTGGCGTGCCGGCGAGTAAGGCCACTCGTCGCCTCAAACTCTCCGCAAAGTCCGCAATCTCCCCACGCATCGCCGCTTCGGTGATCGCCGCGACCTCTTTCTTCTTCCCCGCAAAGTCCGCGATCTCGTCAATGCACTCGATCGTGATCAGCGTCGAGTCCATGTCCATGGCGAGCAGCTTGAAGTCGGACAATTTTGCGCCGGCTTCAACGTACGCGTAATCGACACGCGAGGCTTCACAGAGTCTGGCGACAGCTTCGCGGCACTCAGCCGATTCATCGGCGGCCTCAAATCGGTCCGCCTGAGCATGCAGCCTTACGACGCTACGTGGCTTGGCGAGCGCGACCAACGCGTTGCGCAGGTTCGCATCGATGGGTCCCGAGATGACCAGATTCATGGTGTAAGGGCTGCAAGCGTGGAGCGGATGGCGGCGATGCGGGCGGGCAACTCGGGCGCGTTGATGCTTTGGCGCAATCGATCCTGGCCCGACAGCTTGATGTTTCGATTCTTCTGCACCAGCGCAATGATGGCGCCCGCGTCGATCGGTGGATTCGGCCTGAACTGAAAGGTCACCGACTCGGCGTGCGCATCGATCTTGGTGATGCCCAGTCGATCGGCGACGATCCGTAGCCGATGCGTCTCGACCAGTGCTTGCGCCTGTTCGGGCAGTTTGCCGAACCGATCGATCAGTTCTTCCTGGATGTCGATCAATTCATCGAGTGACCTGCATGTAGCCAGTCGTTTGTAGATCGACAGGCGCTCATGCACGTCGCCGCAATAGGTATCGGGCAAAAGCGCAGGCATGTGCAGATTGATTTCGGTCACGGCGGCAAGCGGTTGCGAAAGGTCGGGCTCGCGTCCCTGCTTCAGTGCTGTCACCGCTTCATTGAGCATTTCGGTATAGAGCTGAAAGCCGATCTCGTGCATGTTGCCGGACTGATCCTCTCCGAGAACCTGGCCCGCGCCGCGGATCTCGAGATCATGCATCGCGAGATAAAAGCCGCTACCCAGTTCTTCCATCTGCTGGATCGCATCGAGCCGCAATTGCGCTTGTTTCGAGAGCGCCTGGGGGTCGGGCACCATCAAATACGCATACGCCTGGTGATGCGATCGCCCGACGCGGCCGCGCAACTGATGCAATTGCGCGAGCCCGAACTTGTCGGCGCGATGAATCACGATGGTATTCGCAGTTGGAATGTCGATTCCGGTTTCGATGATGGTCGTACACAACAGCATGTTGAAGCGCTGCTGCGTGAAGTCGCGCATCACGCGTTCGAGGTCGCGCTCCGCCATCTGCCCATGGGCGACCGCGATGCGCGCTTCGGGTAGCAGAGCTTCGAGCGCCGCCTTGCGGTTCTGGATCGTCTCGACTTCGTTGTGCAGATAATAGACTTGGCCGCCGCGCTTCAATTCGCGCAGGACCGCCTCGCGGATCGTGCCGTCGGCCTCGCGTCGCACGAAGGTCTTGATGGCAAGCCGCTTCTGCGGCGCCGTCGCAATCACCGAGAACTCGCGCAGGCCTTCGAGGCTCATGCCGAGCGTGCGCGGTATCGGCGTCGCGGTCAGCGTCAACACGTCGACCTCAGCGCGCAGTTCCTTCATGCGTTCCTTGTGACGCACGCCGAAGCGGTGTTCTTCATCGATGATCACGAGACCCAGGCGTGCGAACTGCACATCCTGCGACAACAGCTTGTGCGTCCCGATCACGATGTCGACCGTGCCGTCGTTGATGCCCTTGATCGCCGCACTGACTTCCTTGCCCGAACGAAAGCGCGAGAGTTCGGCGATCTTCACCGGCCAGTCGGCGAAGCGATCGCTGAAGGTCTGCATGTGCTGTTCGGTGAGCAATGTGGTGGGCGCGAGAATCGCAACCTGCTTACCGCCGATCACCGCCACGAACGCGGCACGCAGCGCGACCTCGGTCTTGCCGAACCCCACGTCGCCGCACACCAGTCGATCCATCGGCTTGCCCGATGTCATGTCGGCGATCGTTGCTGAAATGGCGGCGGCCTGATCGGGCGTTTCGTCGAATGGAAACGCCGCGGCGAAGGTCTCGTAGTCGCGCACCGAATATTCGAACGCGTGTCCCTCGCGTGCCGCGCGTCGCGCGTACAAGTTCAAAAGCTCGGCGGCCGAATCGCGGATCTGCTGCGCGGCCTTGCGTCGCGCCTTGTCCCATTGGCCCGAGCCCAGCGAATGCAAGGGCGCGTCGCCTTCCGCAGCCCCCGAGTAGCGCGAGATCTGATGAAGCTGCGACACCGGCACATACAGCTTGGTGTGGTCCGCATATTCGAGATGCAGAAACTCCATGCCGCCATCGCCGAGATCCATCATCTCGAGTCCGAGATAGCGGCCGATGCCGTGCTGCGCATGCACGACCGGATCGCCGATGCGCAGCTCCGACAGGTCGCGCACCATCATCTCGACGTTGCTGACGCGCTCCTGTTGCCGCGCGCCCGCGCGACGCCGCGGCGTTGCGCTTCCCCGATAGAGCTCGGTCTCGGTCAGGTAGGTGATCGAAGGGTCGGCGGTCGCGAAGCCTTCGTTCAGGAGCCCGACACAGAGGCCGAATGCAGAGCTCGACTCGACGAATGCAGCGTGGCTATCGATCACGTCCGGTGCGAGACCGAACTCCGAGAAAAACTGCAGGATCGTCTCGCGCCGCCCGGCCGAGTCGGCGACGATCAGCGTCGCGGTCTTCGTGCGATCGAGATGCTGCTTCAGCCGCGCCAGCGGATTGGGGCTGCGACGATCGACCTCGACATCGGGTGGCGGGCGAAGACCCGCATTGGATTCGGCATCGGGTGAAGTCGCTGCGACGTCTTTGGTCGCGTTCCGATTCGCGCCAACATCAGCGCTCTCCTCAATGCTCGCCTTGGCCCCGATCGCGATGCGCCCAAAAGGCTTGGCCAGCGTGAAGAACTGCTCCGCGCCCAGGAACACCCGATCGGGCGAAAGGATGGGACGCTCACGATCCGCAGAGATGAAGCGATAACGCTGATCGGCATCGCGCCTGAAGCCGAGCAAAGCCTCTTCGACATCGCCGACGAAGACGAGCGCGGCATTGCTATCCAGATAGTCGAACAGCGTGGCCGTCTCGTCGAAGAACAGCGGCAGGTAATACTCGATGCCCGCACTGGGAATGCCGTTGCCGATGTCGCGATACACGGCGGACTTGCTCGGGTCGCCCTCGAAGGTGGCGCGCCAACGACCGCGAAACGCGGTGCGCGCCGGCTCGTCCATCGGGAATTCGCGGCCCGGCAACAGGCGCACGTCGCGAACCGGATAGATGCTTCGCTGCGTGTCGATGTTGAAGGTGCGGATGGTTTCGATCTCGTCGCCGAGCAGATCGAGCCGATAAGGTATCACCGAGCCCATCGGAAACAGATCGATCAGGCCGCCGCGCACGCTGTATTCGCCGGGCGACATCACTTGCGTGACGTGCTGGTAGCCAGCCAGCGTCAGTTGCGCGCGCAGCCGGACTTCGTCGAGCCGTTCGCCTTGCCGGAAGAAGAAGGTATATGCGGCCAGGTGCGACGGCGGCGCGAGACGATACGACGCGGTCGTGACCGGCACCAGGAGCACGTCGCACTCGCCGCGCGACACGTGATGCAAGGTGGCGAGGCGTTCGGACACCAGGTCCTGATGCGGCGAGAACTGGTCGTAGGGCAGCGTCTCCCAGTCGGGCAGCACGTGCACGCGCAGGCCGGGCGCGAAGAAGGGAATCTCTTCGGCCAGCCGTTGGGAGACTGCGGCGTCCGCGCACAGCACGGCCAGCATGCGTCGCGACGATGTGGGGGACGCGGCCTGCAATGTGAGTTGCGCAATCAGCCACGCGTCGCTGGAACCGGGGAGGGACCCGAGGGAAAGGCGTTGGCCCGAGGTCGGTAGTTGGAGATTCATTCAGGGTCGATCATGCGCGCGTCAACGGGTGTCGGGATGCGTCCAACGGTCGAGCGACGGACACGGCATCGGCCCGCGCGAGAGGCGCGGCGCGACATTCTATCGAGTCCCTATTGCTTGCGTTCCAGGGTGGCTCGGCGCAGGGTGCTCGGCTTGACAGCCCAAGGTCGGACGCTATAATCCGCCTCTTGTTTCAGATGCGGGAATAGCTCAGTTGGTAGAGCGCAACCTTGCCAAGGTTGAGGTCGCGAGTTCGAGTCTCGTTTCCCGCTCCAAATGTTCCGAGAGCGATGGGGAAGCCGGCAAGGCTTCCCTTTTTGTTTGTGCCGGGTCGCATCGCGCGGCCGGACACAAGGCGTAGCCCGCAACGGGCGCGCACAGGGCGGGGTGGCAGAGAGGTTATGCAGCGGATTGCAAATCCGTCTAGGCCGGTTCGATTCCGACCCCCGCCTCCATCGAAGCATCCAGAACAGTTGCTTGCGCGACCATCGATTCACGCACCCTTGCGCATTCAGCCGCCGTGGCTATCGATCGAATCTTCGGCCCCCTCGTTGTCCCGTGCGTAGAATGCATCGGGACTTCGCAAGCCTCGCAACCGTAATAGCTCAATGCACGAATAAACAACAAACCCCGTCATCCAATTGGAGGATGACCGTACGCCCGAGTGGTGGAATAGGTAGACACAAGGGACTTGAAAATTTGAGCCCTCGGGGGGAAACGTCCGAGGTGACACCCGTCAAAGTCGGCGAAGGCCCTGACCGCATCCCCCATGCGGTCGAGTTGACACCGAACCAAGCCCGCCGGATAACCAGTGCGGGAAGGCGTAGAGAGCAGACGGCGGGCACCTAAAGCAGAACAAGCCAGGGTGAAGGCGTGCTCCAGACCACGAACGGTCCAAAAGACCGGCGGCGAAAGCCGAAGTGGTAAGAAAATCCCTCGGTCGAAAGATCATGCCGGTTCGAGTCCGGTCTCGGGTACCACAATGACAAAATGATTAAATCGTTGGTTAACATTAAACTTATATTTCGCGGCGGGCGAGCGCATGCCTTGACGCATCTACGTCAATGTACCCCAATTGAGATGCGGGAGTTCATTGAGTTATCCATCAAGTGCGCCAGTCAAGCCAGTATCGATGCAAACCTTGACGACGATAAGTTTCTTGATAATCTCTCAATTCTATCGATCGAAGCGCAGGAATATTTCAATTTGGAAGATCGCGCAAAGATATGGATCGAATATACAAGCTATAAAGAACATGTAGGTCACTTTCGAGATGGAATAAGAATCGGATTGCTCGCGGTCGATTTCTCAACGGCAAGTAAAAATATCAATTTGCGACGCCGCGCGCACAGTTTGGTTGCCGGCCATTGTCTGCGCGTATGCCAATTTCAGATGGCCTGCACTCACCTAGAAGCGGCATTACGCCTTGCGCGTCAGATGGGAAATCCGTTCTTTGAAGGCACGATCCTTTGCAATATTTCCGTACTGTTCAACGCAATGGGTCTCCTTCATGACTCAATAAAAATATCATTGAGAGTTCTATCGTGGCCAGCAGGGAACCATCAGCTAGAGACCATCCAGTTCTTTAATGCCATCAATGCTTTAGAATCGAGCCTATCAATTAACGATTCAGTGACAAGTGCATTTTCTTATCGAATAGCGTGCCGAAAATTTAAGAACCCTAATTTATTGTTAAATAATGTGGTCATTGCGAACTTTGAATATTGTCGAGCTTTATATTTAATAAATCAAAATAAATGGCGCACTGCGACTAAGCATATCAACGACGCGATTATAAGATTCGGTAGTGTTGACAACCGTCGAATTTATGTGATGCTTCATACCGCAAGGGCACTGTGCGCGAGCGCTAGCCGTAAACCCACAGCTATTCGTGTGGCAAAGCGAACGTTAAAGCGTCTCCTAAACTTGACGAAAGATCTTTCGCCGCATCATGAGGAAGTACTGCGAGGGCTAATTCAAGTATATTCGGCGGAACGAACTGTGCGTAGTCTGAAGACCAGTTTGCGCTATGGAGAGCAATTGAGAGAATATGTTTTGGACGCGAAGTACGACCGGTTTTCGTTTCAGATCGATGATATTACGAATAGCGGCGATGATAAGCTAGAATTTTCTGCAAGTAGGTCAAAAAATAAGTTGCTATCCCGTAACGACGCGGTCGAGCGGCGCTCATCGGGGAAGGCTGATCTTAATGATATCTATGAAGGTCTTGTGACGTTGCGTGATAACGTTGCGGAGGATCGGTTTAGAACGGGGGCGTACGCGGTAGCGGAGGAATGGGCTTTGGCGGCGGAATTTATTGATGACAATTCGGGTAGACACTGTTTCAGAGTGGGGAAGATTGCAGGAGCATTGGCTTTATATATGGGAATTCCGACTGAGAGATGCGTTGAGATTGATCTTGCATGCCGCCTGCATGATATTGGCAAGATTGCAATAAACGAAGTGACTTTCCGCAAGTCTCGAGGCTTGGTGCTTAGCGATCATCAATCCATCATTGATCATGCTCTTGCTGGGGCGCGGTTACTGAGTTCATCTGTAGAGCCGATTTTCAAAATTGCATCGGCGGTCGCGATGCATCATCACGAGTGGTGGAATGGCTGTGGATATCCTCAAGGACTTAAGGGTGAATTGATTCCTCTGGAGGCTCGGATATGCGCTATTGCAGATACGTATGACACCTTAACGCATCCGGAGCCTGGCATCGCGGCATGGACGCACAAAGAAGCGGTCCAACAGATTTGCGCTATGGCGGGCGTGCAGCTGGATCTAAATCTAATATCTCCATTTTTGCAGGCGTTAGAGGGAGCGGGGGCGTTGAAGGAGCGTGTCGCAATAGAGGTCGATCAAAGCATGGAGCGCAATCAGCTTGCACGTGCAAAGAGGAAGCTGTTCGAAACGCTTGAGCTAGTCGATTGACAGTAATCGGAACATCATTCAGATATTTCCAATCTATCTTAGGGACGGGACCAGGTGCCATATGAACAATCAAATCGAATCACTCTCTGCAAGCCTGCAGTCCGTTCGCACTTCCCGCGAATTTGAGAAATGGGTTCGGTTTGAATTGCGGAAGTACCTACCTCATGCAGCGTTCCTCGGAACGCTCGGAAAGCTTTATGGCGTGGGCAGTTTACCGACGCATCGGGTGGGAGTGGATTTTCCGCTCAATATGGTCGAGGAATTGAAGAACAACGTTGGGGCAATTGACGATCCTTTGATGTATGGCTGGTTTCGCAGCGAGAGGCCGCGCCATATCGATATCGAGGAGGTTGAGGAATTCGGGCTTCAGCAGCAATGGCGCAAGACGCTCGTCGAATATGGTATGCGCAGCATGCTGATTCACGGCGTCCTTGATCATGTGGCTAGGCGCTTCGCGGTGTTTCAGATCGGCAATCCTTATGCTGGCGGGTCGCACGAGACCGTTCAATTGTTGTCGGCTATGGTCAAACCGATGTGTCAGGTCGCGTGGTCGACCATCGATAGGCGTTCGTCACCGCCTTCGCGATCGCTGGTGGGACACCCGACTCTTTCTTTGACGGCAACCGAGTTGCAGATCGTGGAGATGCTCGCGCAAGGGATGTCGAACAAGGAGATCGCGAGACGCCGGGGTGTTTCCGATTCGACGGTGAAGACGCAGGTATCACGGACGGGCGCGAAACTCGGCGCAACGCGGAGAGCAGAAATTGTTGCGATCGCGATGCCCATGTTGTCGCCTTTGCCGCCACAGACGATTGTTCAGTACGGGCCGTGACCGCAGGCGGCCGCTATCATTTCGAAGGCGCTGAGAAAGCTCGGAAGGGTTTCCTCGCCATGCTCGGAATGACAGGTTTCCGAGGGTTTGTGGCGATGATGACCAAGTCGCGCTGAGCGCAAGGGCGCGCGTTGTCACATCAATGAAAATCCCGACTCGACACCCCGAGTCGCCCGAGCAATTGCGAATGATCGAACAGCCGATTCGCAATTACGTGCCGCACCTCGCCCTGCTTCTGCCATACCCCGTGCACAGTCAACAGCCGCGCTGATAAGAGCGGTCGTCGCTGGGTTTCGACCACGTGTTTCCACACGATCACGTTGATGACGCCGGTCTCATCTTCGAGCGTGACGAAGATCGTGTCCTTCGCTGTTCCGGGCCGCTGACGCACGGTGACGATGCCGGTGGTGCGTACCAGCCGGCCAGTTGGCAGATCGCGTAGCGCGGCAGCGCTCGACAATTTCATCCGCGACAATCGCGGACGCAGTAACGCGAGCGGATGGCGCCGCAACGTGAACCCCGTGCTCGCATAGTCATCGACGATCTCGCGGCCTTCGGTTGCCACTGGCAGTTGCGGCGACGGCTCGTCGATAGTCGCGTCGCGCATCAGATCGCGTTCGAGTCGATGCGATGCCGCTTGCCAACGCGCTTGCCTTCGATGGCCGGCAATGCCTGCCAACGCATCGGCTGCGGCGAGTGCACCGAGTTCGAGAGTGGATAAGGCTGCACGACGCGCCAGGTCGTCGACATCGCGGAACGGATGTTCGGCACGCGCGGCGATCAAACGCTCCGCGGCGTTGTCGTTGAAGCCCTTGACGCTGTTGAGACCGAGTCGCACCGCGGGTTGCGCTCGCGGCGAGATCCCATCCTCATCTCGCGCGCGCCGCACTTCGAAGGCCGCGAAGTCTTCGCATTCTTCAAGCGTCGCGTCCCAATCGCTCACCATCACATCGATCGCTCGCACCACGACATCATTCCGTCGTGCGTCCTGAATCAATTGCGAAGACGAATAGAACCCCAGCGGCTGGCTGTTCAACATCGCGGCGAGGAACACCGCGGGCTCATGGCACTTGAGCCAGCACGAGATATAGACCAGGAACGCGAAACTCGCCGCATGCGATTCGGGAAAGCCGTATTCGCCGAACCCCTCGACCTGCTTGAAGATGCGCTCGGCGTAGTCGCGCTCGTAGCCATTCTTCAACATGCCGTCGACGATGCGGTCATGAAAGGGACCGAGGCCTCCTTTTCTTTTCCATGCGGCCATCGCGCGGCGCAGCTTGTCCGCTTCGCCGGCCGTGAAGTCGGCGGCCAGCATCATCAACTGCATCACCTGTTCCTGGAAGATCGGCACGCCGAGCGTGCGCGACAGCGCCTGCTCGACCTTCGGGCTCTCGTACACTGGTTGTTCGCCGCGCCGCAGTGCCTCGCGCGCCTTCAGGTACGGATGCACCATGCCGCCCTGGATCGGACCGGGGCGCACGATCGCGACTTCGACCACGAGGTCGTAGAAACATCGCGGCAACAGGCGCGGCAGCATGCTCATCTGCGCGCGGCTTTCGATCTGGAACACGCCGACGGTATCGGCCTTGCAGATCATGTCGTAGGTTTTTGGGTCTTCCTTCGGTACATCGATCATTCGGAATGGCGTGCCGCGACGTTGTGCGACCAGATCGAGCGCGCGCCTGATCGCCGACAACATGCCGAGCGCGAGCACATCGACTTTCAAGAGCCCGAGCTCTTCGAGATCGTCCTTGTCCCACTGGATGACGCTGCGATTTTCCATCGCCGCATTTTCGATCGGCACCAGCCGCGACAACTTGTCGCGACTGATCACGAAGCCACCGACGTGTTGCGAGAGATGGCGCGGAAAGCTGCGCAACGTTGAAGTCAGCTCGATCAGCTTCTGCACCACCGGACTGTCGGGGTCGAAGCCGTTCTCTTCGAGCCGCTCGCGATGCGCACCACCTCCATCCCACCATGCATGGGACGACGATAGCCGCTGCACGCGATCGGCCTCGAGCCCGAGCGCCTTGCCCACATCGCGCACCGCCGAACGCGTGCGATAGGCGATCACGGTTGCGGCCAGCGCGGTGCGATGCCGGCCGTATTTCTCGTAGATGTACTGGATCACTTCTTCGCGGCGTTGGTGCTCGAAATCCACGTCGATGTCGGGCGGCTCGTTGCGCTCCTTGGTGAGAAAGCGTTCGAACAGCGTCTCCTGCAAGGCCGGATTGACTTCGGTGATGCCCAGGCAAAAGCACACCGTCGAGTTGGCCGCCGAGCCGCGGCCCTGGCAGAGAATTTCCTTGCTGCGCGCGAATTTCACGATGTCGTACACCGTGAGAAAGAAGGCTTCGTACCTGAGGTCGGCGATCAACGCGAGCTCGTGCTCGACCTGCTCTCTGACCTTGGCGATCACGCCGTCGGGAAAGCGCGTGATTAGGCCTTCTTCGGTCAGCTTGCGCAGATAGCTGGTTTGCGTTTCGCCATTGGGGACGATCTCTTTGGGATATTGATAACCGAGTTCGATCAGAGAGAACTTGCATTGCTTGGCGATCTTCACGCTCTCTTCGAGCAACGCGTCGTTCTTGAAAAGCTCGGCGAGCCGGACGCGCGAGCGCAGATGCCGCTCGGCGTTGGGGGCGAGCGCGTCGCCGCATTCGGCGACCGGCTTGTTCAGGCGGATCGCGGTCAGCGTGTCGTGCAAAGGCTTCCTCGAACGCACATGCATGTGCACGTTGCCTGCGGCCACGCACGGCAGATCCATGCGCTCACCGAGAGCCATCAGACGATTGGAGACGAGATCGTCGTCCATGCCATACGCGCGTTCGATCGCGATCCACGCGCGAGTCGGAAACGTGGACGCGATCCAGCGCGCGTCGCTTTCGAGATCCGCCTCGTTGGCTTCGCGAGAAGGGATCCACAACGCGAGGCAATCGGGCATTCGAGCGAGATGATCGATCGTTCCTGCCGATGCGGGAATGTCGTCGGACGATTGCGGATTGCCGTCGAGGTCCGCGCGCGTGACCCGATACGTACCTTTCTCGCAGCGCATGCGCGCGAGCGTGATCAGCTCCGAGAGGTTGCCGTAGCCCTCGAGACTGGTCGCGAGCAAGACCAGTTGCAATCCATCGTCGAGCACAAAGCTGCTGCCGATGATCAGGTGCAGGCCGGTGTCCTTGGCCTCGCCATGCGCGCGCACCACGCCGGCGAGCGAGCACTCGTCGGTGATCGCGAGCCCCACATAGCCGAGCTCGACCGCACGGACCACGAGTTCCTCGGGATGCGACGCGCCCTTCAGGAAACTGAAGTTCGACAGGCAATGCAGCTCGGCGTAGCGGGGGAGGGAAAACGAGGTCATGCAGCGCCACCTTCAAAGATGCACGAGCTTTGGACGCATTGGCTCTACGCGCCTGACCAGCAACCGATAAACATCGTGATCGAAGAGCCGCGACGTGGTGGCCAATCGCCGCACCTCGCCGTCACTCGATGCCATGCCCAGATAAGCCCAGCCATTGACGACATGCAGGCGGCTCCCTTCGCGAAACGCGATCGCTCCGGGGAAAGGCCAGGGCACGAGCGCGAGTGAAGCCAGCGCGGCTTGCAGGCGTTCGGTGTGCTCGGCGATGGTCTCGAGACCGATGCAGGCGCCGCGGCAACGCTTGACCTGGTGCGAGAAGCAGGGCTTGCCGGGATGGGCCTTCTCGAGCTTGAGCAGCGCGGGGCAGAGGCCGTGCGCATCGGCGATGGCGCTCAGCGTGACCGCGGCCTGACGCGGCGTGACGAAGGGCCCGTACAGATCGCGGTCCTGCGCGAAGAAGAGGTCGTCGGGCCGCGCGATCGCGAGCTTCCATCGTGCATGTGCGCGATCGACCACGAGCCGCCATGCGCACACGTCCTCGCTCTTGCGCAACTGGCGGTTGTAGGCCGGCATGCGCGCTTTCACGAGCGTGGCCTCGGTCAGCAACGCGCCCAGATCCTGCTGCGTGCCGCCACCGGTTTCGATCCACTCGATGCGCGTCATCTGCTGCGAGATTTCCATCTCGCGCGCCGACAGATGGTCGCCCGAGAAATGCGCCATCACGCGCTGGCGCAGGTTCTTCGCCTTGCCGATGTAGAGCGGACGCGGCTCCTCGGCTTGATATGTGGCCTGTTCGTCCGCGGGCTTTCCACGTTCATCGCCGTGAAACAGATAGACGCCCGCGGTCTTGGGCAAGGTGTCGAGCACGTCGGGGTCGAGATGCCGCGGCAGGCTGGGTCGCGCCGTGAGCTGGTCGATGGCGATCGCGATCTGCTCGGGGGGCAGGGCGCTGTGGATCTTCTGCCAGAACTGCCAGAGCAGGCGCGCATCGCCGATCGCCCGATGACGCATCTCGACGATCAGTCGATGCCGTTCGATCAGCGTGTCGAGGTTGTGGCGCGAGTAGCCGGGATAGAGCTTGCGCGACAGGCGCACCGTGCACAGCACCGGCGGCCGAAACGCGTGTCCGCTGCGGCGAAACGCGTTCTTCAGAAAGCCGTGATCGAAGCGCGCGTTGTGCGCGATGAAGAGCCGGCCGTCGAGACGCGTCAGGATGTCCTCGGCCAAGTCTTCGAAGCGCGGCGCATCGGCCACCATCGCATTGGTGATGCCGGTCAAGGTCTCGATGAAGGGCGGAATGGACGCCAGGGGATTGACCAGGCTTGCCCACTCGCGCACCGGCTGCGTCGGATCATCGAAGTCGACTGCGATGATGCCGACCTCGGTGATGCGATCCTCGATCGGCGAACCACCGGTGGTTTCGAGGTCGACGAAGGCCAAGCGCATATTGAAGGTAGATGCTAGTTAAATTGTCTAAGCTATTGAGCAAAAATATTTTTGTTCTATGGAAAATTTGCGGTCAACCGAACAATCCCTGCAGATACCACAACGCTTTTCCAGTCGCAGGCAGTCGCTCGCGATAGACCCACAACAGGCGGCCTGCTGCATTCTCGGCGATGAAATAGTCGCGCGTGACCGGCGCATCGTCCCACCAGCCGGTCTCGATGCGCTCGGGTCCGGCGAGCAGATCGAGCGACGAGTCGAACACCGGACGATGGGCGCGCACGTCCAGCATGCGCGGCTCGGACAAGAGCCACGACGGGCGCGGCCCGACCGCGCAGAACGTGCCTATCGGCTGGCTCGCATTCGTCTTCGAGCGCGGCACCGTACCGCGCGCTTCCGCACGCCGCGAGCCACCAGCCGTAAAAGAAGCCTTCGATGCAGAAGCCTTCGATGCGGGACCGCCATCGAGCCATGCGGTTGCAGTGTGCATGTCGCCGCGCACCTCTCTCCACGCGCGTTCGGGTCGATGATCGGCCACGCGTTCGATGCGCATCATCGCATCGGGACCCAGGCGCGCGGTCAGCTTCTCGATCAATCGCGCCAGGGTTTCGGTCGCCTGCTCGCGCCCGGGAAAGAGCGTGCCTTCGGATTCGCGTTCATCGACGATGCTCGGCGCTGCGAGAGCGAGCTCGAGCACCGGCGCTTTTAGTTCGAGGCGTGACAGGCGCTCGCGCCCGAGTGCGGTCAGGCGCGCGGCATCGCTGGCGGGCGTGGCCAGCGCGATCGCGATCGAGGTCGGCGCAATGGCATCCTTGGTCCATCGATCGTGATGCAGCACCAGCGTGAAGCCACGCACGGCAGCGCGCCGCGCAGTCAGCCAGCCGGCTAGTTGTGCGAGCAGTCGTTGGGCTGCGAACACCAGCGCTTCGGCGCTCTCGACGCGCGCCATCAATTCGATGCGCGCATCGAAACGCGAAGGCGCTTCGAACACGATCTGCGGATCGGGCTTGGCGCCTGAAGCGCGCGCCATTTCGTCGAGCAACGCGACACCGAAGCGACGCGCGAGTCCTTTCTGCGGAAGTCGCCGCAGATCGGCGAGCGTGTGGCAACCGATGCCATCGAAGCGATCCAGATCATCCCGCGTCGATTCGAGATGCGCGATCGGCAAGGCATCGAGCGCGGCCGCGAAACTTTCGTGTCGTGTGGGTTTCTCCCGGACTGCGACGTTCTTTGCGAGCAGCCACGCGCCGTGCGGGGTGGGCGCTTCGGCGGTCGCGATGCGCAGACCCTGCATGCGCATGGCCGCGACGATGTCTTTCTTCAAGACGCGACGACCGCCGAAGAGTTTCAGGCTGGCCGAGATTTCCATCACCAGCCCCGATGCGCGCAACGAAACGATGGGCGTGAAGCGCAAGGCCGCGAGCGCCGCTTCGGCGAGAGCCCGGCGTTCGTCCTCGGGATTGCGCGCGATGAGGATCAGATCGGGCAGCAGCGCGAGAGACGTCGCTACCGCCTGCCCGGCGAACACGCCGCGGCTTTGCGCGGCGTGCGTCGTGACGGCGATGAAGCGCCGGCTGCCATCGAGGTCGGTGACGGCCAGCGCGGGGTCGATGCCGTCGGGCCAGCGGCGCAGGATGCAGTCAAGCGGCAGCGTCGGACAATGAATGGCCAGCCAGTGCATGCGTAAGCGCAGGGGACGTCGCGATGGGTGATTCTGCAAACTCAGTTTCAGACGCGGCAAGCGCGCGTTCTTCGACGATCAGTTTGAAAGGCCGCAGGCTCTGCCGCACTTCGGGGAGGATCAGGGTCAGCGGTCTTGCGAGCACCGGGCCACGACGCTTCAACAATCGGACCGAGATCGTGCGGCGCTGGCCGACGGGCTGACCGGTGGCGAGCGCGAGTCGAAGCGGAGCGGGGGACGCGTGATATTGCGCGGCTGTCGGGCGCATCAGGAACGTGAGGCCATCGGCCGATGCGGCGGCCGATTGCAGACGACGCAGGGCATCGTGACGCGCGAGTGCTTTTTCTTCTGGCAACCAAGCGATGAGCGCGCCGAAGGCCGAGCTCTTCAAGCTTTCTTCGAGCGCCCACAAGCGATCGGCCGGGCGCGCCGCGCGCACGATCAGCACGCGCCGCATGTCGATGCCGAGTTGCTCCCATCCAGCGGGGTCGGGCACGTGTGGCGGTGCGAGCAGTACGACTTCGCGTCCGTTCTGCGTCAATGAAGCGAGTGTCACCGCGAGAAAACGAATCTCGCCCACGCCGGCATGCGCGAGCAGGAGTTCGGTCAGGCAGCGTGACGGCCAGCCGCCTCCGGGCAACTCGGAATCGAGCGTGCGAAAGCCGCTCGGGGTGGACGGCAGAAGAGACGAGGACAAGGCATCGCCGCGCCACAAGCGTCCGGCATGGCCGGCTTCGCGCAATGCGGCTTCGGTGCGATCGATGGCCGCGACGTGACTCGAAGCAGAGGGTGTGGAAAACGCAGGTTTCGCCTTCGCGAACGCCGCCCCGCCCTGCTGCGGCAGGAACGACGAAGTAAAGAGGGGCAGGGAGGCCACGGTGGCGGGCAGGCGAGAGCGGTGAGCCGGGCCATCAGCGTCGCGGACGCGTGTGACCGACGCGAGGCGAGACGGTCTTGCGGAACAGCCCGACCATCACGCCGTGAATCTCGAGATCCTGTTCCGGCCGGATCGGTGAGTAGGATGCATTGGCTGCTTCGAGATAGAAGCCGCGCTTGTCGCGCGCGAGTGTCTTCAACGTGAACTCGCCATCGACGAACGCGAGTACGACGTCGCCGGGGACGGCCGAACGCACTTTCTCGATCACCACGAAATCGCCTTCGTGAATGCCGGCCTCGATCATCGAGTCGCCGCGCACCTGGAAGAGCTCGGTCTCGGAAGGCCTGTCGATCAGGAAGTGGTCGATGGCGAAGGCATCGCGTGCGCTGTCGTTGGCCGGTTGCGGCAATCCGGCTCGCACGGTGTCTGCGACGGTGCGTTCGAAGAAGCGCGCACCGGGCTTTAGACGTCGCCCCGGAGACTCTTCGAGATAACCCTCATCCTTCAAGCGCGCCACCACGCGATGAGTCCATGCGCGCCCCGCGATACCCCACAACTTACCGAGCTCTGTCAGAGAAGGGATGACCCCATGCAGGACAAAGTAGTCTTGCAGCGACCCGAGATGGGGTGAAAGATTCGAGCGCGGTCGGGGCATGGCAAATCGTTGTGATGTCAGGTTGAAGTGCGAAGAAAAGTCGGTGGAAAGCGTTTGGTGAATGTTTGTTCACCAAACGATAACAGCCGACCTTTCGAACGTCAACCGGTTACTCATTCTTTCTTCGAGCGTTGTTGAAGCCGGCACGCATTCCGTTCCGGCATTTTTTTTTGAAACCGGATGTGACGTCATTTGCGTAGAAGCATGCGCGTGTCGCCGCATCACGTTGTGTCACACGACGTTCGCGCAATTCCACTCAAATTTTTTTCAGGAGATAGACGTGAATCCATCCGCTCTGATCCGGCGCGCCAAGCGTCCGCTTGCCTTTACGGTAGGCACGCTTGCCGCATCGCTGATCGCCATTCCCACCGTGCAGGCCTCGAGCCATCGCGAAGCCCCGAACATTGCGATGAATCCCTCTGTCGACGCGACGGACGTCTATGCGTTTCGCAGCTACGAGACGGGTCGCGGAGCCTATGTAACGAT
>JBBSGB010000009.1:0-107118 GCA_038254545.1 Burkholderiales bacterium | reverse complement strand
GAATCAACCCGGACAGCGGTGCCGTGCTCGAGCGGCTGGAGATGCCGCGCGGCACCGGCGTCAGTGGGCTCGAGTCCGACGGGGCAGACCTCTTTTATTGCGGCGGCGGAGCGAGCGGAAAGGTGCGCGCCGTGCGGCGTCTGAAAGGAGATAGATCATGAACATGGAGAGAAGCGCGATGACAAAGCACATGACCGGAACACGTGAAGAGTGGCTTGCAGCCCGGATCGAGCTGCTGAGTGCGGAAAAGGCGCTGACCCGGCGCAGCGACGAGTTGGCGCGGCGACGGCAGGCGCTGCCGTGGGTCCGGGTCGACAAGGCGTACCGATTCGAGACCGATGAAGGGAGCGCCTCGCTGGCGGACCTCTTCCGAGGGCGCTCGCAGCTCCTCGTCTACCACTACATGTTCGGGCCCGACTACACGGCCGGCTGTGCGACGTGCTCGACGATCGCGGACGGGTTCGATGGCTTCGCCGTCCACCTGGCGAACCACGACGTCACGCTGTCGGCGGTGTCGCTGGCGCCGCTCGCGAAGCTGCAGGCGTACAAGCGGCGGATGGGGTGGACGTTTCCCTGGGCGTCCTCGGTCGGCGGCGACTTCAACTTCGACTTCAACGCCTCGTTCACCGAGGATCAGCAGCGCGACGGGGGCATCGACTACAACTACCGGCGCGAGCCGGCGTGGCAGTCAGGCAGCGATAAGGGGATGGCGACCCGCATGCAGAACCCCGCCGCCGACAACGCCGCGATGACCGGAACCGACTTGGCCACGTACACGCGCGAGAGGCCCGGCATGAGCGCGTTCGTGCTCGAGGAGGGCGTCGCCTACCACACCTATTCCACCTATGCACGCGGACTGGACGGCCTCTGGGGCATGTACCAGTGGCTCGACCGCGCCCCCAAGGGGCGCAACGAGACGGGTGTCTGGTGGCGCCGCCACGACGAGTACGACAAGCGCTGAGCCAAGTCGCGAGTGTCGTTGGCGCAACTGGGGGGACGGGAGATCTCACGACGCATGGTTTCCGAGCGGGCTTCCCAGCGAGCCTTCTTCGGCGTCTCAGGTCTGCTCTTCGCCGCCAGCGTTGCGGTGACGATCGTCTGGTGCGCGCCCATGTCGGCGATGGGCGAGATGCCGATGCCCGGCGGCTGGACGATGTCGATGGCGTGGATGCGGATGCCCGGACATACGTGGCAGGGCGCCGCGGCATCGTTCCTCGGCATGTGGGTCGTGATGATGGTAGCGATGATGCTGCCATCGTTGGTGCCCATGCTGTGGCGCTACCGCCAAGCCGTCGGCGGGACAGGCGAGACGCGGCTCGGTCGGCTGACCGCGCTCGCGGGCGTGGGGTACTTCTTGGTGTGGACTGTGTTCGGAATGGCCGCCTTTCCGCTGGGCTTCGCGCTGGCAGCGGTCGAGATGCGGCACCCGGCCCTGGCGCGCGCCGTACCTATCGCGGTCGGTATGGTCGTCGTGATGGCTGGCTCCCTTCAACTCACCGCTTGGAAGGCGCATCACCTCGCCTTTTGCCGAGAGGCGCCCGGGTGCGACCGTACGCTGCCGGCCGACGCTGGCACAGCTTGGCGATACGGCCTGCGTCTCGGCCTCCACTGCAGCTACTGCTGTGCGGGTCTGATGACGATCCTGCTGGTCGTCGGGGTCATGGACCTCCGTGCGATGGCTGTCGTGGCGGCAGCCATCACCGTCGAACGTCTCGCACCGGCCGGTGAGCGCGTCGCGCGAGCCACCGGAGCCGTCGTCGTCGTCGCGGGGTTTCTTCTAATCGCGCGAGCCTCGGGGCTCGGATGACGCATCTGACAGCTGGCGCAGCGGTGCGGCCAAGGCCTTGGTGGCCGAGATCGACGGCTCGCCGCGAGGCGGCATCGACCGGCTGCGGGAATTCAAATTGAAACGCTACGCGACGCCCGCTCGTTAGCCGCGTCCGTCGTACTGCGCTAAAATGCGCGTCCCGCGTCAAGGAGCGTTGCGACGGGTCGGTCATCGACTCTGCCAGGCTTGACGCATCGCGAGTCTTCCACGGAGGTTCGCGATGGCAACGGCGCTCACGACTTCATTCGAAAGAAAGGAGCGCGTGATGAACGCCGTTCTCAAACCCACCACTGTTTCGAATTCCACTTCGCCCAAGGGCGGCTTCTCCGACTTCAAGGTCGCCGACCTCGCGCTCGCCGCATGGGGCCGCAAGGAAATCGCGATCGCAGAGACCGAGATGCCCGGCCTGATGGCGATCCGCGACGAGTTCGCCAAGAGCCAGCCGCTGGCCGGCGCCCGCGTCACCGGCTCGCTGCACATGACGATCCAGACCGCCGTGCTGATCGAGACCCTGCAGGCGCTGGGCGCCGAAGTGCGCTGGGCCTCGTGCAACATCTTCTCGACGCAGGACCACGCCGCGGCCGCGATCGCGGTGAACGGCCACAACGGCCAGGGCACGCCGGTGTTCGCGGTCAAGGGCGAGTCGCTCGCCGAATACTGGGACTACACGCATCGCATCTTCGAATGGCCCGCGGACAAGAGCGGTCCGGTCTATTCGAACATGATCCTCGATGACGGCGGCGACGCGACCTTGCTGCTGCATCTGGGCGCACGTGCCGAGCAGGACGCGGCCATCATCGCCAAGCCCACCAGCGAGGAAGAGACCGAGCTCTACGCAGCCATCAAGGCCAAGCTCGCGACCGACCCGACCTGGTACTCGACGCGTCTCGCGCACATCAAGGGCGTGACCGAGGAGACCACCACCGGCGTGCACCGTCTCTATGAGATGCACAAGAAGGGCGAGCTCAAGTTCCCCGCGATCAACGTCAACGACTCGGTCACCAAGTCCAAGTTCGACAACCTCTACGGCTGCCGCGAATCGCTGGTCGACGGCATCAAGCGCGCCACCGACGTGATGATCGCCGGCAAAGTCGCCCTGGTCGCGGGTTACGGCGACGTGGGCAAGGGCAGCGCGCAGGCCTTGCGTGCGTTGTCGGCGCAGGTGTGGATCACCGAGGTCGATCCGATCTGCGCACTGCAGGCAGCGATGGAAGGCTATCGCGTCGTGACGATGGACTACGCCGCCGACAAGGCCGACATCTTCGTGACCGCGACCGGCAACTACAAGGTCATCACGCACGATCACATGGCGAAGATGAAGAATCAGGCGATCGTCTGCAACATCGGTCACTTCGACAACGAGATCGATGTCGCGTCGCTCGAGCAATACGAGTGGGACGAGATCAAGCCGCAGGTCGATCACATCACGTTTGCCGATGGTAAGAAGATCATCCTGCTCGCCAAGGGCCGCCTCGTGAACCTGGGCTGCGGCACCGGGCACCCGAGCTATGTGATGAGCTCGTCGTTCGCGAATCAGACGATCGCGCAGATCGAGCTGTGGACCAAGAACGCCGACTATCCGGTGGGCGTCTATGTGCTGCCCAAGCATCTCGACGAGAAGGTCGCGCGGCTGCAGTTGCAGAAGCTGAACGCGATGCTCACCGAGCTCACTCCCGAGCAGGCCGGTTATATCGGTGTCGATCGCGACGGGCCGTACAAGAAGGACACCTATCGGTACTGAGCTGCCGTAAAGCGTGGAGGCCGCGGTCGATCGACCGGCGGCCTTCGTGTGTCGATCTTCTATTCGGAGTTCCCATGCGCCTGATCCTCGTCTGGCTGATCAACGCAGTCGCGCTGCTTGCGGTGCCCTATCTGATCCCATCGATCAGCGTGGACAGCTTCACGACCGCGCTGATCGCTGCACTGGTGCTGGGCCTCATCAACGCGATCGTGCGACCGATCCTGGTGATCCTCACGCTGCCTGTGACGCTGCTTACGCTCGGCCTCTTCATCTTCGTGATCAATGGCCTGTTGTTCTGGTTCGTGGGCGACATCCTCTCGGGCTTTCACGTCGGCGGCTTCTGGGCCGGCGTGTTCGGATCGATCGTGTTCTCGGTGATCTCGTGGCTGCTGTCGGCAGTCCTGTTGCGCAATGACTGAAGCGGCCTTTGTTGCGGCTGGCGCTGTGCCAACGCCAGCGTCAGCGGGCATCAGCTTCGAGTTCTTTCCGCCCCGAACTCCGGAAGGCGCCGAAAAACTGCGCGTGGTACGACGCGAGCTTTCGGCCTTGCGGCCCGAGTTCTATTCGGTCACGTTCGGCGCCGGCGGTTCGACGCGCGAAGGCACGCTTGCCACCGTCACCGAGATGCATGGCGAGGATGTCGTCGCGGCACCGCATCTGTCGTGCGTCGGCGCGTCGAGGGACGAAATGCGCGACACGCTCCTGCACTATCGCGACCTGGGCATCAGGCGCATCGTCACGCTGCGTGGCGATCAACCCTCGGGCAGCGGCGCGTCGGGCCCGGGCGACTTTCGCTATGCGCGCGACCTGGTCGAATTCGTGCGCGCCGAAACCGGCGACTGGTTCCACATCGAAGTCGCCGCCTACCCCGAGACCCATCCGCAGGCGAAGTCGCCGGCGGACGATCTCGCCAACCTCGCCGCGAAATTCAAGGCTGGCGCGAACTCGGCCATCACGCAATATTTCTACAATGCCGACGCCTACTTCCGCATGGTCGAGGCGGCGCGCGACCTGGGTATCGACGCGGCGATCGTGCCGGGCATCATGCCGATCACCAACTTCACCCAGCTCGCGCGCTTTTCGGACAACTGCGGCGCCGAGATCCCGCGCTGGATCCGCCTGAAGCTTGCGTCCTTCGGCGACGACACGGCTGCCATTCGCGCGTTCGGGCTCGATGTCGTCAGCGCGTTGTGCGAACGCCTGCTCGCGGGCGGTGCACCCGGCCTGCACTTCTACACGCTCAACCGGGCCAGCACCTCGATGGCGATCTGCAAGCGCCTCGCGCTGTAGATCGATCTACGGCCGCTCTTCGGAACCACAGAGGTGCTGCGTCCGCCGTCGAGCGCGAATGCGCAGATCAAGATTGGCCATCCGATGCCGACATAGATCGAAGTCGCCCACTCTTTGCGTCCTGTTCGGCGCAATGCCCGGGGCAGAAGGCCGTTAACCTTCCACTCTTTCCACGCCGTCCGTCCGCTGCGCCATGCTCAGAAACAGTATTCAGATTCCCGTCGACCAAATTCGGGTAGGGATGTTCGTTGCCGAACTGGATCGTGCATGGCGCGAAACGCCATTCATGCTTCAGGGATTTCGCGTCGCGACCCAGACCGAGCTCGCGACGCTCAAGGAGGAATGCGAGAAGGTCACCATCGATCCCACGCATTCGGTCCCGGGGTCGTTCGAGCACCTGTCCGACCTGCACGTCGTCGAGCGTCGCTTCAACGCGCTCGACTGGATCAAGCGGCTGCGCAACCGCTTCGGGAAATTCGGAGAGGCCTCCGAACAGGTCGCCGCGGAGCGTGAGGCGCTGGGGCTGATTCCCAATGGCGTGGTGCCGACGATCTATGGCGAAATGAAGCCGATCGAAGTAGAGATCGAACACGCCGAAGACGTCTACCGAAGCACCGACGCAACGCTCGAGCTGATCGCCAAGCAGGTGGCCAACGGCGAGAAGGTCAATCTCGAAGCGATCGGCGGCGCCGTCGAGAACATGGTCGAGAGCGCGATCGCCAATCCCGATGCGCTGATGTGGGTCGCGCGGATTCGTACGGAAGACTCGGCCACCTATGCCCACGGCGTGAAGGTTGCCGTCTATCTGCTTCAGCTGGGTCGCCATCTGGGCTTTCCACCGGAACAGTTGGGCAACCTCGGTGCGCTCGGCCTGCTGCTCGATCTGGGCAAAATCAGGGTCGATCGCGACCTGTTGCTCAAGCAGGGCAAGCTCACGCCGGCCGAGTTCATTCAGGTCAAGCGCCACGTCGAAATCGGCGTGGCCGCGCTCGAAGAATCGGGCAACGTGCATGCCGATGTGCGCGACGGCATCGCGCAGCATCATGAGCGGCTCGACGGCAGCGGCTATCCGGCCGGTCTCGCGGCCGCGCAGATCGGCATCTACGGGCGCATGGCGGCGGTGGCCGATTCCTTTGCGGCACTCACCTCGCTGCGTCCCTACGCCGAGCCGTTGCCGGCCTACGACGCACTGAAGATTCTTTACGCGCAAGGCGGAACGCATTACCACGCGCCGCTGGTCGAACAATTCGTGCAGGCGATCGGCGTGTTCCCCGCGGGCTCGCTGGTCGAATTGTCGTCGGGCGAGGTCGCAACCGTGCTCGCGCACAACCGCGTGCGTCGGCTCGAACCGCGCGTGCTGGTGTTGACCGACGTCGAAAAAAAGCCAGTCCACGAACCCATGGCGCTTGATCTTCTGTTGCAACCGAAAGCCGCCGACGGCAGCGACATCAAGATCGTGCGCGGCCTGCCGACGGGCGCCTACGGGCTCGATCTCAGACAGTTCTATTTCGCATGAATCTCTGGCCGAAGGCGAAGCGCGCGACGGCCGGCCATGCGGTGCGCGCTGCATCGGCGTTTGCGTCCGCGCCCGTGGCCGCCGTTTTCGATGAGGCCCATCAGTGCGACGTCGATACGCTGCTCGCCTACCTGAATGCATTGATCGCCAAACGCTGTGCCGACCTTCTGCAGACGGGCGTCACGACCGGTGGTGACTTGCAGGCGCCGCCGAGCGGCTTCGGTGTTTTCATGATCGAGCTCAGACGCAGCGATCGCACGCGCGCACTGGCGGGCGTCGAGGGCGCGCGCGACGTGCTCGCGACCCTCTGTCGCCGCGCGGCCGAGTTGCTGCGATCCGGCGATCGCTTCGCATTGATCGGCGTCGAGGGCCTGTTGCTGGTGCTGCCCGAAGTCGATAGCGCGGGACGCGCTCTCTTGGTCGCGGCTCGACTCGTGCAGATCCTGCAGGAGCCGATGCGCGAGGGCGGTCTGCGCGGCTACGTTCATGCACGCGTGAGGCCGGCGATCGGTTGCGCGCTGTTCCCCGCGCACGGCGTGGATGCCGAGTCGCTGATCGCGGCGGCCGATCGAGCGTGCCACGCGGCATGCGCGATCGAAGAGGGGTACCGCATCGCCGAGAGCGGCGCAGAGGTTCACGACGACGCGAACCTGTCGAGCGATCTCGAAGCGGCGCTGCAGGCCAATCAGCTCGAAGTCTGGCTGCAACCGCAATACAACCTGCGCACGCAACGTTTCGACGCCGCCGAGGCGCTGATCCGTTGGTCGCGTTCCGAAGGGGTCGCGCCGGTCGAGCCGATCAAGGTGATCGAGCTGGCCGAAGCGCAAGGCCTGATGCCGACGCTGACGCTGTTCGTGCTCAACACCGTACTGCGCCAGTCGGCCGCGTTCTCGCAGCGAGGCATCGACCTGCGCATCGCGGTCAATCTCTCGGCGTCGATGCTGACCGACGTGAACCTGCCGCGCACCGTGCAACAGGCGCTCGAGCTGTGGGGTGTCGCGCCCGATCGCCTGACGCTCGAAGTCACCGAGAACACCTTGATGCAGGACATCGAAGGCTCGCTTGCGACCCTGCATGCCTTGAAGCGTGTGGGCACGCGGCTGTCGCTCGACGACTTCGGTACCGGCTACTCGTCGTTCGCCTATCTGCGCCGCATGCCGCTCGACGAGTTGAAGATCGATCAACTGTTCGTGCGCAATCTCGGCGCGGCCCATCACGACGGGTCAGACCCGCGGACGTCGGACGGCAAGCACGACAGCGACATGCGGATCGTTCGCTCGATCGTCGATATTGCCCACAACTTCGACCTGCAGACGGTGGCCGAAGGGGTCGAAGACGAAGTGACGCTGGAGTTGCTCGGAGCCCTCGGATGCGACGTGATTCAGGGGTACTTCACCGCGCGGCCGATGCCGATCGGCGCATTCGAAGCCTGGTGGCGCGAACACGCCACCGGTTCGGGCTACCTGATGCCTTCCTCGGTGACGATGTAATCGAGAGGAACGTCGTGCGGACCGGACTTGAAGTTCTCGACGCGCATCGACTCATAGGACACCCCGATCGCCTTGAAGCGACGCGATGCGAGCGTGCGATCGTAATAGCCACCGCCGTATCCGAGGCGATGACGCACGCCATCGGGTCCGATCGAGAACCCCACGCAGGGCACGAGCAACAGTTCGACATACACCGCGTTGCCCGAGGTCGGCACGGGCACGCCGAGAAAGCCCGGCGCCATCGCCGAATGCGGCTTCCAATGCACGAACGTGAGTGGTCGCAGCACCCGATCGACCAGCGGCAGCCCGATGCGATGGCCGCCCTTGGTCAACTCGTGAAACAGCGGTCGCAGGTCGGGCTCGTTGCGGATCGGCCAATAGCCTCCGATCTTCCATGGTGGCCGGCTCGTCCTGAGCACGTCGCGCAGAAGCACCCGCAAATGGTCGGCGATGCGACGGTCCTTTTCGGCTCGCTCGGGTTCGGACAGCTCGATGCGCATCGCCAGCAAACGCCGGCGTTCGGCCTCGCGGGATGCGTCGGAGACGTCGGCTCGTGCGTCGCTTGTAATCGTGGACGATCCGTCGAAGTCGGGGTCGGGCGGTGTCGAGACGGGCATGGGCCAATGCTATGCTAAGTCTCGCGAGGCGTCACCGCCGACGATCCGGCGGTGCCTGCCGTTTACAACGACGCATGGCCGTTGGTGATGCCGAAAGTAGCTGCCGGGCCGCGCGCCGGTGTTTGGTCGGCTTGGCTTTATCCATACTGCGGCGCGATCTCGCCCCTCACGCTTCAAAAGGCGTTCCTTCCTTGTCTTCCAGTCATCGCGTCGTGCGTTATGCATCGATGCCTCTCTCGCTTTCCTCGCTCGCGCATGCGTCCTTCATTGTTTCCTTTCGCGCGTCCATTCGCCCGCCCGTCCGCGCATTCGTCACCAGCGGCATCGTCCTCGGCCTCGCAATGAGTTCGCTGGCGCAGGCGGCTCGCCCGCAGGCGCGTCCGGCCGACGCGACCCCACTGGCGATGCAGATGGGCAGTCCGGACGACGCATTCCTTGCGGCGCGAGACGCGGTGCGCGCCGGCGACCAGGAGCGCGCGGCCATTTTTTCGCAGCGGGTGACCGCGCTCGACCCGCGCTATCCGCTCGCCTCATATCTGGAGTATTGGGCGCTCTCCAAGCAGGTGCGCGACTACGGCGATGCGCTCACCGCGGCGGCGCCCGACGACGCGGTACGCGGCTTCATCGCGCGCAACAAGGGCAGCGTCGTGGCCGACCTCGCGCGTCGCGACTGGCTGCTGGCGCTGGGCAAGCGCGGCGAGTGGGCGACCTTCGAAAGCGAGATGCCGAAGTTCGTGCTGAACGACGACACCCAGATCACCTGCTTTCATCTTGCCGCCCGTGCGCTCGACCAGATTCGCGGAGCATCGAAGATGGCGCGCGCCTCGAGCAATGGCGGAGGCGGCGAGGCCGCGCCGGCCACGGCGTCCGAGGACGAGGGCGAGGCCGCGACCGCCGCTTTGTCCAAGGCCGCGTCCACCGCCGAGTTGCTTCGCGCCTCGCGCCTCGCGCTCTCGCAGCCGCGCAACTACGCGAGCGACACGGGCGCGTGCCCTACGCTCGGTCGCATCCTGGTTGCCGAGAAGCGCATCGCGCCCCAGGAGATCTGGTCGTGGATACGCCTCGCGTCGGATGCGAACAACCTCACCGCGGCGCGGCGCTACGCGCAACTCCTCCCGGACACCGAGCGCGGCGGCGTGAGCGCAGCCGATTCGGCGCGTTTCTACAAGCAGCTCGACGCGGTGCTCGACAAGCCGGCACTTTGGATTGCCAAGTTCGGCGACGAAGACGGATTGGGTGCGCGATGGAAGCGCGAGCTGGTCGTGCTCGCGCTCGCGCGCATGACGCGCAGCGATCCGGCGCAGGCGGGCGCGACCCTGCAGCGGAAACTGGCCGAGTCGCTGAGCGGCTCCGAGCGCGCCTACCTCCATGCACAGCTGGCTGCCGCTGCGGCGAAGAAGCAAATGTCGGACGCCAACGACTGGTCGAGGAAATCGCTCGCAGCCGAGGGCTTGTCCGAAGACATCCTGACGTGGCAGGTCAGAGGCGCGTTGCGCGCAGAAGACTGGAAGCTGGTCGAGGCGCTGATCGAAAAGATGCCCGCCGAGATGAAGCGCCCGCAAGCATCCGAGGGCGCGTGGGCCTATTGGCTGGGGCGCGCCTACAAGGCCAGGAAGAAGAACGAAGCCGCGCAGGCGCTGTTCACGCAGGTCTCCGATCAATTCGGCTTCTACGGGCAGCTTGCGACCGAGGAACTCGGCCGCAAGATCACGCTGCCAGCGCGCGCCTCGCCAGTCACCGAAGCCGAAGTCGCCGCCGTGAAGGGACTTCCGGGATTCGCACGAGCGCTCTACTTCTATCGGCTCGACATGCGCCGCGAAGGCAATCTCGAATGGAATTTCGCACTGCGCGAGATGAGCGATCGCGAACTGCTCGCATCGGCCGAATGGGCCAGCCGCAATCTGCTGCTCGATCGCGCCGTCAACACCGCCGACCGAACGAAGAACGAGCACGACTTCGCGTTTCGCTTTCTCACACCCTTCAAGGCGCAGATGCAGGAGAAGGCCGCTGCAAACGGGCTCGAGCTCGAATGGGTCTACGGCCTGATCCGCCAGGAGTCGCGCTTCGTGAACGTGGCGCGATCGTCGGTCGGCGCGTCGGGCTTGATGCAGTTGATGCCAGCGACTGCGCGTTATGTGGCCAAGAAGATCGGCATGGACGACTATCGACCCGACGGCGTGGTGGACATCGATACCAACCTCGCGCTCGGCACGGGCTACCTGCGCATGGTGCTCGAAGACCTCGACAATCTGCCGGTCCTCGCCACGGCAGCCTACAACGCCGGGCCGGGTCGTCCGCGCGCGTGGCGATCGACGCTCACCCGACCGATCGAAGGCGCGATCTTCGCCGAGACGATCCCGTTCAACGAAACGCGCGACTACGTGAAGAAGGTGATGAGCAACGCGACCTATTACGCTGTGCTCCTGACCGGCGCGCCGCAGTCGTTGAAGACGCGCATGGGTTTCGTCGCGCAGCGTGGGTATACGGCCAGCGATCTGCCCTGAGTAGTGATGCTGAGAGGCGACGCCGAGTAGCGTTTGCGAACAAGACATAAAATGCGCGGCTCGTGCTGCATCCGATAGCGGCTCACAGCGCGGCCCGATCTTCACCGAACTTTCCATGCGGCACCAAAATATTCTCGTCATAGGCGGCGCCGGCTTCATCGGCGGCCATGTGGTCGCGGCGCTGGCCGCCGACGGCCGTGGCGTGACCGTACCTTCGCGTCGCCGCGAAGACGGCAAGCGCCTGATCCTTCTGCCGACCGTCGATGTGGTCGAGGCCGACGTTCGCGACGACGCGACCTTGAAGCGGCTGGTCGCCGGCAAGGACGCCGTCATCAATCTGGTCGGCATCCTGCATGGCGACGAAAAGGCCTTCGAAGCTGCGCACGTCGGCCTGCCGAAAGCAATCGTCGCGGCCTGCTTCGAAGCGCGCGTGCCGCGCCTGTTGCACATGAGCGCGCTCGGCGCGGCCGCCGACGGCCCATCGATGTATCTGCGCTCGAAGGCCGCGGGCGAAGCGATGGTCGAAGAGGCGGGCGCCATCGCAGCCCCGGACCGCGCGCCGCTTGCGGCCACCATCTTTCGACCCTCGGTCGTGTTCGGGTCGGACGATCGCTTCATGAACTTGTTCGCGGCCATGCAGCGCTGGTTGCCGGCCGTGCCGCTGGCGCGTGCGAAGGCGCTGTTCCAGCCGGTCTCGGTGCGAGACGTGGCCGCGGCGTTCGTGGCCGCGCTCGACGATGACGAGTCGTTTTCACGTACTTATGAACTCACCGGGCCGCGCGTCTATACGCTCGAAGAACTGGTGCAGATCGCGGGCGCCTATCGCGCCGGTGGCAACGGACATCCACGACCGGTGCTGCGCTTGCCCGATGTGCTCGGCCGTCTGCAAGCCGCGTTCCTCGAGTTCGCACCGGGGCCGACGCTGATGTCGCGCGACAACTTCGATTCGATGCGTACCGAGAACATCGCGACCGGTCGCTATCCCGGGCTCGCGGAGCTGGGGATCACGCCCACGCCGCTCGAGCCCGAAGTCGCGGCGTATGTCGGCGGCAGGGGCCGTCGTTCGCATCTAGACCATCTGCGCCATTGGGCGCATCACTGAGAAGCCGTCGCCCCCGCCATGCTCAAGCTCGTCATCGGCAACAAGAATTATTCGTCGTGGTCGCTACGCTCGTGGCTCTTGCTGACCGAGGCCGGCATCCCGTTCGAAGAGGTTCGGCTGTCCTTGTTCACGCCCGAGTTCGCGCACGACATCGTTCGCCACACACCGGCCAAACGCGTGCCCGTGCTGATCGACGCCGACGTGAGCACCGGTGCCGCCTCCGGCGGGCTCGCGGTGTGGGACACCCTGGCGATCGCCGAATATGTCGCCGAACGTTTTCCGGAGAAACACCTGTGGCCAGAAGACCGCGCAGATCGCGCGCGGGCGCGTTCGATCTGCGCCGAGATGCATTCTGGCTTCCCGACGCTGCGTCACGCGATGCCGATGAACGTGTCCGCCGATCTCGCGGGCCTGGGCTGGAGCGTGGGCGTGCAGGACGACATCGACCGGCTCGTCGCGATGTGGCGCGAGCTGCTCGATCGTCATCGCGGACCGCTGCTGTTCGGCCGCTTCACGATTGCGGACGCGTTCTTTGCGCCGGTGATTTCGCGCCTGTCGACTTACGGCGTCGCGTTGCCTGACGATGTCGCCGCCTATCGCGACGCGGTGCTCGCGTTGAAGGGCATGCAAACGTGGACGGCAGCCGCGCGTGCCGAACGCGAGTTCCTCGCCGACGACGAGCCCTATCGGCGACAGGCCTGATCGCGGCCGCGCGTCCATCGCACGCGCATCGCGGTCATCTCCCACTCGCGCGCATGAAGACCTACATCGTCGGGGGTGCGGTGCGCGACAAGCTGCTCGGCCTGCCGGTTGCCGATCGCGATCACGTCGTGGTCGGCGCTACCGTCGACGACATGCTCGCAGCCGGATTCAAACCGGTGGGTCGCGACTTTCCCGTGTTCCTGCATCCGGTGACGCACGAGGAATACGCGCTGGCGCGCACCGAGCGCAAGGTCGCACCGGGTTATGCGGGTTTCGTTTTCCATGCCGAGCCCACCGTCACTCTGGAAGAGGACCTTGCGCGACGCGATCTGACCATCAACGCGATCGCGGAAGACGACGCAGACCATCGCCTGATCGATCCCTTCGATGGGCAGCGCGATCTTCGGCAAAGCGTGTTCCGCCACGTCGGCCCGGCCTTTGTCGAAGACCCGGTGCGCGTGCTGCGCCTCGCGCGCTTTGCCGCGCGCTTCGCAGACTTTTCGATCGCCGATGAAACCGTCGCGCTGATGCGCGCGATGGCCGCTCGCGGCGAAATCGATGCTCTCGTGCCGGAGCGCGTCTGGCAGGAACTCGCGCGCGGGCTGATGGAGCAGAAGCCCTCGCGCATGATCGCGGTCCTGCGCGATGCGCGCGCCCTCGCGCACGTGCTGCCCGAGATCGATGCCTTGTTCGGATCCCCGCGCGGTGGATCGGACGCTCCTGTCGCCGTTCCTTTGAATGCCCGTGCAACGCTCGCGGCGATCGATCGTGCCGCGGCTTTCGACGCCGCGCTGTGGGTCCGCTTTGCGGCACTCGCGCATGCGATCGACGAAGCGGGCAACGAGGTCGGCGATACCGATGACGAGGGTACGCGGCAGCTTCGCGATAACCGATCGATCGCGTCGCTCTGCATTCGACTCGGGATACCTGCGGCGTGCCGCGACCTCGCTCTCATGCTCCGCCGAGAAATCGCGACGCTTTCCACGTCGACGCCCGATGCCGAGCAGCAGGTTCGATTGTTCGAACGTTGCGACGCATTCAGAAGGCCGGCGCGTTTCGAAGATCTGCTGCTCGCCTTGCGCGCGGTGGCGGGCGACGACGCGGTCTCCACGCAGGTCGCGCCTGTGCTCGCACGCAATCTCGCCTGCGCGCGAGCTGTCGATGCCGGAGCGATTGCGCGACGCGAAGCAGGGGACCCTGCGCGCATCGCTGTCGCGCTGCATGCGGCGCGGGTCGCGGCGCTGCAAGGGCAAGACCGATAGTCGGCGTGCGCGAGGGGCTGATCGCTGATGCCATGCGGCTGGAATTTTTTCGACGGGCCTACCGTCGTGGAAGCGTGCAGAACGGCGTTGACGGCGGCCGAGCAGATCGAGGGCGACATGCGCGTGCTGAACGCACGGCTCACCCGCGAGCTCGGCTTTTCCGCCGACCTCTCGCTCTGCATACACGCCGGACCCGCGGTGGTTGGCAACGCCGGCCACGGCGAAACCCGGACGTTGACGGCGGTGGGCGAGACGATCGACGTCGCGCAGCGTCTGCGCAAGTACGGCAGAGTTCAGGGCTTGCGCCTTGCGATCTCGCGCGACGCGATGGCGGCCACGGGCGTGCCGCCGGATTCACTCTCGTTGCGCAGTATGGCATTCGAATACGATGGCGTCGTGCTGGATGTGTACGCAACCATTACGTCAGACGATGCCAGGCGAGGCCTCGACGTATCGCATCGCGTCTGAGCGTCCCCAACTAGTCAACCACCTTGGCCTGTGCGCAGGCGCAATGAGTTGGCGATGACGCTCACCGAAGAAAAGCGACATGGCCGCGGCCGCAAACAGGATGAACCTGTTCTTCGCCTTCATCTACAACGCGGCCGGCATTCCCATCGCCGCAGGCGTGCTCTATCCGTTCTTCGGCGTTCTCTTGTCGCCCGTCATATGTTGCATCGTCGCCTGCGACAGGCGCCGGGCATGCACGATGCCCATCAGGTCGCCCTTCAACAGCGTCGCGCCGGCGCTTTCCATCGCGACATCGGTACCGGTGCCCATCGCGATGCCGACGTCCGCGGCAGCCAGCGCCGGGGCGTCGTTGACGCCATCGCCTGCCATCGCCACGACGCGGCCTTCGGACTTCAATCGCTGCACCACCGAGGCCTTGTCCTGCGGCAGGACATCCGCGATGACTTCGTCGACGCCGAGTTGCCGGCCTACCGCTTCTGCGGTGGTCTTGCCGTCGCCGGTCAGCATCACGACGCGAATGTTTTCCCTGCGAAGCGCAGCGACCGCCCGGGTCGTCGTCGCCTTGATGGGGTCGGCAATGCCGACGAAGCCGGCGAGACGGCCATCGAAGCCCACGAAGATGACGGTTGCGGCATCGGCTCGAACCGCCTCGGCCGCAGCGAGCATGCTCGCGACGTCGATGCCGTGCTCGGCCATGAACGCGGCGCTTCCGCAAACGACCCTCGTGCCGTCCACGATGCCACCACGGCCCTGGCCGACCGGCGAGTCGAACTCGGTAACCGGGAATAGCGGCAGCTTGCGCGCTTGGGCGTCGGCGACGATTGCAGCGGCCAGCGGATGTTCGCTGGCCCGCTCCACGCTCGCCAGCTTTTGAAGCACAGTGGCGACGTCGAAGCCTTGCGCCGGCTCGATCTGCACGGCCTTCGGTCGGCCCCCGGTCAGGGTGCCGGTCTTGTCCACCACAAGCGTGTAGACCTTCTCCATGCGCTCGAGCGCTTCGGCATCGCGGATCAGCACGCCGTTCTGCGCGCCCTTGCCGACGCCGACCATGATGGACATTGGCGTAGCGAGGCCCAGGGCACAGGGACAGGCGATGATGAGCACGGCCACGGCCGCGATGGGCGCGTAAGAGAACGCAGGGCTCGGACCCCACGCAAGCCATGCTACAAAGGTGACGATCGCAGCGACGATCACGACCGGAACGAACCAACCAGCAACCCGGTCGGCCATCCGCTGGATCGGCGCACGGCTGCGCTGGGCGGCCGCAACCATGTGGACGAACTGCGCAAGCAGCGTGTCCGCGCCCACCTTCTCGGCTTGCATCACGAAACTACCATGCGACGCCGGTGCCCAGGGCGATCAGGCTGAACATGTTCAGGCTGCGATTTTTCAACGAGTCCCATGCGCGCACGAAGAACGGCCAGCCGGCCCAGAGCACGACCGGTGTCGCGAACAGCAACTGGACCCAGTTCGACGTCTGCTGGCCGATGAGATGGTGCAAGTCGCCCGAACCCATCTGCCGGATTTGAGCGTGCATCGGGCAGGTGTACTCGACGCTTTTTTTGGCATTGCTGTCGACTGCATTCTCGCGCTCCAGTTCTTCGCGCAATCTGCGCGTTTCCACAATGGGAGAATCGCCACGTCTCGATGGCTGGCGGGCGCAGCGGCTACGGCGCGAAACTCGCAGAAAAACCTACAGTCCACCTTCCCATCGTTGGAAGGTCAAGGGATTTTTCGGAGTTGAGCGAATGGGTCGCAAGGCAGCGAACCCTGCGATTGCGCACGATGCATGTCACAAAGAGTCCGTCACATTCGTCTTGAAGAGGAGCGCCAAGCTCGCCAAGTGAGAGGTATTCATGTCCGACCGCACCGTCGTTTTCCATCGGCACCGTGCCCGACTCTACGGGATTTCCTATCGCATGCTCGGCTCCCGGGCCGACGCCGAAGACATGGTGCAGGACGCATGGCTGCGTTGGCAGCAGGCCGATATCGAGCGCGTGCAGACACCGCAGGCGTGGCTGGTGACCACCATCACGCGGCTCTGCATCGATCGGCTGCGAGCGGTTCGATCGGAGCGCGAGGCCTACATCGGACCCTGGTTGCCCGAGCCGTTGGTGGGTGAAGCCTCGCCACCGGCCGACCAACGCGCCGAGCTGGCTTCCGACCTCTCGATCGCATTCCTGGTCGTGCTCGAAAGGCTCTCGCCCGAAGAGCGCGCCGCCTTCCTGCTGCACGAAGTGTTCGATTGCGAATATGCGGAGATCGCGGCCATCCTCGGCAAGAACAAGGCCGCCTGCCGCCAGATCGTTCACCGCTCGCGCGAGCGCGTCCGCCGCGAGCGGCCGCGTTTTGTCGTCAGCGAGGCGGCACGCGTTCGTCTGCTGGACCGGTTCTTCGCAGCGCTTCAGGCAGAAGATCATGACGCGTTGCTTGCGCTCTTCGCCGAGGACGTCACCTGGACTTCGGATGGCGGCGGCAAGGCCAAGGCTGCGCGCAAGATCGTGCGCGGCGCCGAGCTCGTGTCTCGCTTTGCATTGGGGATATGGCGCGCCGGGCTGAGCGGGCTTTCGCGCGGGCCGATCACCATCAATGGCGAGGCCGGGCTGCTGATCAGCCGCGACGGGCTGCCGGTTTCGGCGTTCTCGATCGACACCGACGGCATGCGCATCCTGGGGGTCTATGCGGTTCTCAATCCCGACAAGCTGAAGGGCATCGTCGCGATCGAAGACGAGACGAAGTGAAGCTGTCACATCCGACCGCGCTCGATCGTCTTGAGATGTGGGCGGGCCGCTACGAGCCACTGCGCCACATCGGCGGCCTTTCTTCTCATCCAACTTCAGGAGCAACACATGCAACACATGACGCCACGCCTCGATTTTCTCCAGGCCAGTCCCGACGCCATCAAGGCAATGATGGGGTTGAACTTTGTCGATCAGTCCGGCCTCGACCATAGGCTGCTCGAACTCGTCAAGATGCGCACCTCGCAACTGAACGGTTGCGCCTATTGCCTCGACATGCACAGCAAGGACGCGCGTGCGCAGGGCGAAACCGAACAGCGCCTCTACGCACTCGACGCCTGGCACGAGGCGCCGTTCTACAGCGACAGCGAACGCGCCGCGCTGGCGTGGGCCGAAGCGGTCACGCAGGTGGATCAGGGACACGTACCCGACGCCCTCTACGAAGAGGCGCGCAAGCATTTCGGCGAACGCGAGCTCACCAATCTCACGCTGGCCATCGTGGCCACCAATGGCTGGAATCGTCTATGCATCGCGTTCCGGGCGGTTGCAGGAAGCTACCAGCCCGCGAAACAGGCCGCATGAGGGATTCGATTACTCGCAAAGCCGAAGGAGAACATCGTGAAGGTGTTTGTCGCAGGAGCGACCGGCGTGATCGGTCGCCGGGTCGTTCCCATGCTTCGTGCTGCGCTTCGCCAGTTTCTACGGCCCCGACGCGATGCAGACGTTCGACATGATGAAGTTCGTGCGCAAGGGGTGGTCACCGCTGCCGGGCTCGCCCCAGGCCTTCTTTTCTTCGGTCTCGCACGACGATGCGGCAGGCGCCGTGGTCGCGGCGTTCGGCGTAAGCGCGGGGGCCTACAACGATGCCGACGACGAGCCGCTCTCGCGTCGCGACTACGTCGATGCGCTCGCGGAGGCGCTCGGTGTCGCGCCGCCGAAGTTCGCTCCGATCTGGCTATCCGGTCTCGCGGGTTCGCTGGGTGAACTAATGTCGCGCTCGCAGCGCATCTCGAATCGCAAGCTCAGGAAGATGAGCGGCTGGACACCACGCTATCCCAGCGTGCGCGAGGGCTGGCGGGCAACGGCGGCGGCGCTGCACGCGGACGCTGACCCGACGACGGGTGACGACCGGTCTTCTCCCATGTCGCGCGTCGAGTCCGCTCATCGTTGAAGGGTATCGATGAATTCAGGACGACCTTCACGGTGAGGCGCGAAATGTCGTTCCCGCGACGGGCGCAGTAGCACGCTCCCGACAAACAAAAAGCGCGCTTGCGAGAGCGCGCTTTCAGGCCCGAAGCCGCAGTTCTTCGTCGTTACCGACGGGCCCCTTTGCTTAGCGGGCCCGCTCGGTTTCGATGGTCAGTAGTTGATCGTATTGCGACCCGGTGCGTTGGTACTTTGCTTTCTCGACGCGAAATATTCGTTGCGCACTTCCTGACGCGTCGTGACCGAACCCTTGGCGATCGTGGGCAGATCGACATCGTTGTGGTCGAGTGCCCCGTCGCTACGAGCCGCGAGCACCTCCTGCTTCACCTCTGAACGCGTCTTTTCGACCGCCGTCGACGAATACGAGGGCAGGTCCACGTCGTTGTGATCGAGCGCGCCGCTGGCACGACCATTCAAGACCGATTGCTTGATCTGACCGCGTGATGCCGGGCTCGCGGCCGGGGCCTGATATTGCTCGGGGGTGTACAGCTCGCCGGCTTGAGCCGTGACCGCCGCAGTCGCGAAAACGGCGCCGAGGAGAGTGGGGAGGAGAAGAAATGTCTTGTTCATGATGCTTTCCTTTGCTGAAAGTCGCTGGAGGGCCGAAGCTCGCTGAATACCGCATCGCCTCGTCCCTGAACACAGTATCGGTGCGATGCAGCAATGTCTCCAATCGATAGAAGTGATTGGTGGTATGCATTATTTAGATACCGCTGGCCTCAAAGCGAAGCGCGCCGGTCGCTCGATTCAAAGCCCCTGACGAACCTTTGCCCCCGAGTGATTGCGATCACCTTGAAAAGCTCGCCCATCTCGGCTTCCGAAAGAACCTTCTGCAAGGCTGCCGCTTGCGGCGCCCACTGCCGCACATCGTCGGGCGCCGCGTCGATCAATTCGAGAATGCCGCAATCGAGCAGGAACGATGCGAGGCTGGTATAGCCGGCGACGAAACCTCCGGCGTCACGCGCGGCGCGGGCGATGGCGCTGAAATCGACGTGCGCGGTGACGTCCTGTAGGCCGACGCGCGCGAGCACGTCTGGGGTCGATCGATGGCGGTAGTGGGCCATCAAAGTCCCGCCGGAACGCTGCGAATGAAAGTACTCACTCGCGGGGAAACCATAGTCGATCATCAGCATCGTCGACCGATCACTCATGCGGGCAACGAGCGCGCCAACGAGCGCGCTTGCCGCCCGATGGACTTCGGTGGTGTATCCGATAGCAAGCGCGCCGGCATCGGGAATCGCGCGGCGAATCGCAGCGGCAAGCATCGCAAGCGCAGGTCGGTCCCGATAGATCAATGCACCCCGATCATCGACGGCGATGCCGCGTTCCAGCCAATCGTCGCCGGTTCGGACCACGCAATCGACCGGCAGGGCGTCGAGCACCTCGTTGCCGAGGATCACGCCGTCGATGATCTCGGGCAGCGTATCGAGCCAGCGCACGCGGTCCTGCAAGTGCGGCGCGCGACGCGCGAGGGTCGCGGCCTGGCGTTCCCGCAAGTCGGCCGACACCTCGAGCATTTCGTAACGCAAAGGCAACGCGCCCATCGATTCGAGTTCGAGCAGCAGGGCGGCGGCGAGCTTGCCGCTGCCGCCGCCCAACTCGATGATGGCTCCCTTGGTATCGCGCAAGGCGTTGGCAACCGGCCGCGCCAACGCGCGCGCGAACAAGGGCGTCAGTTCGGGCGCAGTGATGAAATCGCTGCCATCGCGCGGATCGCTGCCGAGCTTCGCGGCGCCGGCGCTGTAGTAGCCGAGCCCCGGCGCATGGAGCGCGAGGTCCATAAAGCGCGCGAACGGGATCCATCCACCTTGCCTGTCGATCTCCTCGCGAATGATCGCGAGCAAACGCGCGCTGATCGCGGCGGCCTCTCGCGAAGGCTCGGGCAGTGCGGTGGGGTCGGGCAAGCTCATGGGCACATTGATCGAAGCGGTCGGCGCACATTCGCGACGCATTACATCGCGCATTCGGAAGTGGGGCGGCGTGATGATCGCTTAAACTCGCGCTTCCCGAAAACACGGCTACACATGACTTCCCGCGCACGCGCTTCCGCATCGACCGCGGCATCGACTCCGGCATCGACCGCCAAGACCTTGTGCCGCACCGCGCTTGTCACCGGTGGCGCGAAACGCATCGGCTCGACCATTGCGCTGGCGCTGGCCGAGCGCGGATGGGACGTCGCGATTCATTACTCGACATCGGCCGGAGACGCGAAGAAGACGGTCGCGGCGATCGAGCGCCTCGGCCGCCGCGCGATCGCCTTCGATGCCGACCTATCCGACGAGAACGCGAGCCGCGGCCTGATCGAACGCGTCGAGGTTGCGTTGTCGCGACCGACCTGCCTGGTCAACAACGCATCGCTGTTCCAGGCCGACGATGCCGCCACGCTTGGCTATGCAACGTTGGAGGCGCACATGCGCGTGAACCTCGCCGCGCCGCTCGTACTCGCGCAGGCGATGCATCGTGCGCTCACCGCCAGTCAACGCGGCGTCGTAATCAACCTGCTCGACCAGAAGCTCTTCAATCCCAATCCCGACTACCTGTCATACACCTTGTCGAAGGCCGCGTTGCACAGCGCGACTGCGCTGCTCGCACGGGCGCTCGCGCCCAAGCTGCGGGTAGTGGGCATCGCGCCCGGGATCACGTTGCCGTCGGGGAGCCAAAGCCGCAAGGACTTCGACCGTGCACATGCCAAGACGCCGCTCGGGCGCTCGAGCAACCCGGCCGACATCGCCGCCGCGGTGTGCTTCGCGGTCGAGTCGCCCGCGATCACCGGCACGACACTGGTGGTCGATGGCGGCCAGCATTTGGTGCCCACCGAACGCGACATCATGTTCGTGACGCGTTGAATCGAGTTGACGAAAGCGAGCGATGCTCAGTTCCCTGTCCCACCCGCAACTGTCCGACTGCCGGCGCATCTACCTGCGCAACTTCGAAGTGCAGGCCAATATCGGCGTGCACGAGCATGAGAAGAACGGCGCACAACGGATCATCGTCAACGTCGATCTGTTCGTGCCGCTTGCCGCCACGACGCCACATCAGGACAAGATCGCCGAAGTGGTCGATTACGATTTCATACACGCGGCGATACGCACGCGCATCGCGGTCGGGCACATCAACCTGCAGGAGACGCTGTGCGACGATATCGCGCACGCGCTGCTCGCGCATCCGCTGGTGCGCGCGGTCCGCGTCTCGACCGAGAAGCCCGACGTCTATCCCGAGTGCGACGCAGTCGGGATCGAGGTGTTTCACTTCAAGCGCGACGAGCGCATCGTCGCGTGAATGGAGGACGATATGGCTGCCGTGATTAAAGAAGCGCGCGATACGAAAACACGCGTTTCGATGGCTCGCGATTCAACAGCTGGCGAATCAGAAGCTCGGGCCTCGCGCGCCGAGCGATCAGTCGACGACAAGAAGCTCGAGAAGCGCCTGTGCCGCCTTGCCGGTCAGGCGATCGGCGACTTCAACATGATCGAAGACGGCGACCGCGTGATGGTGTGCGTCTCGGGCGGCAAGGACAGCTACGGCCTGCTCGACATCCTGTTGAAGCTACGCGACCGCGCGCCGATACGCTTCGATCTGGTCGCGGTCAATCTCGATCAGAAGCAGCCGGGCTTTCCGGCCCAGGTGTTGCCCGACTACCTCGCAAGGCTCGGCGTGCCGTTTCACATCGAAGAGCAGGACACGTATTCGATCGTCAAGCGCCTGATCCCCGAAGGCAAGACCACGTGCTCGCTGTGCTCGCGGCTGCGTCGCGGCGCGCTCTATCGAGTCGCAACCGAGCTCGGCGCGACCAAGGTCGCGCTTGGCCATCACGGCGACGATCTGCTCGAGACTTTTTTCCTGAATCTTTTCTATGCGGGAAAGATGAAGGGCATGCCGCCCAAGCTGGCGTCCGACGACGGCGCGCACATCGTGATCCGCCCGCTTGCCTACGTGCGCGAACGCGACCTCGCGCGCTGGGCCGAGCTGCAGCGCTATCCGATCATTCCCTGCGACCTGTGCGGCTCGCAGGAGAACCTGAAGCGTCGCGAGATGAAGGCGATGCTGCGCGACTGGGAGAAGCGCTTTCCGGGCCGCATCAAGAGCATTGCCGCAGCGATGCAGGCGGTCACGCCTTCGCATCTGATGGATCGCACGATCTATCCGTTCGCGGACTTGAAGGCGAGCGGCGAGGCGAGCGAGAGTGGCGACATCGCGTTCGATGACGATCCGTGCACGACGACAGACGATTCGATGAGGGCCATTCGAATCGCGCGCTGAGATGCGCGCCGAGTCGCGCGATCACGACTCCTGCTGAAACGCGGTGATCGCGCGGTACTGCTCTTCGAGTTGCCGAGGCAGCGCGAGGAAGATCGGCTTCAATCGATCGTAGACCGCGACGCAGGCCGCGTCGGGCTTGTGGCTGTAGGTCGCGCCGACCAGCCTGGTCACGTCTTCGAGCGCTTTCAATTCGTCGAGCGCGAACAGGCCGAGCATCGCGGCGCCGAAGCACGAGCTCTCGATGCTCTCGGGGATCACCACGTTGCGATCGAACACGTCGGCCAGCATCTGCCGCCACATCGGCGAGCGTGCGAAGCCGCCGGTGGCCTTGATCACGTGCGTGCGCCCGATCAACGCTTCGAGCGCGGGCAGGATGGTGTGCAGGTTCATCACCACGCCCTCTAGCACTGCGCGGATCATGTGCTCCTTTTTGTGATGCATCGCGAGTCCGAAGAACGAGCCGCGCAGGTCGGGATTCCATAGCGGCGCGCGCTCGCCCGCGAGATAGGGGTGGAACAGCAGACCGCCCGCGCCGGCAGGAACACGCTGTGCGATGTGGGTGAGCACGTCGTAGGGATCGATCCCCAGGCGTTTCGCGGTTTCGGTTTCTGCACCCGCGAATTCATCGCGCACCCAGCGCAGCACGATGCCGCCGTTGTTGACCGGGCCCCCGACGACCCAGTGCTTCTCGGTCAGCGCATAGCAGAATGTGCGGCCTTCGGGATCGGTCTGCGGCGCATCGACGACGGTGCGCATCGCGCCGCTCGTGCCGATCGTCAACGCGATCGAGCCCCGCTGGATCGCGCCCACGCCGAGATTCGACAGCACGCCGTCGTTGGCGCCGATGATGATGGGCGTATCGACGGTGAGACCGAGTTCATGCGCCTGTCGCGCATCGACCAGCTTCGTGCGATGCGTGGTGGGCACCAGCGTCGACAACTTGGACGCATCGATGCCCGCCAGTTGCAACGCGCCCTCGTCCCAATCGAGCACCTCGAGATTGAAGAGCCCGGTGGCCGACGCGATCGAATGATCGACGAGGTATTCGCCGCAGAGGCGCCGGAAAACATACTCCTTGATGCCGATGAAACGGCGCGTCTGTCTCCACACCTTGGGGTGCTCGTACCGCAACCACAGGAGCTTGATCAGCGGCGACATCGGATGAATCGGTGTGCCGGTGCGCCGATAGATCGCGAGGCCGTCGTGGTCGCGCTTCACGCGGAGAGCCCACGCGGCCGCGCGATTGTCGGCCCAGGTGATGCTCGCGGTCAGCGGCGCGTCGTGCTCGTCGACCGCAATCAGGCTGTGCATCGCCGCGCTGAACGCGACGCACGCGACCTCGTGACCCGAGACATGCGCTGCATGAACTGCGCCGTGTATCGAGGCGACGACTGCGGCGTGGATCTGATCGGGGTCCTGTTCGGCCGCACCGGGCACCGGCGTCAACAGCGGGTATTCGACCGCATGCTCGCCGAGGGTCTGGCCACGCTTCTTGCCGTCGGCAACGAATACGACCGCTTTGGTGCTGGTCGTGCCGATGTCGACGCCGATGGCACTACGCGTCATGGTGAGCCCTCGTCGTCCATCGCGTCACACGACCAGCGACAGCGCCATGATCAGCACGATGCCGACTACCGACAGGATCGTCTCCATCGCGGTCCAGGTCTTGAAGGTTTCGGACAACGACAGATTGAAGTACTGCTTGACCAGCCAGAAGCCCGCATCGTTGACGTGCGAGAGGATCAGCGAGCCCGCGCCGGTCGCGAGCACCAGCAACTCGCGATTGACGTTCGGTATGAGCGTCACGATCGGCGCCACGATGCCCGCACCCGTGATCGTGGCGACCGTCGCCGAGCCCGTCGCGATGCGGATCAGCGCGGCCACCAGCCACGCGAGCAGGATCGGCGAGAGTTGCGCATGCACGGCCTTCTCGCCGATGGTCTTGCCGACACCGGTGGCGATCAACATCTGCTTGAAACCGCCGCCCGCGCCGATGATGAGCAGGATGCCCGCGACTGGCAGGAGACTCGCGTCGAGTTGCTTGCCCACTTCCTTCGCGCCGAGCCCGCGTCCGAAGCCGAACGTGTAGAGGCCCACGAGCGCGCCGCGAGCAGCGCGACGATGGGGTTGCCGATGAAGTCCATCCACTGGCGCACGGGATTCTTCTCGTCGACGGTGACGTCGGCCAGCGTCTTGGCGAGCATCAGCGCGACCGGCAGCAGGATCGTGAAGAGCGTGATGCCGAAGCCCGGCATGTCGTCGCGCTTTTCACCTCGATCGCGCGCGAGCGTCTCCGCGAGTTCATGGTCGACCGAGCCCGGAACGCGCTTGGCGATCCATGCGCCGTAGACCGGCCCCGCGATGACGGCCGTCGGCAGACCGACGATGAGGCCATAGAAAATCGTCTTGCCGATATCGGCGCCGAACGCGCCGATTGCAAGCAACGGCCCCGGATGCGGCGGCACGAGTCCGTGCACCACCGACAGCCCCGCGAGCAGCGGGATGCCGATCTTCACCAGCGACACGCCGGTGCGTCGCGCGACGATGAAGACCAGCGGCGCGAGCAGTACGAAGCCGATCTCGAAGAAAAGCGGGATGCCGACCAGAAACGCCGAGATCATCATCGCCCAATGCACCTTGGCTTCGCCGAACGCATCGATCAGCGTGCGCGCGATGCGGTCCGCGCCGCCCGACTCGGCCATCAGCTTGCCGAGCATCGTGCCCAGACCGAGCAGCACGCCGACGAAGCCGAGTGTGCCGCCGAAACCGTCCTGGAATTCCTTGACGACCTTGGCGACCGGAAGGCCGGTGACGAGCCCGAGGAAACCGGACGCAAGGATCAGCGCGATGAAGGGATGGACCTTGAATTGCGCGATCAGCACGATCAGGCCGACGATCGCGACTGCCGCCGCGAGCAACAGGAATGCGGGTTCGCTCATGCCGAACATGCGAGTCTCCTCAGCGTCGAGTCTTGCCAGCTACGCTGCGCTTGCCTACGCGTCGCATTGTAGGGCGCACGCGGGCCCTGCCTGATCACTTGCGCCGGTCAGGCTTGCAGCCTGAACGGGTTGAAGTTGGTGCCGCGGTCGTAGTAATCCTCGTTCTCTTTGCGCTTCAGAAAGTTGACGACCTTGTAGGTCAGCGGCGTCGCGATCACCTCCCAACCGGTCTTCAGAATGTATTGCGTCAATGCGACCTTGACGATGTCGCTCGTTTCCCAGATGCCGTAGAACGCGATCACGTAGAACAGCGACGAGTCCACCGCTTCCCCGACGATGGTCGAGCCTATGGTGCGGGTCCACAGCCACTTGCCGCCGGTCAGCAGCTTCATCTTCGCGAGAACATAGCTGTTCGCGAAACTGCCGCACCAGAACGCGAGCATCGACGCGGCGGCGATGCGCCACGCGTTGCCGAATACCGCATCGAGTGCGGGCTGATAGACCTTCATGTAGTCCGATGGTCCGGGCGGCAGATGCACCACCACCCACGACATCAACGACGCGAACGCAAGCGCAAAGAAGCCGGCCCACACCACGCGGCGATCGCGTCCGTAGCCATAGACCTCGGTGAGGATGTCGCCGAAGAAATAGCTGATCGGGAAGAACAGGATGCCGGCGCCGAACGGCGTGGGCCCGACGATCGGAAGGTCGATGACGGCCTGCTTGGCCGCGCCGATGAAGTTCGAGCAGAGCAGCACGCAGACGAAGGCGGCCATCACGAAATCGTAGTAGCGATAGGAGAGACGCGGGCTGCGCGATGCCGACTGATCCATGAGGAGCGAACGAAAAAGAGAAGGCGGAAGAATCGCACACGCGTGACCGTTTCGTCGCGTGCTTTTCATTGCGTATGTTGTCGCCCGGCTTCAGACCTTGACCTCGCGCGGCTGCGCGAGCAGCGCCTTCAATCGCGCCATGCGCATCTGCGGTGACACAGCGTCGCCTTCGCCCTCGAACGCCGGTCTGGCCTCGTCGAGGCCGAGCTCGGCGATGAAGCGGGACGGCTCGCAACTCTGATGGTCGCGCGCGCGACGCCGCTTCCTGCACCAGCTGATCGCGAGGCTCTTCTGCGCGCGCGTCACGCCCACGTACATGAGCCGCCGCTCTTCCTCGATCCGCTGCGAGCGCATTGCGGGCTCGTCGTCTTCATTGCCCTTGTGCGGCAGCAAGCCTTCCTCTACGCCGACCAGAAAGACGTGGCCAAACTCGAGCCCTTTCGCGGCGTGCAGAGTCGACAGACGAACCGCATCGACGTCCTGGTCCTGGTTGTCGAGCATGCTCAAGAGCGCGATCGATTGCGTGACCGCGATCAGGTCCTTGTCCTCTTCTTCACAGCGTTTCGCGATCCACGCGGTGAAGTCCAGCACGTTCTGCCAGCGCTTCTGCGCAACGCGCTCGTCGGACGCGTCGAACAGATGGGCGCGATAGTCGATCGCCGACAGCAGATCGTCGAGCACGCGGTCAGCGGGTTCGCGTTCGGCGCGGTCCTGCATGCGATTGACGAAAGCCGTGAACTGCCCCATCGGCTCGAACTGGCGCGCGGCGACGCGGCCTTCGAATGAAGACTCGCATGCGGCCTCGAACAGGGACACGCCACGCTGGCTCGCGTAGTTGCCGAGTGCTTCCAGCGTGGCCGTACCCACGCCGCGCTTGGGCACCGTCACCGCGCGTATGAATGCCGGGTCGTCGTCGAGGTTGACGAACAGGCGCAGCCACGCGATCAGGTCGCGGATCTCGACGCGCTCGAAGAACGACTGCCCGCCTGAGAGCACGTACGGAATTTTCTCCTTGCGTAGCGCTTCCTCGAACACTCGCGCCTAATGATTGCCGCGATAGAGCACCGCGTAATCGGACCACGTCGTGCGCCGTTCGAAGCGATGCGCGGAGAGGCGGATCGCAATCGACTCGGCTTCGTGCAGGTCGTCGTTCATCGCGCTAATCGTCACGGGATCGCCGGGACCATGCTCGCTCCAGAGCTTCTTCTCGAAGAGTTTGGGATTGGTCGCGATCAAGGCGTTGGCCGCGGCGAGAATGCGCGCGCTCGACCGGTAGTTCTGTTCGAGCTTGATGACCTCGAGCTGCGGGTAGTCGCTTTGCAGGTTCGCGAGGTTGTCGAGCGTCGCGCCGCGCCACGCATAGATCGCCTGATCGTCGTCGCCGACCGCGGTGAGCGCAGCGCGCGGGCCTGCGAGCTGGCGCAGCAGGCGGTACTGGCATGCATTGGTGTCCTGCACCTCGTCGACCAGCAGATAGCGCAGACGCGACTGCCAGCGAAAGAGCACGTCTTGATGCGCGTCGAACAACGCGACCGGCCGCGCGATCAGGTCGTCGAAGTCCACCGCGTGATAGGCCCGCAACGTTGCGGTGTAGCTTCGATAGACGCGCGCGTCGCGCGCTTCGTCGCCGTGCTGAGCGCTGGCCTCGATATGATCGGCCAACACCATCGCGTTCTTCCATAGCGAGATGCGCGACTGTAGGCCCTTGACGAACGCGGGGTCGGTGCTTGCGCAGAGGTCTTGAAGGATCGCCCGTACATCGTCGGACGAGAGGATCGAGAAGCGCGGCTTGAGTCCGATGTGCTCGGCCTCTGCGCGCAGGATCTGCACGCCGAGCGAATGCAAGTTCGAGACGGTCAGCCCGCGCGATGCCTTCGCTTCGAGCAGCGACGCGACGCGCTGGCGCATCTCGGCCGCGGCCTTGTTGGCGAAGGTGAGCGCGGCGATCTGCCGCGCCTCATGGCCGCAGTCGGAAATCAGGTGGGCGATCTTGTGCGTGATCACCCGCGTCTTGCCGCTGCCCGCGACCGCGAGCACGAGACAGGGACCGTCGACGTGACGAACCGCGGCGCGCTGAGGCGCATTCAATGAGGAGAGATCGTGCATCGATGCAAAGCTGCATCGATCGTTTCGACGCGTAGCGGGCGCGATGCTACACGATGCGGGTCGCGACTATCGAGAGAAGATGGCTCGTCGATGGCACCACGAACAAACGCGCCGGACAGGCGCGTCATCGTATGTCGATCGTCGAGCCGATCAGGCGGTCGGCGAAGTCACTGGCGGATCGACGATCGGCGGCGGCGTCACTGGCGGGACATCGGTGGGCGGCGGGACTTCGACCGGTTCGACCGGATCGGTGATCGGCGCAGGGCCGGGCATGGGATTCGGCGACGGGCTGGGTTGTGGATCGGGATTGGGCGTGATGTGCATCGTCGGTCTCCAGACAATTCGATCAAAGTAAAAAGGGGGCTTGCGCCCCCTTCTACAACGACTGGAAGAACACGATCAACGGTCCCTGCTTTTCACCGTGTCACGGTCCTTCACAGCGTCCTTGACGTCTTCGACCACATCGCCTGTGGTCGCGCGGGCCTTGCCGCCGACCTGCTGTGCGAGGCCCTTGGCTTGCAACTCCTTGTCGTCCACCGCACGTCCGGCAACTTCCTTGACCTTGCCGGCGGCTTCATTGACACGACCCTTGACTTGATCCTTGTTCATCTGAACCTCTCAATAAGAGTTTCGAAAAAAGAGAGGCCGCAATCAAGCGCGCCGCCCTGTGGCAACCGACTGTAGTCGCGTGGCCGCAGATGTATTTTCAGCAGCGCCCTGAATGCCTTGTAGGACAGGCTGAAAGTCGTGGCGTTAGCGCTGCCTCATATGTCGAGCGGATCGATCTCGATATGCCATCGCGTTCTTGCGCGCTCCGCATGCAACGTGGCCAGCCACGCGTCGAGAACCGCGTGAAGCGCCGGTCGTATCGCCGACTCCACGAGTAACTGCGCACGTTCGACTCCGGCGATGCGCGCGATCGTCATCGGCACCGGATCGTACAGCGTGACCTTGTCGGTCGATCCGAGTTCGCCGGCGATGCGCACGCCTTGCGCACGTGCGGTGTTCAGGAATGCCAACGCGTCTTCGGGCGTCTTTGCTTCGGCGCGCAGAACCGCTTGATGCGAGAACGGCGGAAGACCCGCGCGTCGGCGTTCGTCGAGCAGGCTCGCTGCAAAACGTGCGAAGTCGTGTTCGACCAGCGCACCGAACAGCGGGTGTTCGGGGGCGCGCGTCTGGATCAGCACCTCGGCCTGACCGCTGCGCGCGCCGCCACGGCCCGCTCTGCCCGCGACCTGCATGAGATTCGAGAACAAGCGCTCACTCGCGCGGAAGTCGTGTGAATAGAGCGCGCTGTCGGCATCGAGCACACAGACCAGGGTCACATTGCGAAAGTCGTGCCCCTTGGCGAGCATCTGCGTTCCGACCAGGATGTCGAGTTCGCCCAGATGGACCGCTTCGAGCAGGCTGGCCGCAGCACCTTTCCTGCGCGTGCTGTCGCGATCGATACGCGCGATGCGAGCAGCGGGAAAGAGGCTACGCAGATTCTCTTCGACACGCTGCGTACCGCGGCCGATCGGGGCGAGGTCGGTGTTGCCGCAAGCCGGACACGCGCGCGGCACGCGTTGCTGCCATCCGCAATGATGGCAATGCAGGCGACGATCGGCTTGGTGAAACACCGCGTGGACACTGCAGCGCGGGCAATCGCTCAGCCAACCACAGGCGCCGCATGCGAGCACCGGCGCATAGCCACGGCGGTTGTGGAAGACCAGCACCGGTTCACGGCGAGCGACACGATCGGCGATCGCCTCGCGCACCGCGTCGGTCAGCCCGTGCTGCGTCTTCGCACGCAACAGCGGTACGAGGCGAATGGTGGGCAAGCTCGCATCGGACGAAGCACGCTCGCTGAGAACCAGCTTGCGATAGCGGCCCTGTTCGGCGCGCGCCCAGGTTTCCATCGACGGGGTCGCGGATGCGAGCACGACCGGTAGAGAACGTCCTTCGCGGCCGTGGCGGGCGCGCATGATCGCGAGGTCGCGCGCCGAGTAGCGCAGGCCCTCCTGCTGCTTGTACGACGCATCGTGTTCTTCATCGACGACGATCAGTCCAAGGCGCGGCATCGACGCAAGTACCGCAAGCCGGGTGCCGAGCAGGACGTCGACCTTGCCTTCGTGCGCCAGCCACCATTGATGCAGGCGTCGACCTTCGGCATGTCCGCTGTGCAGGCTCGCGACGCTGGCCTGCGGCAAGCGTTGCTGAAAGGTTTCTGCGAGCTGCGGTGTGAGGTTGATCTCGGGCACCAGTACGAGGGCCTGCAGGCCCGCTGCGATCGTGTCGGCAATCGCGCGCAGATACACCTCGGTCTTGCCGCTGCCGGTTACGCCATACAGCAGCATCGGGAGCAACGGCGCGCCGCTGGTTCGGCCGTCAAGAATGTCGGCGAGCGCATCGGCCTGCATCGCGTTCAACTCGATCACGTCGACAGCGGGCTGGCCGTGCGTTGCGTGGTCCGACGCTGCGCGCGCCGCGCGCTTGATCGCGCGGTCGATCGAAGGCAGGTGCGCAACACGAGGTTCGTGCGCTGATGGCGACGATAGCGTATAGCGATCCGCCTGACGCAAGGGTCCGGGCAGCGAAGGAAGCGCTACCTCACCGAGCGTGCGATGGTAGTAGCGTGCGGCAAATCGGACGAGCGCCAGCCACTCGGCTGACAAGGGCGACAAGCCCTCGACGATCGCCACCGCGTCGCGCAGGCGCTCGGACTCGACCGCTGCGACGTCGGCAATTCCCGCGATCAGGCCGACCACCGTCCTCGAGCCGAACGGGACGATAATCAGTTGCCCGGGATGGGCGGCGCCCGCCCAGCGATAATCGTACAAGCCGTCGCCGGCCGATGCGAGGACCGGCGTATCCAAGGCTACGCGGAGAATGCAACCAGCGGAAATGGCGGATCGCTCAACGCTCATGGAGGCCGCCGTTCAACATGAAATGCGCAGGAATATGCAGTAAGTAATTGTGACTACGACGCTTTTTTTGTTTACACAGATATTGTGGACAACTTTGTGAAGAACGGTGCTGCGGCGCGGCTAACTGTCGGAGTCCAAAGGCTTTTTGTCAAAATGCCGAAACATTGGTCAGGTACGAACTTCATTAAAATCAAGCATTTATCGCGTCAGGCCGGCGCCGGTGATGCTCCTTGTCCACCTTTCATCCGGCATACGATTTTTGTGCATAAGTCAAGCGGGCGGCAGCGATTTCGCAACATTGCCTGCGGTTTTCGCCGCTCGAGCCGGATTCACGAAGGTTAGTGCTCGCTTACTGCAACGCTGGTCTGCCGACTCATTTCGTGGACCGCTTCGACCAGCGTTTCGACGGCTGCGGGCGGGGTGAACTGCGAGATGCCGTGTCCGAGGTTGAAAATATGTCCAGGCGACCGTGGGCTGTCGAATGCTTCGAGAGTCTTTACCACCTGATCGCGGATCGACGCATCGTCGCCGAACAGGGCCGCCGGATCGAGGTTCCCCTGCAGCGCGCAGCGACTGCCGATCTGTGTGCGCGCCACAACGGGATCGACGGTCCAGTCCAGTCCGATCGCGTCAACACCGCTGTTCGCGATCTCGGAAAGCCAGGGACCCCCGCCTTTCGTGAAGATGATGCTGGGAACGTGAGTGCACGCATGCTTGCGTGGCAGCCCATCGACGATCTGCTTCATGAAGGCCAGTGACCAGCGCGGATAGGCATCGTGCGCAAGGATGCCACCCCAGGTGTCGAAGATCATCACGGCCTGTGCGCCCGCTTCGATCTGTGCGGACAGATAGGCGATGACGGCCTGCGTGTTGACTTCGAGGATGCGCGCGAGCAGTTCGGGGCGGCGATAGAGCATCGTCTTGGTCGCGAGGAAATCGCGCGACGAGCCGCCTTCGATCATGTAGCAGGCCAGCGTCCACGGACTACCCGAGAAGCCGATCAGGGGAACGCGTTGCACACCCTCGGCATTGGTCAGCGCAGACCGTATCTGCATCACGGCGTCATACACATACTGCAGGCTTTCGTGGGGCGGCACCCTCAGGCTCGCGACATCGCTTTCGTTCCTGAGAGGCCGCTCGAAGTGAGGGCCTTCGCCTTCGAGAAATTGCAGGCCCAAACCCATTGCGTCCGGGATCGTCAGGATGTCCGAGAAGAGGATCGCCGCGTCGAGGTCGAAGCGAGCCAGGGGTTGCAGCGTGACCTCGGTAGCGTAGTCGGGCGTCTTCGCGAGATTGAGAAACGATCCCGCCTTCCTGCGGGTCGCGAGATATTCGGGAAGATAACGTCCCGCCTGCCGCATCAACCACACCGGTGTGTAGGGCGTGGGTTCGCGCAGCAAGGCACGAAGAAAAGTATCGTTGGCGAGACGGGTCGAATGCATGAGGGTATCCGGGCGGGGTCGTGCATTCTACCGGCGGCTGCCAAGGGAACCTGCACGCGAGGCCTGCGGGCGGCGATGCTTGCTGCATCATGCGATGCCTGCCGACGTGAAGCGTCGGCGCGTATCGGTCGACGATGCATCGACGCCGAAGAATTCAAACCACCTTGTATCAATGGCCAAACTCTATTTCCGCTATGCCGCGATGAACGCAGGCAAATCCACCGCGTTGCTGCAGGTCGCCCACAACTACGAGGAGCGCGGGCAGACGGTGTCGCTCTTCACTGCCGCCATCGACACCCGCGACGGCGTTGGCCGCATCGCATCGCGCCTGGGCGTCGCGCGCGACGTGGAGACGTTCGATGCTAAGACGGAGTTCTCGACCCTGCTGCGCGCACGACCGCTGCCTTCCTGCATCCTGATCGACGAAGCCCAGTTCCTGACCGAGGAACAAGTCGTCGACCTGCATCGCTTCGCGCATATCGACCGCGTCCCCGTGATCTGCTTTGGCATACGCAGCGACTTTCGAGGACAGGCATTCCCCGGATCGCGCGCACTGCTCACGCTCGCCGACGACCTCGAAGAGATGAAGACCGTGTGCCGCTGCGGTCGCAAGGCGACGTTCAACATGCGGGTCGATGAACAAGGTCGCCGCGTTACGCAGGGCGCGCAAGTCGAGGTCGGCGGCAACGAGCGCTACGAGGCGGTCTGCCCCTTGCACTTCTATGCCGGGGCCTGCTGAACCAGCGCCGCACCGCGCCGCAGACTACTCGTCGATCGAGGCCTGTGCGTCGGCGAGCGATCGAATCTGAAAGCGGCCGTCATCGCGAAACAGCCAGGTCTCCACATATTCGACCGAGCCGCGCTTGACGATCGCGGCGTGCGGGACCGGCAGCGGCGCCGCGTCGTGAACGCTTTGTATCGCACGCTGTTCGAGGTCGCGAAAACCGTTCGATCGCATCACGGTCACGCGCAGCGGAACACCGCTTGCATCGATTCTGATGGTGAGGACGACCACGGACTTCAGCACCGGCGGCGGCGCGCCGTCGAAGAGCTTTGGCGTGTTGCGAAAGTAGAGGCGCCGCGCAGCATCGCGCTTGTAGCCATCGATGCTGCGTGCCCCGGACTCGCGCGGAGGCTCGGCGGCCGGCTCCGTTCCCTTCGCCGCGGCCTTCGCTTCAGCGACCGGCGACTCCGCGGTCGCGGCGGGTTTGGAGCCCGGTTCCGATGGCGTACCGCATGCCGTGAGGAAACCGAGCACGATCGCCAGGCACCCCAGTCTCGACGACTCGATCGCATTTCGACACTGGGCATACAAAGTGCGCATCGCGATCCCCGCTGCCGGGCCGCTTAACGCTTGTGACGCAGCTTCTGAATCGCAGCGAGCTGAGCCGCCATCACGACGAGCTCGGATTGCGCGCGCGCGAGATCGAGGTCGCTCTTGGCGTTGGCCATCGCTTCCTCGGCGCTGCGCTTGGCTTCGGCGGCCTTGCTTTCGTCGAGGTCCTCGCCGCGAATCGCGGTATCGGCGAGCACGGTGACGAGGTCAGGTTGCACCTCCAGGATGCCGCCGGCGACGAAGACGAATTCGTCTTCGGCCTTTCCCGCGATCTTGATGCGCACGGCGCCGGGCTTGATGCGCGTGATCAGCGGTGCGTGCTTGGGATAGATCCCGAGCTCGCCCTCTTCGCCGGGCAACGCGACGAACTCCGCCTCGCCGGAGAAGATCGATTCTTCGGCGGAGACGACATCGACGTGAATGGTGTTGGCCATGAGCTCAGTCCAGGTTAGCCCGCATGCATGTTCGCATGGGAGTGCGCATCAATTCAGTTTCTTCGACTTCTCGATCGCTTCGTCGATCGTGCCGACCATGTAAAAGGCCTGTTCGGGCAGCGCATCGAGTTCCCCCGCGACGATCATCTTGAAGCCGCGGATGGTTTCGGCCAGCGACACGTACTTGCCCGGCGCGCCGGTGAACGTCTCGGCCACATGGAAGGGTTGCGACAGGAAGCGCTGGATCTTTCGCGCGCGCGCGACGATCAGCTTGTCTTCGGGCGCGAGCTCGTCCATGCCGAGAATCGCGATGATGTCGCGCAATTCCTTGTAGCGCTGCAAGGTGTTCTGCACGTCTCGCGCGGTGTTGTAGTGATCCTCGCCGACCACGTTCGGGTCGAGCTGCCGCGAGGTCGAATCGAGCGGATCGACCGCGGGATAGATACCGAGCGCCGCGATGTCGCGCGACAACACCACGGTGGAGTCGAGGTGCGCGAAGGTGGTCGCAGGCGACGGGTCGGTCAGGTCGTCAGCCGGCACGTACACGGCCTGGATCGACGTGATCGAGCCGGTCTTGGTCGACGTGATGCGCTCCTGCAGGCGGCCCATTTCTTCGGCCAGCGTCGGCTGGTAACCCACCGCCGACGGCATGCGCCCTAACAGCGCCGAGACTTCGGTTCCCGCGAGCGTGAAGCGATAGATGTTGTCTACGAAGAACAGCACGTCGCGGCCTTCGTCGCGGAAATGTTCGGCCATCGCCAGCCCGGTGAGCGCGACACGCAGGCGGTTTCCCGGTGGTTCGTTCATCTGACCATAGACCATCGCGACCTTGGACTCCGGCAGATTGTCGAGCCTGATCACGCCAGCCTCGGCCATCTCGTGATAGAAGTCGTTGCCCTCGCGCGTGCGCTCGCCCACACCCGCGAACACCGACAGGCCCGAGTGCTCTTTCGCGATGTTGTTAATCAGTTCGAGCATGTTGACCGTCTTGCCGACACCCGCACCACCGAAGAGGCCGACCTTGCCGCCCTTGGCGAACGGGCAGATCAGGTCGATGACCTTGATGCCGGTCTCGAGCAGATCCTGCGACGGCGACAGCTCGTCGTAGGCCGGCGCGCGACGATGAATCGGCGCGAACGTGGTGGAATCGATCGGACCCACTTCGTCGATTGGATTGCCGAGCACGTCCATGATGCGGCCGAGCGTCCCCAGCCCGACCGGGACCGAGATCGCCTCGCCAGTGTTCTTGACCATCATGCCGCGGCGCAAGCCGTCGGATGAACCGAGCGCGATCGTGCGAACGATGCCGTCCCCGAGTTGCTGCTGAACTTCCAACGTCAACGCAGTGCCTTCCATCTTCAACGCGTCATAGACACGCGGCATCGCGTCGCGCGGAAACTCCACGTCGACCACGGCGCCGATGCACTGGACGATCTTGCCTTCGGTCTGAGCCGCGGGAGTCACTGCAGCATTCATGGTGGCACTCATTGTGCGTTCCTCAATCAATCGGTATTCGAATTCGTAAAGGTCAACTAAACCGCCGCGGCGCCCGCGACGATCTCGCTCAATTCCTTGGTGATCGCAGCCTGCCGCGTCTTGTTGTAGACGAGCTTCAATTCACCGATCACGCTGCCCGCGTTGTCGGTCGCCGCCTTCATCGCCACCATGCGCGCCGATTGCTCGGACGCCATGTTCTCGGAGACGGCCTGATATACCAGCGCCTCGACGTAGCGGACCATCAGGTACTCGATCACGCTTTGCGCATCGGGCTCATAGAGATAGTCCCAGGCGTAGGCCTTCTTCTCTTCCTCGGTCTGCTGCATGCGCTCGGGCGAAAGCGGCAACAATTGCTCGACCAGCGGCTCCTGCTTCATGGTGTTGATGAAGCGCGTGTAACAGAGGTACACCGTTTTCAGCTTTCCGTCTGCATAGGCATCGAGCAGGACCTTGACGGGCCCGATCAGCTTTTCCATGTGCGGTGCGTCGCCCAGATGCACGGCGTTCGCGAGCACCTTCGCGCCGATGCGCGACAGGAAGCCGAGGCCCTTGTTGCCGATCGCGACCGCTTGCGCCTCGATGCCCTGGCCGTGCAGTTCGCGTATGCGGGCAGTCACGGCACGCAGCACGTTGGTGTTCAGGCCGCCGCACAACCCCTTGTCGGTGGTCACGACGATGAAGCCGACCGCCTTCGCCTCGTCGTGCGCGATCATGAACGGGTGCGTGAACTCGGGGTTGGCCTCGGCCAGATGCGCGGCGATGTTGCGCACCTTGTCGGCATAGGGACGCGCGCGGCGCATGCGGTCCTGCGCCTTGCGCATCTTCGACGCGGCGACCATCTCCATCGCCTTCGTGATCTTCTTGGTGTTCTCGACGCTCTTGATCTTGCCGCGTATTTCTTTACCCGCTGCCATCGATCGCCTCTTGTCGTTAGTACGCGCCCGACTTCTTGAATTCGGTGACCGCGTCCATCAGTTCCTTCTCGGCGTCCTTGTCGAGCTGCTTGGTCGATTCGATCTTTTCGATCAGCGCCGCGTTCTTGGACTTCAAGGATTTGTGCAGACCCGATTCGAACGGCAGCACCTGCTTGACTTCGAGGTCGTCGAAGAAACCCTTGTTGACGGCGAACAGCGAGACGGCCATCAGCGACACCGGCAGCGGCGCGTACTGCGGCTGCTTGAGGAGTTCGGTGACGCGCGCGCCGCGATCGAGCTGCTTCCTCGTGGCTTCGTCCAGATCCGACGCGAACTGCGCGAACGCGGCCAGCTCACGGTACTGCGCGAGGTCGGTACGAATGCCGCCCGACAGGCTCTTGATGGCCTTGGTCTGCGCGGCGCCGCCGACACGCGACACCGAGATGCCCGCGTTGATCGCGGGACGTACACCGGCGTTGAACAGGTTGGTCTCGAGGAAGATCTGACCGTCCGTGATCGAGATCACGTTGGTGGGCACGAACGCCGACACGTCGCCGGCCTGCGTCTCGATGATCGGCAACGCGGTCAACGAACCGGTCTTGCCCTTGACCTCGCCCTTGGTGAACGTCTCGACGTACTCGGCATTCACGCGCGCGGCGCGCTCGAGCAGACGCGAGTGGAGATAGAACACGTCGCCGGGATAGGCTTCGCGGCCCGGCGGGCGACGCAGCAGCAGCGACACCTGGCGATAGGCCACGGCCTGCTTCGACAAATCGTCATAGATGATCAGCGCGTCCTGTCCGCGATCGCGGAAGTATTCGCCCATCGTGCAGCCCGAATAGGCCGACACGTATTGCATCGCGGCCGACTCCGACGCGCTGGCAGCGACGACGATGGTGTATTCCATCGCGCCGTGTTGCTCGAGCGCGCGCACGACGTTCTTGATCGACGACGCCTTCTGTCCGATCGCGACGTAGATGCAGATGCAGTCCTGGCCCTTCTGATTGATGATGGTGTCGATCGCCACCGCGGTCTTGCCGGTCTGGCGGTCTCCGATGATCAGTTCGCGCTGACCGCGGCCGATGGGCACCATCGAGTCGATCGATTTCAGTCCGGTCTGCATCGGCTGCGAAACCGACTGGCGCGCGATCACGCCGGGCGCGACCTTTTCGATCACGTCGGTCATCTTGGCGTTGATCGGACCCTTGCCGTCGATCGGCGCACCCAGCGCATTGACGACGCGGCCGATCAGCTCGGGGCCGACAGGCACCGCCAGGATGCGACCCGTGGTCTTGACGGTCTCGCCTTCGGAGATGTGCTCGTACTCGCCCAGAATCACCGAGCCGACCGAGTCGCGCTCGAGGTTGAGCGCGAGGCCGTAGGTCGGGTTGCCCTGTGAATCCGGCGAGAACTCGAGCATCTCGCCCTGCATCGCGTCGGACAGGCCGTGAATGCGGACGATGCCGTCGGTCACCGATACGACCGTGCCCTGGTTGCGCACTTCGGTCGAGGCGCCGAGACCTTCGATGCGGCTCTTGATGAGCTCGCTGATTTCGGACGGATTCAGATGCATGGTCAACTCCGTAAATGTTCTTGCGCTACTGGGTCACCGAACAAAACCGGGTGGCCCGCAATGAATAAGAGGCAGACTCAACGACGACTGCGGATCGACGATTGTGCGGATGATGCGCGCGCGATCACGCGACCAACGCAGCCTTCATCGCATCGAGCCGCGAGCGCACCGACGTATCGAGGACGCGATCGCCGACAACCACGCGCACGCCGCCGATCAGGTCCGGATCGACCTCGACGACGGGCTTCAACTTGATCTCGAACTTCTTCTCGAGCGCCGCGACCAGATCGGACACAGCGCTCTCGTCCATCGCAAAGGCGCTAGTGATGTGCGCTTCGGCGATGCCCTGCTTCGCATCGACGAGCTGTGCGAATTGCGCACCGATCTCGGGCATCACCGACAGGCGATCGTTGTCGATCAGGGTCCGCACGAAATTCTGCGCGAACGTGCTCGGCTCGGTGCTGACCGCGCCCATGAAGACGCCGTAGATCTGACCGCCCGAAACGCGCGGATCGTTCATCACGCGGCGCATGTCCGGGTCCGCTGCGACCGCGCTCATGTTCGACACGAGTGCCGACCATTTCTTGAGCGCATCTGCGCCCCTGTCCTCGACCGCGACGCGAAACAGCGCCTCGGCGTAGGGACGTGCGATGGTGGAGATTTCGGCCATGGTCGATCTACAACTGCGTCTTCAACTCGGCTAGCAGCGCCGAGTGGCGCGAAGGATCGATTTCCTTCTTCAGGATCTGCTCGGCGCCCTTGACGGCCAGGGCCGCAACCTGCTCGCGCAATACATCGCGTGCACGTTGCATTTCCTGATCGGCTTCCGACTTGGCCTCCGCCAGGATGCGGGCCTTCTCGGTTTCCGCGGTCTTGCGCGCTTCGGCGATGACCAGAGCGCCCTGCTTGTCGGCCTCGGCCAGTCGCATCTGATTGTCGTTGCGCGACTGGGCCAGCTCGGCGTCGACGCGCTTGTGGGCGTCGGCGAGTTCGAGCTTGGCTTTGTCGGCCGCCGCAAGACCCTCCGCGATTTTGTGGGCGCGCTGGTCGAGTGCGACGGCGATCGGCGGCCAGACGAATTTCATCGTGAACCCGACCAGGATCAGGAACACGATCATCTGCAGGATGAAGGTCGCTGTGATGCTCACTTTTTTACCTCGATCACGGTGACGTGGACAGTCGGCTCGTCGTCCATCAAACAGAAACGGACGAATGCATGTGCCGGCGGCTCGTATTCATTTACCGACTGGTTACTTCGGCAGATTGACGATCTGCGCGAGGTAAGGATTGGCGGTGGTGAACCACAGCGCAATACCCACGCCGATGATGAACGACGCGTCGATCAGGCCGACCAGCAGGAACATCTTGGTCTGCAGTACGCCCATCAACTCGGGTTGGCGTGCGGCGGCTTCCAGATACTTGCTGCCCATGACACCGATGCCGACGCAGGCGCCCAGAGCACCGAGCCCGATGATGAGGCCGGCAGCAACTGCGACGAGGCCGATGATTTCCATGGTGACTCCTTTGACAATGAATGATGAGAAGAATGAAAGAGAAAAATCAGTGCGCGAATCAATGCGTATCGTGAGCCTGTCCGACGTAGACCAGGGTGAGCATCATGAACACGAATGCCTGCAGGACAATGATCAGGATGTGGAAGATCGCCCACACCGTGCCGGCAACGATCTGGCCTGCAGCAAGCGCGAATCCGGTGAGTGACAACGTGAACGCGCCGCCCATCAACGCGATCAGGAGGAAGATCAATTCGCCTGCATACATGTTGCCGAACAGTCGCATCCCGTGCGACACGGTCTTGGCGATGAACTCGATGGTCTGCATCGCGAAGTTGAACGGATAGAGCACCCAGTGATTGCCGAACGGCGCCGTGAACAGTTCATGCGTCCACCCGCCGACACCCTTGATCTTGATGTTGTAGAACAGGCACAGGATGAGCACGCCGATCGACAGACCCATCGTGATCGACAGGTCGGCCGTTGGCACGGAACGCAGATACGCGTGCTCGGGGTCACGGCCGGTCAGGCGATATGCGCCCTGCCAGAGTAGCGGCAGCAAATCGACGGGTAGCAAGTCCATCGTGTTGAGCAGAATGATCCATACGAAGATGACCAGGGCCAGAGGAGCGACGAGCTTTCTGCTGTTGGCGTTGTGTACGATGCCCTTGGCTTCGTTCTCGACCATTTCGTAGAGCCATTCCACGGCCGCTTGAAAGCGTCCGGGCACGCCCGAGGTCGCTGCCTTCGCGGCCCTCCACAGGAAGTACAGGCAAATCGCGCCGAGCACGGTTGAAAAAAACAGCGAGTCGAAATTGATGACCGAAAGATCGAGCAGCCCTTTGGGCTTCGCCGTCTGAAGATGCGTCAGATGGTGAACGATGTATTCGGACGCCGTTGGCGCGTGTTCGGTTGCGATGCTTTCGGTGGCCATTACGATTCCGGTCGCACGTATCGAAGCGAAGTGTTGGAGACTGCGCCGTGTTAGCGGCGAACGAAAACAAACAATAGAAAATAACTCTTCAGCGCTGCAATTACCCCGATGATCAACGCCAGCCAGTTCAATGCGCGGTAGTTGTGCGCGATCAGGACCAGCAACGCGACCGTAGCCGCGACTTTGACTAACTCACCGATGAAAAATCCGTGAACTGTTGCGCCGCCCGGGCGCCGGGTCTCGATCTGGAGACGCACGGCTAACAGCGCATTGGGCACAACGCAGGCCATTCCTCCCAGCGTGGCAGAGAGCGCGGCATCGACGCCGCCCCATATCGCCGCAAGACCTGCGACGACGAGCGTCACGAGTACCTGCAAAAGGACCGCTATAGCCATAGCACTCTTGCCATCCGCATTTGCGTTTTTCTGCAGTTCGCCCACAACCAGAAATGCGGACGTTCCGGTTCGGCCAACGCAAAGCCGCGCGATGATACTTTCTTATGCCGTGGTGCGTCAAACCGAACGCTCATACCGAGCCCGCGTTGCCGCGACTTCCTCATCCATCCGAAAAAAGCCTCGGTTGCCGTCGGAAATGGTCCGATGGTTCGGCGCACTATTACAAGATAGGCTCTGCCCCTCGTCCGATCCCGCATTTTCCACTCCCGTGTTTCCTTCTCGCACATGCCATTCCCATGACCCCCTCTCGTCCCAGCGTTGCGGAAAATGTCACGATCCATTGGCCGGAGCCCGCCCATCTGCGCCTCGAGACGGAGGAAGGCGCGCCACAGCACTGCGAGATCCTGTTCAACGACGGGACTGTCGAGCACGGAGAATTGTTGCGCTTCACGGGCCGCGATGAACATCTGGTATTTCGTCCCCATGCGGACCACCCGCGCTATCCATCGAAGATCGTCGTCAGGACCTCGCGCTTCAAGCGCCTTCGCTTGACGGATCTGGTGACCGCCCGGCCGATCGAGGCGCACTTGCAGGGACAGGATCAATTGTCGTTCTCGACCTCGCAGATCCAGGTCTACAACGTCGAGTTCTCCGATCATGAAATCGAATCGGGCGAGACCGTCGGTTTCGTTCGCAATCCGATCGGACTCTTTCTTTTCTTCAGCCAGCCGGGCGATCGCCTCGAGCGGGTGTTCATTCCAGAGGGCGCGGTCTCGTATTTTCAGGCGGGCGATCCGATCGGCCGACTGCTCGTCGAAGAAAACGCGGTCAGTGAAGAACAGCTCAAGGCTGCTGTCGAGAAGCAGCAGCAGATGCGCAAGCTGGTGCTGGGCGACTACCTGATCGAAGAAGGACTCATCACGCCGCAGCAACTCGATCAGGCGCTGGCCTATCAGAAGACCAAGCCCAGCTTGCGCCTCGGCGAGGCATTGATCGAACTCGGCGCGGTACAACCCGATGCGTTGCAGATCGTCCTCGCGCGCCAGCGTGCCAATCGCGGGCGGCCACTCGGGCAGATCCTCGTGGACATGGGCGTGCTAGATCCGGACACCCTCAACAAGATCCACGCCAAGAAGATCGGTCGGCCTTTCGTGTCGCTCGCGAACTTCACACCGTCGGCAGAAGCGATTCGCACCATCTCGCCAGGCACGGCCCGGCGGTTGGGGATCGTGCCGCTATCGATCGAGCACGGGGATCTCATCGTTGCTGCGCAAAGCCAACTGGATTCGGCGGCGCTCAACGAGTTGACGCTACTGTCGCGCATGCGGGTGGTTCCGGTCATGGCGCAAGGTCAGGAGATCCGCGCGCGACAGAACGAGGCTTACGGCGAAGCGCTCGACGACAAGCTGTTCGCCGATCCTTCCGACGTTCGTTTCGAAGGAGTCGAGGAAATCAATGCGCGGCAGCCCGAAGACGACGATGCATTGTCGTCGGATGATGGGGTTGCGTTCGATGCGAGCGGCAGCGGCGGTGACCGCGACGTTGACGACCCCCGTATTCTCGAAACCATCGTGCGGGCGCTGCGTGCTGCAGAAAACGGCGGCGCGATCGCAATAACAATCGAGGCGAGTAGCGGACAGCGCACCACGCGTATCCGCTTGAGGCGCAACTCCTGACGCGAGCGCGTCGAGCCCCTGCTTGGCGCTTCGCCGCTCCCGTCAGGCGCCTCGTCGGCGGATGATCTCGAGCAGGCCCTCGAGTTGATCGAAATCCGCAAAGGCGATCGTCAACTGCCCGCGGCTCTTTCCACGCAACTTGATCGTGACCTCGGTCGCTAGTCGGTCGGATAACTCGGTTTCCAACCGCGCGAGGTCGTTGCCCCGATCGCTGGCCGACGATGGTCGAGACCGTTTGGAATGCGAAAGCTCGAAGCTCGCACCCACGCGCGCGACGAGGCGTTCTGCATCGCGAACGCTCATCCTCTTCGCGACGATCTGATTGGCGAGCGTGATCTGCGTGGCCGCGTCGACAGCGAGCAGCGCGCGAGCGTGTCCCATATCGAGGTCGCCTGCGATCAGCAGCCCTTGCACCGGCTTGGCCAGATTCAGCAGGCGCAGCAGATTAGAGGTCGCGCTGCGCGAGCGGCCGATCGCGGTCGCGGCAGTCTCGTGTGTCAGATGAAACTCGGAGATCAGGCGTTGCACGCCCTGCGCTTCTTCGAGAGGATTCAGATCTTCGCGTTGAATATTCTCGATCAGCGACATCACGGCCGCCGACTCGTCGGGCACGTCGCGCACGAGCACCGGCACCTCGGTCAGACCCGCGATGACGGCCGCGCGCACCCGCCTCTCCCCGGCGATGATCTCGTAGCGTGCGTCGCCGACGGCGCGAACCAGTATCGGTTGCATCACGCCCTGGGTCCTGATCGACTCGGCCAATTCCGCCAGGGCGCCCTCGTCCATGCGCGTGCGCGGCTGATACTTGCCTGGCTGCAAGGCGTCCAGAGGCAGGACATGCGGGCCGCCCGATCCGTCAGTCGTCTCCGCGGGTGCGTCGTTGGCGCCGAGCAATGCCTCGAGGCCGCGACCCAATCCCTTTTTTTTCGTCATGATGCATTCGCCATGGTTGCATCGGCGGGAGCCGGTGATGGTTCGCTCGCCGAGGTTTCAGGCAGGCGAAGCTTGAATCGCTCGACCATCTCCGCGCCAAAGGCCACGTAGGCCTGGGCGCCCTTGCTCGATTTGTCGAAGACCACGCCTGGCATCCCGTAAGAAGGCGCCTCGGCCAAGCGGATATTTCTCGGTACCAGTGTCTTGAACACCTTGTCTCCAAAGTGCGATTCGAGTTGAGAGGACACCTGATTGGCCAATGTGGAGCGCGGATCGAACATCACCCGAAGCAGACCGATGATCTCGAGATCGGGATTGAGATTTCGATGCACCTGCTTGATCGTGTTCACGAGGTCGGAAAGACCCTCGAGCGCGTAGTACTCGCACTGCATCGGGATGATGACGCCCTGCGCGGCCGTGAGGCCATTGAGCGTCAGCAACGACAGCGCCGGCGGGCAATCGATCAGGACGAAGTCGTATTCCGATAGGCACGGCGCGAGCGCCGCCCTGAGCCGGGTCTCGCGGTGTTCCATCTCCACCAGATCGATCTCGGCGCCGGCCAGTTCGCGGTTCGCGGGAAGGACGTCGTAGCGTCCGGTTTCCGAACGTTTACGGATCGAAGCAAGCGGTAGTAATCCAAGCAGCAACTGATAGACGCTGGCGGGCAATGTGCGCTTGTCGATTCCCGATCCCATAGTCGCATTGCCTTGAGGGTCGAGATCGATCAGGAGCACGCGTTGCTTCAATGCGGCCAAGGCCGCGGCGAGATTGACGGTGGTCGTCGTCTTGCCGACACCGCCCTTCTGATTTGCAACTGCGAAGATCTTGGCCATTCGGCTTTCAGGGTTGAACTGGGTCAATCGCGTCTGAGAACCACGGCGCAACGGTGCGCGCCGACGAGGGGAACATGGAGCGTGCGGACTTCGAGGACGCGCCACGACGCAGGCAATGCGGCCAGCTCTTCGGCCGGCACGATGCCCTTCATGGCGATTACGGTGGTGGATCGGTTAGCCAGATGGGCGATCGATCCGAGCATGCGTGACAACTCCGCATATGCACGAGATACAATGATCGATGGTCTCTTAGCGAGAGTAAGTGCTTCTATACGGACGTGGTGAGCTTGTACGTTTTCGAGCCTCAAGGAAGCTTTGACCTGCTGAAGAAAGCTGACCTTCTTGCCCACGGCATCGACCAACTGAAAGCGATGCTGAGGCAATGCGATCGCCAACGGGACACCCGGCAGACCAGCTCCGGATCCCACATCCAGCACCTCAGACCCCTCGCAGTCACGAACGAGATGGGCGATCGCCAAGGAATCGAGTACATGCAGGGCCAGCATGTCGAGAGGATCTCGCACGGACGTGAGGTTGTAGACGGCGTTCCATTGAGCCAGCAACGCGAGGTACCTGACCAGCAGTTCCTGCTGATGCACGACCAAAGAAAGACCGAGCGCGTCGATGCCCGTCTGCAATTTCCGTCGAAGCTCGTCGTCGAGAGCCGCGTGCGTCGCATGATCGGTGGTGTCGTGAGGCGTCGTCGGCCTAGCCGCCGCCTTTCGCTCGACCATCACGCGGATTCGACTTCATGGTTGCGGTGATCGGACGAGCGGCCCAATCCCCGCTTCAGATGAACCAACAGCAACGAAATCGAAGCGGGCGTGACGCCGGCGATTCGGGACGCTTCTCCCAACGTGCTCGGCATGCGGGCCGCAAGTTTTTGCCGAGCTTCGAAAGACAATCCACGAACCAACGTGTAGTCGATGCTAGGCGGCAACCTCAGGTCGGCGAGCTCGCTCGCTCGCGCCACCTCATGCTTCTGGCGCTCGACATAGCCGGCGTACTTTGCGTTGATTTCAATCTGCTCGATAGCGGCGGCGTCGTTGGTCGGCCCCGCCAAGATGATCGACCCTTCCGCGGAATGCAGCGTCGTCAAGTGATGATAGCTCACGCCGGGACGACGCAGCAAGTCGAGCAGCCGATACTCGCGCTCTATGCTTTGGCCCAAGACCCGTTTCGCGTCGGCGTCGGCCAGGGCCCTCGGATTGACCCAGGTCGTGCGCAGTCGTTCGGTTTCACGTGAAACAGTGTCACGCTTTCGATTGAATGCATCCCAGCGCGCGTCATCGATGCAGCCGAGATTTCGACCGATTTCCGTCAGACGGGCGTCGGCATTGTCCTCGCGCAGACTCAGGCGATATTCGGCGCGGCTCGTGAACATCCGGTATGGCTCGAGCACGCCACTGGTAATCAGGTCGTCGACGAGCACGCCCATATAGCCCTGATCGCGCCGCGGGCACCAACTGTCCAAGCCGCGCGCAAACCTCGTTGCGTTGATTCCCGCGAGCAACCCCTGAGCGGCCGCTTCCTCGTATCCGGTGGTTCCGTTGATCTGTCCGGCAAAGAAGAGGCCGCCTATCGCCCTCACTTGCAGGGAATTCGTGAGTGCCCGTGGATCGAAATAATCGTATTCGATTGCGTAGCCAGGCCGAAGTAGATGCGCGTTCTCTAGTCCACGAATACTGTGAACGAGGTCGCACTGCACATCGAACGGCAGACTGGTCGATATCCCGTTGGGATAGAACTCGTGCGTCGTCAAGCCTTCCGGTTCGAGAAAGATCTGGTGGCTATCCTTGGAGGCGAAGCGGTGAATTTTGTCCTCGATACTCGGACAATAGCGCGGGCCTACACCTTCAATCAAGCCGCGATACATTGGCGATCGATCGAGGCCGCCGCGAATGATTTCGTGAGTCTCGGGGTTGGTGTGCGTGATCCAGCAGGAAAGTTGAGCTGGATGCATATCGCAGCCTCCCACGAATGAGAAGACCGGAACCGGATCGCGATCCCCTTTCTGCTCTTCCATGACCGAGAAATCGACGGTCCTGCCGTCTATCCGCGGCGGCGTCCCGGTCTTCAATCGTCCTTGGGGAAGCGCCAGTTCCTTGAGACGCGCGGCAAGCGAGATCGTTGGTGGATCTCCGGCACGACCGCCCGAATAATTTTGAAGGCCGACGTGGATGCGACCGTTCAGAAAGGTGCCGGCCGTGAGCACGACCGTCGAAGCCAAGAAACGAATGCCCGACTGGGTGACCACACCGCAAACGCGGTCGCCTTGCAAGATCAAGTCGTCGGCTGCTTGTTGAAACAGCCAGAGGTTGGGCTGATTTTCGAGACGCCGGCGGATCGCCGCCTTGTACAACAGCCGATCCGCCTGTGCTCGGGTGGCGCGGACCGCAGGACCTTTGCTGCTGTTGAGGATTCTGAACTGTATGCCGGCCTCGTCCGTCGCGAGCGCCATCGCGCCGCCGAGTGCATCGATCTCGCGTACGAGATGCCCCTTGCCGATTCCCCCGATCGAGGGATTGCAGCTCATCGTCCCAAGCGTCTCGATGCTGTGCGAGAGCAGCAATACCGCGGCGCCCATGCGCGCCGCGGCAAGAGCGGCCTCCGTGCCTGCGTGGCCGCCGCCAATGACTAGCACGTCGAATTGTTTGGGGTACTGCATGATGAACGCCTCGTGAAGAAGGCGCGATTATCCAGCTTCCGGACGCCACGCGCCATCTCTTGGTTTCACGTGAAACAAAAAGCGGGCAAGCCCAAGCCCATGGTAAGCACTTGCTCTCCACGAAACAGACTCCAATAGGCCCATCGCTCCGCATGGGTTCCGGACAAGTGCGATCGAGCGGAGCGCGACGCCGAGGGATTGGCCGAAGCGACCGGCGAAGCCCCTATTCGGGCTTGCCGTGGCGCTTGGTCCGAAAGGCTTCGAACTCTCCCACAATGCCGCGGCGAAAGAGGAGGACGCAGACCACGAAGATCGCGCCGATGATGACCGTCACCCACGAACCGACGCGGTCGGCGAGGACGTCCTGAAGCGATATCACGATACCCGCCCCCAGGACAGGGCCGAAGAACGTGCCCAAGCCACCGAGCAGGGTCATGAGAATGACCTCGCCCGACATTTGCCATTGCACATCGGTTAGGGTCGCCAATTGCACCACCAGCGCTTTCAGCGAGCCCGCCAGTCCGGCGAGAGCGGTCGAAAGAACGAACGCAAGTAGCTTGTACCGATCGACGGCATATCCGAGCGAAATCGCCCGCGGCTCGTTCTCCCGGATCGCCTTAAGGACCTGACCGAAGGGCGAGTGGACGATGCGGCGGATGAACAGGAACACCGCGACGAACACGACGAGCACGAAGTAATACATGCTGGTGTTCGACTCGAGCGAAATCATGCCGAAGAGCCTGCCGCGCGGAACCCCCTGCAGTCCGTCTTCACCGTGCGTGAACGGCACTTGCAGGCAGACGAAAAACACCATTTGCGCGAGCGCGAGCGTGATCATCGCAAAGTAGATGCCCTGGCGTCGAATCGCGATCGCGCCCACCACCAGGCCCATTGCAGCCGCGATCAGAACTCCGAAGAGCAGCCCGAGCTCCGGCGTGACGTTCATCGACTTCACGATCCAGCCGGTCGCATACGCAGCCCCGCCGAAGAATGCGGCGTGCCCAAACGAAAGCAGACCGGTAAACCCCAGCAGCAAATTGAAGGCGCACGCGAAGATCGCGAAGCACAATACCTTCATCACCAGAACGGGATAGAGGCCGATGAAGGGCGCCGCGAGCGCCAATACGACCAAGAGGGCATAGGCCGCGACGGCGAACGGTGACCGCGACTCGAGACGCACGTCAGGCGCCCTTTCCGAAAAGACCCGCCGGACGAATGATCAGCACGACGATCATGATGACGAAGACGACGACGTTCGATGCTTCCGGATAGAACACACGCGTCAATCCCTCGACGAGCCCGAGCGCGAGCCCGGTGACGATCGAGCCGAGAATCGACCCCATGCCGCCGATCACGACGACGGCAAAGACCACGATGATCAGGTTCGATCCCATCAGCGGCGTGACTTGGATGACCGGCGCGGCGAGCACCCCGGCCAAGGCAGCGAGTGCCGCTCCTGCACCGTAAGTGCACATCACCATTACCGGCACGTTGACCCCGAAAGCCTGAACCAGCGGTGCGTTCTCGGTCGCGGCGCGCAATGTGGATCCGAGTCGGGTCTTCTCAATCAGGAACCAGGTCGCAAAACAGACCACCATCGACGCGAGTACGACCCACGCGCGATAGTTGGGAAGAGTCATGAATCCAATGTCCGTCGAGCCCGACAATGCTTCGGGGACGCTATAGGATTGCCCGGACACGCCGAATTGATGGATGAACAAGCCTTCGGCAATCAACGCAAGGCCGAAAGTCAGCAGCAAGCCATATAGCGGGTCGAGCTTGTAGAGGTGTTTCAGCAGCAGACGCTCGATCACGATGCCGAGCACTGCGATCAGCAGGGGCGCAAGCACGAGCGCGAACCAGTAATTGATCCCGAAGCTGTCCAACATGATCCAGGCGGCAAAAGCCCCCATCATGTAGAGCGCGCCATGCGCGAAATTTACGATGCCGAGCAAGCCGAAAATCACGGCGAGACCCAGCGACAACAACGCATAGAACGAGCCGTTGACGAGTCCCAGCAGCAACTGCCCCAGGAAAGCCTGAACCGGAATGCCGAAGATTTCAGTCATACGGAAAGAGAAGCGCCGGAGAGTGCGGTCATGCGCAAAATCATCGGCGCCTCACGGCACCGATGATCCTGCACGAGCCCGATCAGGATTTCTTGAGCAACGGGCACACGGATTTTGATGCTGAAAGGAACGCCTGGTCACCCGGGACCTTGGTCACGAGCTTGTAGTAGTCCCACGGATACTTCGATTCGTTCTGCGCCTTGACCTCGAGAAGATACATCTCGTGGATCATGCGGCCGTCGGCGCGTACGTAGCCGTCCTTGGCGTAGAAGTCGTTGACCTTCGACTTCTTCATCTGCGCCATGAGCTTGTCGCCATCGTCCGTACCCGCAGCCTTGACGGCATTCAAATAGAACGACGTCACCGAATAGTCGGCGGCCTGCAGGCTCGACGGTTCCTTCTTCATCTTTTCGAAATAGCGCTTCGACCAGGCGCGACTGTCGGCGTCCTTGTCCCAATACCAGCTGTCGGTAGCGAGCAGACCTTGCGCCGTCGGCAATCCGAGACTGTGCACGTCGTTGATGAAGACCAGGAGCGCAGCGACCTTCATCGTCTTGGTCACGCCGAATTCCTTGGCGGCCTTGATCGAGTTGATCGTGTCACCGCCCGCGTTGGCAAGGCCGAGGATCTGCGCCTTCGATGACTGCGCCTGCAACAGGAATGACGAGAAATCCGACGCCGACAACGGGTGGCGAACCGAACCCACCACCGTGCCGCCATTGGCCTTGACGACCTCGGTCGCATCTTTTTCGAGCGAGCTGCCGAAGGCATAGTCGGCCGTCAGGAAGTACCAGCTCTTGCCGCCATTCTTGACGATCTGGGAACCCGACACCTGGGCCAATGCGACCGTGTCGTACGCATAGTGAATCGTGTACGGCGTGCAATCTTCGTTAGTCAGGCGGTTCGAGCCCGGACCGACGGCCAGAAAAGGTTTCTTCTTCTCGGCCGCGACTTTTGCCATCGCGATGGCGGTGCCGGAGTTGGTCCCACCGATCAGCATGTCGAGGCCCTGCGTATCGAACCACTCGCGCGCCTTGCTCACGGCGACGTCGGCCTTGTTCTGGTGGTCGGCCGTCAACAGCTCGATCTTCTTGCCGTTGATGCTGCCGCCCATGTCGGCGATCGCCATTTTGATGGCCTCGACGCCGCCCTGGCCGTCGATGTCGGAGTAGAGCCCCGATATGTCGGTGATGAAACCGATCCGGATGACATCGCCGGAATACTGGGCCTGCGCGCTGCCCGCCATCGTCATGCCGGCCATTGCCAGCGCACCTGCTAGGACCTTCAGTTTCATGTCTTTCTCCGTTCCTCAAAAAAGGGGCTTGGTTCTACACACCCAGATACTCATGCAACATGTCCATGTTGCTTTCCAATTCGGCCTGCTCGAATCGCTTCACGATCTTTCCGTGCTCCATGACATAGAAGCGATCCGCAAGCGGAGCCGCGAACCGGAAATTCTGCTCGACCAGAACGACCGTGTAGCCCTTCTGCTTCAAGGTGCGGATCACCTCGCCCAGTTTCTGCACGATCACCGGCGCGAGGCCTTCGGAGATTTCGTCGAGCAACAACAATCGCGCACCGGTGCGCAGGATGCGCGCGACCGCGAGCATTTGCTGCTCGCCGCCCGACAGGCGTGTCCCCGGACTCGCGGCGCGCTCCTCCAGATTGGGAAACATCGCGTAGATATCGGCGACCGGCATGGACTCCCCGATCAATCCCGAGGCGTGGCTTTTGAGTGCGGGCGGCAGCAGAAGATTTTCTTCGGCAGACAGGGTCGAGAAGATGCCGCGCTCCTCAGGGCAATAGCCGATGCCCATGCGCGCGATGCGATGCGATGCGAGCCTGACAGTTTCCTCGCCGCCGATCTTGATCGATCCGCCGCGACGGCCCACCAGCCCCATGATCGCGCGCAGCGTCGTAGTCCGTCCCGAGCCATTGCGCCCGAGCAGCGTGACCACCTCGCCGGTCTCGACGGAGAAATCGACGCCGTGCAGGATGTGTGACTCGCCGTACCACGCGTTCAGGTCCTCGATGGCCAGCACGCTCATTCAATGCGCCCCTTGCAGCACCGCGTCGGCGGTGCCCATGTAGGCCTCGACCACCTTCGGATGCCTGGACACGACCGCATAAGGTCCCTCGGCGAGCACCGAGCCGCGCGCGAGCACCGTAATCGTGTTGGCGATCGACGAGACCACGTTCATGTTGTGTTCGACCATCAGGATGGTGCGATTGGCCGACACCTTGCGTATCAGTTCGGTCACGCGGCCCACGTCCTCGTGCCCCATCCCCTGCGTGGGTTCATCGAGCAGCATCAGCTCGGGTTCGAGAGCGAGCGTGGTTGCGATCTCGAGCGCGCGCTTGCGGCCGTAGGCCAATTCCACCGTCAGCCTGTCGGCGAACGATTCGAGCCCGACCTCGGCCAGAAGCTGCAGCGCGCGATCGTTCAATTGCGCCAGCGAACTCTCGGGCTTCCAGAAATAGAACGAGGTCCCGAGGTTTCTCTGCAATGCGACGCGCACGTTCTCGAGCACGGTCATGTGCGGAAAGACCGCGGAGATCTGAAACGACCGCACGATGCCGCGACGCGCGGTCTGCGGCGGATTCTCATGCGTGATGTCGACGCCGTTGTAGACGATCTCCCCGGCCGTGGGCGGCAAAAACTTCGTCAGCAGGTTGAAGAAGGTCGTCTTGCCCGCGCCATTGGGTCCGATTAGCGCGTGGATCTCGCCGCGCTTGACCGAGATCGATACGTCGTTGACCGCAACGAAACCCTTGAACTCCTTGCGAAGTCCGCGCGTCTCGAGGATCACGGCGCCGTTCGCTGTCGAACTCGAGGCGCGATCGTCTATCGTTTGAGTCATCAAGGTCGGGAACGACGATCGTTGCAAAAAAAAGGGGGCTCGAAGGAGCAAGGAGCGTAGCAGCATTCATGCGATGGCTGGATGCGCGCAAACCCTGATTGCTGGCTGCTCGTGCGCTGCAACGCTGCCAGCGCGATCGTTGCGTTACTGTCGCCCGATTGCCGCGTGCGAAAGACCGACACGCAAAATGCAAAGGCGTGACGAAGTGCGCATTACCAGTTAATTTCCGCGTTGCCACGCGAGACACAATTCCGATTCCTCTGGAGATTCTGAATGAAGAGCCTGTCGACGATCGCTGATGCAATCGTCCTGTTTGTTCGATTGACGCAGCGATTGACTCGGCGGTTGGCGCTGGGGCTGACGCTCTGGATCACCGTCGGGATCACGCTTGGGGTCACGCGTGCCGAAGCCGTCGACGCGCGCCTGTTGCCCGCTCGCCCTCCGCTCCCATCGGGCGCTCCGGGATTGGCGCAGGCACGCGCGCAGGCGTCCCTCGAAACCGTCGGACGCATCTTGCGCGTGGGTCCCTCGGGCGAGTTCGCCACACCGAGCGCGGCCGCATCGGCTGCACGCGACGGCGACACGATCGAAATCGGGTCGGGCGATTATCGTGGCGACGTCGCGGTGTGGAACGCGAGCCGCATCAGGATCGTGGGTGCCGAACCGCGACCGCATATTCGCGCCGAAGGTCGCGATGCGCAGGGCAAGGCGATCTGGGTCGTTCGCGGCGACGATGTCACCATTGAAAACGTCGAGATGTCGGGCGCGCGCGTGGCCGATCGCAACGGCGCGGCGATACGTGTCGAGGGGCGCAACTTTAACTTGCGCAATGCCTATCTGCACGACAACGAGAACGGCCTCTTGAGCGGCGCCAATCCCACCAGCGACATCACCGTCGAGCATTGTGAGTTCGCGCGCAACGGCGAGGGTGAAGGGCACACGCACAATCTCTATGTCGGCGCCGTCGCGAAGCTCACGGTCAAGCAAAGCTACCTTCACCACGCCATCGTCGGCCACAACCTCAAGAGCCGCGCCGCGATCTCCATCCTCACCGACAATCGCTTCGCGGACGAGTCCGATGGCCGCGCGAGCTATGAGGCGGACTTCCCCAACGGCGGTCAGGTAATCCTGGCATTCAACATTTTCCAGAAGGGACCGTCGTCCGAAAACGGTACGCTCGTTTCGTACGGTGAGGAAGGCCTGTCCGAGGCCAAGAGCGAGTTCGTCGCCAAGGGCAATACTTTCATCAGCCAGCGTCCCAGCGCAGCGCGTTTCATCTTCCTCTCGCCGGGAACGAGAACCGTCAACATCAACGGCAACGTCTTCGCCGGGCCCGGCTCACTCCCCGACGTTCCGGGCGTGCGAAGCAACAATGCCGTTCAGCGTGAGATGCCGGGCAACGTCGACCTGAAGCCAGAAGGCTTCAAATAGCGCGTCGGAAGCGTGCGAGATATCCGAGAGCTTGCCGGGCCGAAATAAAAAGGGCGCCGCGGCGCCCTTGCTGGTTGAAACGGCGCGGCATCAGGCAGCGAGACGTTGCTCGAGTTGCTGCTTGACCGTCGTCAGTGCTTCGGGCAGATGATGCTTCAGCTTCGCGAAGAGCTCGCTGTGCAACGCGATCTCCTTTTGCCACGACGCGCGATCGATCGAGGTGATGGTATCGAAGTCCTCGCGCGAGAAGTCGGCGCCTTGCCAGGAAATATCTTCGTAACGCGGCGTGGTGCCGAACACGTTCTCGACCCCGCTCGCCCGCTGTTTCCCATTCGGAGCGATGCGATCGAGCATCCATTTCAGCACGCGCATGTTCTCGCCGAAGCCCGGCCATACGAACCTGCCTTGGGCATCAGTGCGGAACCAGTTGACCGTGAAGATGGCAGGAAGCGTCGCGCCCGAAGCCTCGAGCTTTTTTCCGAGCGCGAGCCAGTGCCCGAAATAATCGGCCATGTTGTAGCCGCAGAACGGCAGCATCGCGAATGGATCGCGGCGCACGACACCCTGCTGTCCGGCCGCGGCCGCCGTGGTTTCCGAGCCCATGGTCGCGGCCATATATACGCCTTCGGTCCAGTTGCGCGCCTCCGTCACGAGCGGCACCGTGGTCGAGCGGCGACCGCCGAAGATGAACGCCGAGATCGGCACGCCGGCCGGGTTGTCCCAGTCCGGATCGATCGCCGGGTTCTGTGTCGCGGCAACCGTGAATCGCGCGTTCGGATGCGCGGCCTTGCGTCCGGTTTCCTTCGCGATCTGCGGCGTCCAGTCGTCGCCGTGCCAATCGATCAAATGCGCGGGCGGCTCCTCGGTCATGCCCTCCCACCACACGTCACCGTCATCGGTCAGCGCTACGTTGGTGAAAATGGTGTTCGCGCGCAGCGACGCCATGCAGTTGAAGTTGGTCTTCTCGTTGGTGCCCGGGGCGACGCCGAAATAACCGGCTTCGGGATTGATCGCGTAGAGCTTCCCATCAGGTGAGGGTTTGATCCACGCGATGTCGTCGCCAATGGTCGTGACCTTCCAGCCCTCGAAGCCTTTGGGCGGAATCAGCATCGCGAAGTTGGTCTTGCCGCATGCCGACGGGAACGCCGCCGCGACATAGTACTTCTCGCCTTGCGGATTCTCGACGCCCAGCACCAGCATGTGCTCGGCCAACCATCCCTCGTCGCGGCCCATGGTCGATGCGATGCGCAGCGCGAAGCACTTCTTGCCCAGCAATGCGTTGCCGCCATAGCCTGAGCCGTAACTCCAGATCTCGCGCGTCTCGGGGAAATGAACGATGTACTTGGTGGGATTGCACGGCCACTTCACGTCCTTCTCGCCGTCGGCCAGTGGCTTGCCGACCGAGTGCACGCAGGGCACGAAGTCGCCGTCGGAGCCGAGCACGTCATAGACCGCGCGGCCCATGCGCGTCATCAGCTTCATGTTGACGGCCACATACGGCGAATCCGACAGCTCGACGCCGATATGCGCGATCGGCGAGCCGAGCGGCCCCATCGAGAACGCAACCACGTACATCGTGCGGCCGCGCATGCTGCCTGTGAACAGTGTGTTCAAGGTCGCGCGCATTTCCGTCGGCGCGATCCAGTGATTGGTGGGGCCCGCGTCTTCGGCTTCTTCGGAGCAGATGAAGGTGCGGTCCTCGACACGCGCCACGTCGCTCGGGTCCGAGAGCGCAAGAAACGAATTGGGGCGCTTCGCGGCGTTGAGGCGGCGCATCGTTCCGGACTCGACCATCAGATCGCACAGTCGATCGAATTCCTGTTCGGAGCCATCGCACCACACCACGCTGTCGGGCTGTGCAAGCCGGACGATGTCGGCCACCCACGCGACCAGCTTCTGATTCCTGACCCACGAGGGCGCTGACACGCCGGCCGATGGCGATACTACTGCGTTCATCTTCGTTCTCCACGGATTCGCGATCGAGAGTGCCGCGATCAATGCATTGCCATACAAGTACGCCGAGCGGGGTCGTGGAATGTACCATAGCAGAGGGTTCCCGCAGCCTCGCGGACCGCGATCTCGCACGCCACGTCACGCTCAATGAAGATAGCCATCCTCGACGATTATCAGGACGCGGTTCGCAAGCTCGAATGCTTCCGCATGCTGCGCGGCCACGAGGTCAAGGTCTTCAACAACACCGTCAAGGGCGCGGGCCAGCTCGGTGTGCGGCTGGCGGATTCGGAAGCGCTGGTGCTGATCCGCGAGCGCACGCGCATCACCCGCGAGCTGCTCGCCAAGCTTCCCAGACTGAAGCTTATTTCGCAGACCGGCCGCGCCGGTGCGCACATCGACCTGGCCGCCTGCACCGAACGCGGCGTGGTAGTGGTCGATGGCGCCGGCGCTCCCGCCGCGGCGGCCGAGCTCACCTGGGCGCTGACCATGGCGGCGATGCGGCGTCTCCCGCAATACATCGCCAACCTCAAGCATGGCGTGTGGCAACAGAGCGGCCTGAAGAGCGCGAGCGATCCGCCCAATCACGGCCTGGGCGAATTGCTCGCCGGCAAGACCCTCGGCATCTGGGGTTTCGGCAAGATCGGCCGCATGGTTGCGGGCTACGGCACGGCCTTCGGCATGAACGTGATGGTGTGGGGTCGCGAGCACTCGCGCGAAGCCGCGCGCGAACAACTGCTGGACGTCGCGGCCGATCGCCACGCGTTCTTCTCGACCTGCGACGTGATCTCGCTGCATCTGCGATTGACCGATGAGACGCGCGGCATCGTCACGCTCGACGACCTGCAGGCGATGAAGCCGACTGCGCTCCTGGTCAACACCAGCCGCGCCGAGCTGATCGCGCAAGGCGCGTTGATCAAGGCGCTCAACGGTTCGCGACCCGGACTCGCGGCGGTCGACGTGTTCGAATCGGAACCGCCACTCGCCGGCCAGCCGCTATTGCGCATGGAAAAAGTGGTCTGCACCCCGCACATCGGTTTCGTCGAGAAAAGCAGCTACGAAGCCATGTTCTCGGCCGCGTTCGGAAACATCCTCGCGTACGTTGCAGGCGAACCCGTCAACGTGGTCAACCCCGACGCGCGCAAGGGTCGGGCTTAGACGACACCGTCAAGGCATCAGCTTCCACTTGCCGTTCTCGACCTGCACCATCACGCGGGCGCGCTGATCGAGCCCGCTGTGATCGGTGCGGCTCATGTTCATCACGCCCTGCGTGATCGTCAGGTTCTTCACGTTCTCGAGGCTGTCGCGCAGCGCCACGCGAAATTCCTTGGTGCCCGGCTGCGCCTTCTTCAATGCGTCGGGCACGGCCGCCTGCAGCAGCAGGCCCGCGTCCCACAGATGCGCGCCGAAAGTCGTGGTGCTGCCGGGCCCATACGCCGCTTCATAGACTCGCGAATAGTCGAGCGCGAGCTTCTTGCTGGGATTGGCGTCGGGCAACTGACTTGCGACCAGTACCGGCCCCACCGGCACGATGCTGCCGTCGACGTCCTTGCCGCCCAGCCGCAGGAAATCGTTGTTGGCCACCCCGTGTGTCTGATAGATCGGCCCCTTGTAGCCGCGCTCCTTCAAGGCCTTGGCGGGCAGCACCGCGGGCGTGCCACGGCTCGCGATCAGGATCGCATCGGGCTTGGCGGCGACCACCCGCAGTACCTGGCCGGTCACGCTGGAATCGGTCGGCTGGTACGACTCGGTGGCGACGATCTTGATGTTCTTCTCGCCCGCCTGCCGCGTCATCTCGTTGACCCAGTTCTGGCCGTAGCTGTCGGTCAATGCGATCAGCGCGATGCTGCCGACCTTATGCGCAGCCATGTAATCGACGATCGCGCCCGCCATCAGCGAATCGTTCTGCGGCGTCTTGAAGATCCATTTCTTCTTCGCATCCATCGGCGAGATGAGAGCCGCGGCTGCCGCCATGCTGATCACCGGCGTTTCGGAATCGACCGCGGGATCGGTCATCGCGATCGCATTCGGTGTCGTCGAGGGGCCGATCACCACATCGACATGCTCTTCGTCGATCAGCTTCTTGATGTCCTTCACAGCGGTGGTCGTGTCGGACGCGTCGTCGAGCACGATGTACTCGACCTTCTGACCCGCAATCTCCTTGGGCAGCAGCGCCGCCGTGTTCTTCTGCGGAATCCCGAGCGATGCGGCCGGACCGGTGGCCGAGACCACGATGCCGACCTTGATGTCCGCCTGCGCGCTTGCACTTGCAAACAATGCCGCGCTCGCAAGCGCAGCGATAGCGATGACGCCGAATTTGCGTCCGGTGTTCGATTCCTGGTTGCGTCCCATGTCGTCTTCTCCTCGTCGTTGATTCGTCTGTTCGGTCACTTCAATGCGCCTTGTGCGGCCTCACGAAAATCATCGGTTTCGCAACCACCGGCCGCGGCGCGGCGCCGTGCCTGGCGATGTCGCGATCGAGCGCCTTGCCTTCGGGGTCGGCCAATGCCGCATCGCGTGCCGAACGAATCGCTTCGGCATGCGCAAGCGGATCGGAAGCGAACACTGTGACCGCATCTTCGGAAGCCAGCGTGTCGAGGATGCGCGTCATGTTCTCGTGCGCCCGCGCGTTGGTGTCGCCGTATCCCTTGATCAGCCGGCCGCATAGCGCGAGCTCGTGGGCCGGTGCCCAATCGCTGCGCGCGACGCGCGCCATCGCTTCGAGCCATCGCTCGATTGCCCTTTGTTCATCGGCATAGCGCTGGCTCTTCGGTCGCCAGCGCCTGGTCGATGCAAGGACGCGAAGCATGAGGTAACCCGCATGCGAATCGCTGCGCAATTTCAACGGGAAGGCGAGCGTTGACTTCCCCTTGCGTTTGCGACTGGCCTCCCACGCGAGCAGGCGGCGCGACCAGGTTTCGGGCAACAGCCCCGCGACTTCGACCAGCCGCGGCTTGAAGTAGTCGTGCACCGTCACGAGATCCCCGGGCCGCGCACCGACCTCCTCGCGGATGCGCGCGTAGCGCTCCGCACGGGTCTTCAGATCGGCCACGCGAATCACGTCGTCGAAGGCCATCCACAACGCGAGAAAGCGCGCGGCTTCACGGGTCATCGCATGACCGTGCAGGCCCGAAGGATCGAGCGCGTCTTCAAGCGCGAGCAAGCGTCGCACGCGTTCTTCGTAGAGCGCGGCATAACGAGCGTCCTGATAATCGACGAGGCGTGCGTGCCCGTGGCCGACCATCTCGCGCACATCGGCAGGCCATGGGTTCGCCACGTCATCATCGACAGCAGCATTGAAAACAGTCGCGGCGGCTTCGGTTTCGGAATCCCCCGCCAGTTCCGGCCTCGCCTCCGCGTACGCATAACCGCGCGCGAATCCCGCGAGACTGGCCGCGATACCCTTGCCGCCGGCCGCGATCGCCGCTTCGCAATGCGCGCTATCGAAAGGCAACAGCCCCGACCCCGCCACTGCGCCGAACATCACCGCGCTGATCACGGTGCGCGCCGCACTCGCCTCCGCGTTCATGTCGAAGCCCACATGCCTCCTGCTGTGCGCAACCAGCAGCGCTGCGAGCCGCTCGCTGTCGGCGCGGCCATCGCCCATCGCGATCTTCTCGTGCGTGGTCAAGGTGCGCGAAGTCGACGCGATCACCATCGTGCGTTCGCGATCCACGTAACCGGCCTGCAGCGCGCGCACTGCTTCAAGCAGTTCTGACGCGACCAGAAGATCGATGCGACCCGCGACCGGCGCGAGATTGAAGATCGGCGAGACACCACCGAGTGCGGCAAGCGGCTCCGGAAAGATCTCGACGTAATAGGTGGTCGCGCCAGTGCGCTGCGCGACGCCGGGAATCGACGTGCTCTGCACCGGATAGCCCGCGTGCAACGCCGCTTCGACCAGCCATTGCGTGAGTACGCCGCCACCTTCGCCGCCGAGTGCGGCGATCAGGATCGTGATGGGGCGATCGTTGCGGAAGGCCGTGCCTTCGATATGCGTCGATGCGGCGGTATGCGGCACGTCGCTCGCGGGCGATGTGGACATCGATCGCGCGTTCATGTGCGGCTCGCTGCGAGGAGTTTCACGTGTGGTCTCACATGCGCGCGGCGCGCGACGCCACTGGTCGTGAGCCGCGCGTGGAGGCGATCCCAGCGCGTCGGATTGCGGACCACCTCGATCCGATAGAACGACGGGCACAAGGTCGCCGCGTGCGCGTTCGATCCGCACAGCCCGCAACCCACGCAGCCCTCCTGGATCGTCACGACCGGATCGACCTTGAGCGGATCGCCGGAGTCTTTCAAGGTCAGCGTCGGGCATCCCGAAAGGCGCATGCACGAGCGATCGCCCGAGCAGGTGTTCTCGTCGACGCCATATTTGACGCGGGTCACGCGCTTGCCTTCGCGCTCGCGCGCGGCTTCCATCGGCTTGATGCGGCGCTGACGTTCGAGCTGGCATTCGCCTTCGCCGACGATCACCTTCAGGCCGCCGGTCGGGGTCGTGAACGCTTCGGTCAGCGCGTCCATCATCTGCTGCACGTCGTAGGTGTGCACGGTCTTCATCCACTTGACGCCCATGCCGGTGAGCGTGTCCTCGATCGCGCGATTGTTTTCGGTGAGACTGCCGAATTTGGTCTTCACCGCACGGCTCTCCTGGACGACCTGCAGATCGTCGTCAGGCGACGAAAGAATTTCCTGCGTGCCGGTGGCCGACGTGTAGCCGTTCTTCATGATCAGCAACACCGTGTCGTCGCGATTGAAAAGCGCCGATTGCACGCCCGACAGCAAGCCGTTATGCCAGAAGCCGCCGTCGCCCATGATCGCCAGCGATCGGCGCGTCATCATCGGCCCGACCCCCGCGGCAGACGCCAGGCTCATGCCGTAGCCGAGGATCGAGTGGCCCGACGAGAAAGGCGCGAAGGTCGCGAACGAATGGCAACCGATATCGGCCGCGACATGCACCTTGCCGATCCGCTCCTGCACCTGCTTCAAGGCCGAGAACACCGGCCGCTCGGGGCAGCCGATGCAAAAGCCCGGCGGCCGCGCGGGCAAGGGGTCTTCAAAGGCCGAAGCCAACGCCCCGCGCCGCTCGGCGTTGGCTGCGAGCCAGGCGCGTACCGGGTCGAGGCTGACGTCGGATGCGTGACGTTCGATCACTTTCGCAAGACCCGCCGCGACGATCTCGACGTTGTATTCGCCCGCCATCGGCAGCACGTCCTTGCCGTGCAGTTCGGTGGCGATGCGCGCGCGCCGCAGGATCGTGGCGATCTCCTGCTCGATGAATTCGGGCTGCCCTTCTTCGACCACCAGCACGGCGTCGCGATCGCGACAGAAGGCTTCGATCTGTTCGGGGGCCAGCGGACACGTCACGTTCAGCACCAGGATCGCGACGTCGCTGTTGCCGAAGGCGTCGGCGCATCCGCATTGCGCGAGCGCGCCGATCAGCGTGTTGTAGAGCCCGCCCTGCACGATCACGCCGACGCGGTGTAGCGATGACGACGTGCGCGGCACGACGACGTCGTTCAATCCGTGTTCGACGATGAACTTGCGCGCGGCCACGACGCGCTGCTCGCTCTTCAACTTCTCCTGGCGAAAGGTTGCCGGCGGATGTGGCAGCTTCGCGTAATCGAAGCTCGCGGGTTCGTCGAAGGGCAGGCGTTGCGAGATCGCCGGCGCGACGTTGTCCTTGCAGACGAAGCTGCCGCGCACATGACACGCGCGTATCCGCAACTGCATCATGGTCGGCATGTTCGACGCCTCGGACAACTTGAAGGCCTCTTCGACCATGCGCACCATGGTCTGCAGATCGGGACGCGGATCGAACAGGCACAGCGTGGATTTCAAGGCGAACGCGATCGAGCGCTCCTGGATCACGCTCGCGCCCTCGCCGTAGTCCTCGCCGACGACGATCAACGCACCGCCGGTCACGCCCGCCGAAGAAAGATTCGAAAGCGCGTCGGACGCGACGTTGGTGCCGACGATCGACTTCCACGTCACCGCGCCGCGCATCGGATAGTGAATCGACGCGCCGAGCAACGCCGCCGCCGACGCTTCGTTCGAGCACGCCTCGACCTTGACGCCGAGCGTGTCGAGGAATAGTCGCGCCTGCACCATCACATCGAGCAGATGCGAAACCGGCGCGCCCTGGTAGCCGCCGACGTACGACACGCCGGCCTGCAGCAACGCCTTGGTGATCGCGAGGATGCCCTCGCCGTGAAAGACCTCGCCGTCACCGAGTTTCAGCAACTCGACCTCGCGCGCAAACGACCGCTCCATCGTGGCTCCAGGGTAGTTGTGTCTGGTTGCGTCCGTTTCGGATGATCGATTCTAGGAAGTCGAGGTTATGCTGTCGATAATGCAGGTTCTATTTCGCACATCGACGCCATCGATAATGGGCTGACCAGAAACCGGGACCATGAACGTCAACGACATCGATCTCAATCTGCTGAAGATCTTTGAAGCGGTGTACGCCGAACGCAGCGTCAGCCGCGCCGCCGAGCGCGTCGGACTCACGCAGCCCTCGGTCAGCCACGGCCTGGCGCGCTTGCGTGCGTTGTTTCGCGACCTGCTGTTCGTGCGTGCGAAGGGTGGCGTCGAGCCGACAGCGGCCGCGAAGCGCATCGCGCCGGCACTCGCAGCAGCCTTGCGCTCGGTGCAGACCGTGCTCGACGACGCGCTCGGCTTCGATCCGAAAACCGCCGAGCGCGAATTCCGCGTACACATGAGCGATCTGGGCGAGATGGTCTTCCTGCCACCCCTGATGCGCGCGATCCGCGAACGCGCGCCGCACGTCTCGGTGGAGACGCGACAGCTCGACTGGACCGAATTGTCGATCGCGCTCGAACACGGCGCGATCGACATGGCGATCGGCCACCTGCCCTCGCTGATCGGTGGGTTCGCGCACCAACATCTGTTCAAGGAGGAGTACGTCACGCTGCGGCGCTCGGCAAGCAGACCCGCGTCGCGAACGCCCGACTACATCGCCGTCACCTCGCATCCGCCGACGCTCGCGATTCTCGCCGAGAGCGGTTTGATCGATCGCGTCAAGCTCTCGATCCCGCACTTCATGGTCGTACCTGCGATCCTCGCCGAAGTCGACTATGCGGTGATCGTGCCGCGCACGGTGGCACGCGCATTCCGCCGCTACGGACTCGATCGCGTCTCGCCGCTACGTGTCCCGCGGCGGCATTTCGACGTGGGTCTGTTCTGGACAAGACGCCAGGACTCGGAGCCCGGACATCGCTGGATGCGCGCGCTCTTCATCGAACTCTTTCGCGAACGGCGCGCGACCCTAAAATGAGCGCCTTGCCCAACCTGGAAAAAATGCAACCGCCATGTTCACCATCCAGCACATCGACCACATCGTCCTGCGCGTCACCGACATCGACCGCATGCTCGCGTTCTATATCGACGCGCTCGGTTGCACGATGGAAAAAATCCAGGACGCGATCGGTCTCTGGCAACTGCGCGCCGGCAGCTCGCTGATCGATCTCGTTACGATTACCGGCAAGCTCGGTCGCGAAGGCGGCCGCGCACCCGGCGTCGAAGGTCGCAACCTCGACCATCTGTGCCTCTCGATCGAACCCTTCGACAGCGAACGGCTGATCGCGCACTTCAAGGCGAACGGCATCGCGATTGGGGAAGTCGTCACGCGCTACGGGGCCGAAGGCAGCGGGCCGTCGATTTATCTGAGCGACCCCGAAGGCAACGTCGTCGAGTTGAAGGGACCGCCCGATCGTGCGGCGAGCGATGACGAGGCGATGACTTGAAGATCGCGTCGTCCGCCGCGCTCTGGGCGCTGGCTTTCGGCAACGTCGTGATCGGAACCGGCGCGCTCGCCTTCATCGGCATGCTCGACACGATCGCGGACGACCTTCATGAATCGCCGTCGGCGATCGGACTGATCGCGGGCCTTTTCGCGCTAGGTATCTGCGTCTCGGGCCCGCCGCTGGGCGCGATGACGAGCCGCTTCGATCGGCGCATCGTGCTGACCGCATCGCTCGCGCTGTATGCAGTCGGTCACTTCGCGGCCGCCGCAGCGTCGGGGTACTGGTCGCTGCTGTGGATCCGTGTTTTCACGTCGCTCGCGGGAACGCTGTTCACGCCGCAGGCGGCGGGCGCAGCCAGCCTGCTCGTGCCTGCCGAGCGCCGCGCGCGCACCATGGCCTTCGTGTTTCTCGGCTGGTCGATCGCAGCGGTGCTCGGTATGCCTGCGGGCGCACTGGTCGGTGCTGCGTTCGGTTGGCGTACGGCGATGACCTGCATCGGCGTGCTCTCGGCCCTCGGGGCGCTGCTCGTATGGCTGCAGTTGCCCGCGCGCCTCTTCGTCGCGCGCATCGACGCCGCCGCGTGGCGCGCGATCGCGGCGCATCCGACGCTGTTGCAGGTCGTGGCTGTCACCGCGATTCACGCGAGCGCGCAATTCGTCTTGTTTTCCTACATTGTGATCGCCTATCACGACACGCTCGCCGCCACGCCGCTGATGCTGACCGCGCTGCTCGCGTTGAACGGCGTCGCGGGCTTCGTCGGCAACCTGGTGGCCGGCCGCATCGCCGATCGCATCGGCACGCCGCCGGTGATCCTGGTCGCGCTGACATCGATGACGGTCGCCTTCGTGCTGTGGGTGGTGCTGTTCGCAGTCGGCCCCGGCGCCTTGGGTGTCGCGATCGCGATCGTCGCGGCGCTGCTGTGGGGCGGCGGCAACTTCGCCACCAACAGCATGCAGCAGGTTCGCCTCGTCAATCTCGCGCCAGCGCTTGCTGCGGTCTCGGTCGCGCTCAACACCTCGGCGATCTATCTCGGCCAGTTCATCGGCGCCGCGGCCGGTGGCTTCGTGCTCGACCATCCGTTTGCATCGCCCGCCTCGGCTGCGCTGCCGTGGGTTTCGCTTCCCGTCTTTGTCATCGCCATCGTCGTGTCGATGTCCGCGCAACGTCGAATCGAACGCGTAAAATATTCGCACACCCATCCATGAGAGTCCTCTCTGTCAGCACCGGCATGGCCGCGCCGCTCTTCGCGACTGCGCCACGCGACACGCGCGAACAAGTGATGAGCGGCATCCGCAAGACTCTGGTCTCGACGCTTGCCGATCCGAAACGGATCGTTCTCGACCCGCTCGGCTTCGAAGGCGACGAGCAGGTCGATCTCACCGTGCATGGTGGCCGCGACAAGGCCGTCTATGCGTACCCGATCGAGCACTACGGCGTATGGCGCACGATTCGCGAGCAGGCGACGAAAATCGACGAGCCGTTGCCGCATGGGTTCATCGGCGAGAACCTCACGCTCGAAGGCGTGCTCGAGAATCGCGTGTGGATCGCCGACGTGCTCGTCGTCGAACCGAGTGCCCAAAGCGATGTGCCCCCGGTTCGTCTTCGCATCGACGCGCCGCGCGGGCCGTGCTTCAAGTTCAACGCGCGCATGGGCTTTGCACACGCCGCGAAGATGATGGTGCAGTCGGGCTTCACCGGCTTCTATCTCGAAGTTCTGCAAACCGGCACGGTTGCAGCGGGAGATTCGATCCGCATCATCCCCGGCGCGCGCGAAGTCACGGTCGAGGAGATGCATCGATTGAGAACGCGAGGCAAGCAGCGCGATCTCTTCCAGCCTCGTCGCTAGCCCTCGGTCTCGCTCGCCCGATCGCTCGCGCGCCTGAACGCGCGCACATAACCGTGATGCGCCCAGCCATCGGTCCATCCCGGTGGCCACGGCAATGCCGAACCCGGATAGCGCGCGATGCCGCGCTTGACCGCCATGATCGGCAGATGGATCGGCATGCCGCGCGGGCCGCTCGCCTGCAGGCGCAGGTTGCGCGTGGCCGCTTCCCAACCCAGGCTGTATGCGTAATTGGGCAAGAGCGCATCGCATACGTCGGCAAACCATGCCGCGTGATCGGCGTCGGGGCCCAGCGCTTGCGCAAGACCTTCGGGATCGTGCGCGGCGAGCGCGTGGATCAGGCTTTCGGTCGATGCACCCGGCGCGTCGCCCCAACCCATCACGGGATTGAAGTTGTAGTCCGAGCCCGAGCCATACCATCCCGGCCGCAACGGCCGCTGGACCCAGAAGCCCGCGTGATCGCGATGACCCGTGAACAGATGCCAGCGCCAATGCAGACCCGAAGGCTTGGGCCACGTGTACAGATAGAGGCGCTGGTAGCCTGCGTCGTGCAGTGCGCGGACCATTGCCATCAGGCGCGCATGTGGCATGTAGTCGGGCGCGGCGCGGCGAAACAGGATGGGCGTGCCGTCGGTATAGGCGATGCCGTCGTCGCACAACGACAGGTCGAGGGTGTTGACTTCGTTGCCGAAGCGCGCGCTGACCCAGCCGGTCAGGAGGTTGACGGCGGTCAACACGCCGTAGCCGCGTGCCGGATGAAAAACGATGGTGCCTGGGGCCAGAGGTTTGTGTTCGCTCATGAGCAAGACTCTAACAGGCGTGGGTTGCTCCGCTCCCCCGTCTTTGCGCCTTACCATCACGCTTCACGATTTTTTTCGACACCTGCCATTTCCAACCCCGCGCGAACCCTGCGATGTCCGACGCGAACATTGCGCTGATCTATGCGCATCCCTATGCCGAGCAATCGCTTGCCAATCGCGAGCTGCTCGCAGCGGTAGGCGATCTGCCTTTCGTCACGCAGCGTTCGCTCTACGATCTCTATCCGGACTTCGATATCGATGTCGATGTCGAGCAGCGCGCGCTCGCGGCGGCCGATCTGATCGTGCTTCAACATCCGGTCTATTGGTACAGCACGCCGGCGCTGCTGAAGCTCTGGATCGACGACGTGCTCGCGCTCGGTTGGGCCTATGGCGAAGGCGGCACTGCGCTGGTCGGCAAGAGCATGCAATGGGTGGTGACGACCGGTGGAGACTTTCGCGCCTACGCGTCCGACGGTCCGCACGGTCATCCGTTCGAAGTCTTCATCGCGCCTGTACGGCAGACCGCACGCTTCTGCGGCATGCACTGGCTCGACCCATTGATCGTTCACGACGCGCACGCAGATCGCGAGCACGTCGCTGAAGCCGGCCAACGCTATCGCGAGCGCCTGCTCGGTTTCAGAAAGCCGCCGTCAGTCGCGGCGCTCGGCAAGACGCACAAGGTCAGCGGCACGCCGCAGCTTTCCCCACCGAGCGCGGACGCGTCGGCATGACCATCGACCTGATCGTCTATCTCGCCGCCGCCGTGATCGCGGTGCCTCTCGCCAAGCGCCTCGGCCTGGGCTCGGTTCTTGGCTACTTGGTCGCCGGCTGCGTGATCGGACCCTGGGGATTGCGACTGGTGTCGGACCCCGAGAGCATCGTGCAGGTCTCCGAGTTCGGCGTGGTGCTGATGCTGTTCCTGATCGGGCTCGAGCTCGATCTCGAAGAACTCTGGAAGCTGCGCGGCGCGGTCTTCATCGGCGGCGGCGCGCAGCTCGGTGCGACCGGCGCGCTCTTGTCGCTCGCGCTGGTCACGCTCGGTCTCGCATGGCCGGCCGCATCGATCGCGGGCTTCGCGCTCGCGATGTCGTCGACCGCGATCGGCATGCAGGTGATGGAAGAGCGCAACATGACGGCGACTCCAGCCGGTCGCTCGGCATTCGCGATCCTGTTGTTCCAGGACATCGCGGCGATTCCGCTGATCGCGCTCGTGCCGCTGGTTGCTCAATTGCTGGGCGTGGGCAACCGGGTCGAGCACGCACACCCGGTCTGGCAGAACGCGCTGATCGCGGTCGCCGCGATCGCATCCGTGATCGTCGGCGGTCGCTATCTGGTCCGGCCCGTGCTGCGCATCGTCGCCAAGGCCGATGTGCGCGAGGTCTTCACGGCGTTCGCGCTGCTGCTCGTGGTCGGCATCGCCGAGTTGATGAGCCTCGCCGGGTTGTCGATGGCGCTGGGCGCCTTCATCGCGGGCGTGGTGCTCGCAAGCTCCGAGTATCGCCGCGCGCTCGAGACCGACATCGCGCCGTTCAAGGGCCTGTTGCTCGGCCTGTTCTTCATCAGCGTGGGCATGTCGATCGACTTCGGCCAGGTGCTCGCGCGGCCTGCCTTCCTCGCGCTGCTGGTCGCGGGCCTGATCGCGATCAAGTTCGCGGTGCTGGTCGCGATCGCCAAGCCGCTCGGTGTCGCACGCCGCGAGCGCCTCGCATTCGGCGCGCTGCTCGGCCAAGGCGGGGAATTCGCGTTCGTGGTGTTCAGCGTGGCGTCCGCGGCCCACGTGCTCGACGGGCAGTGGGTGCCGTTGCTGACCGCGGCGGTCGCGGTCTCGATGGCCGCGACGCCGATCGTGCTGATCGCGGCCGACCGGCTGGTCGCCAGCGTCGCGCGGCGCGAACGTGCGGCCGATGTGATCGATCAGCGCGCGCCGGTGATCATCGCGGGCTTCGGTCGCTACGGGCAGGTGGTGGGACGGACCTTGAACGCGGGCGGCTATCCGGTGGTGGTGCTCGATCACGACCCCGACCAGATCGAGCTCTTGCGTCGCTTCGGCTCCAAGGTCTTCTATGGCGACGCGACCCGGCTCGACCTGCTCGAAGCCGCGGGCGCGCGCGACGCCGCCCTGCTGGTGATCGCGATCGACGACGTCGACGACAGCATGCAGCTCGCGCGCGCGGTCACCGAAGCCTTTCCCGACCTGCGCATCCTGGCGCGCGCGCGCAACGTGCGGCACTGGCTCGAGCTGCATGAACTGGGCATCCAGCAGGTCGAGCGCGAAACCTTCGAATCGGCGCTGCGCACCGGCCGCTCGGCGCTCGAATCGCTCGGCATGCGGCCCTATGAAGCGCGGCGCATCGCCGATCGTTTCCGACGCTCGACATTGCGCACGCTAGAAGCCATGCTTCCGGAATTCCGTGACGAACAACGGGCCGTCGCGCGGGTGCGCAGCGGTCGCGACGAACTCGAGAAGATGCTGACCGACGATCGCGTGCGTCGCGACGCCGAGCATGGCGCCGGCTGGAGCGGCGCCGTCGCTGAAGGTGCGGGCGTAGTTGCTAATCGAAGCGCCGATGGATCCTCGATCTGACAGCGATGCAATCACACCGCCGGATGCGCCCGCATCCGACGCCGCCGTGCTCCGCAAGACCGCGTTGTGGGTGCTCATCGTGCAATGCCTGCTCGCGCTGTCGTGGACGATGTACGTGCTGTTCCTGCCCGGCATGCTTGCGGCGGCGAACATCGACAAGCGCTGGTTCATCTACGTGCTGATCTCCGACCAGATCATCTTCGCCGCGTGCGACTGGTGGGCGGGCGTCTATGCGGATCGCATCGCCACGGCGTGGAAGCGACTCGGACGCGTAATGATCGCAGCCACCATGCTGTCGTCGGCGGCGCTGCTGGCAATGCCGTGGATCGCGCAGGCCGGCAGCGCGGTGCTGCTGCTGGGCGTGATCTACGTGTGGGCCGCAACCTCGTCGGCATTGCGCGCGCCAGTCTTCTCGTTGCTCGGACGGGTTCGCGAAGATGCGCGGGAAGTCGGGCGCGAGAAAGGATCCATCGACGGGGCGCGCGCGCGACGCGCCGGCATGGTCAGCATGGCGCTGGTCGGCATCAGTCTCGCGGGCGCCATCGGCCCCTATCTCACGATGGTGTTGAAGAGCGTCGACAGCCGACTGCCGATCGCCATCAGCGCGATCGCTCTCGCGCTCGCGGGTCTGTGGGCCACGCGCGCGGAAGCGCTGCTGCCGCAGCAAAGCGATATCACCGCCGCCGACGATTCGTCATCGCCTGTTCGAGAGCGTCACACGCGACGTCGCGCGCTGTCGCTTGCGGGCACCGTGCTGGTGGCGGCGTTCGGCACGCAACTGTTGACCGCGATCGTTGCCCAGCCGCTCTACAAGCCCTTCGTGGGCGCCGATGCGGTGATATGGGTCGCGTGGTTCTGGGTGGGTTTCGGGCTGGGCCTGATTCCGGGGGCGCGCATCGCCGCCACAGATCGCGCGCTGATCGGTGCGTCGATCGCAATGGCCGTCGCATGGATCGCGTTCGCAATCGGCGCGAACAGCACATCGTTCGTCGTGCTCGTGATCGGTACCGCAGTCGCGGGCGGTGGTTGGGGCGTGTTCTCGACGGTGGTGTTCAGCAGCGCGGTCTCGCTGTCAGGCGGTCGCGCATCGGTACGCGGCGCCGGCACAGCGAGCGGCATGGTGTTCTCCGCAATCGCGATCGCAACCTTCCTGCGCATGATCTGCACCGTCACCGGCTTCGCGAAGACGCCGACAATCGTGTGGCTGCCCGAGATCGCGTGGGCACTCGCGAGTGTTCTGCTGATCGTGGCGGCGCGTACGGTGTGGCGAGATCAGGCTGAGGCTTCACCGCAGCTCGCGGCCTGACGTATGCGGCTCAGGATCGCGGCGTCGCTTCGGGCTTGAGTTCTGGATCGACTTGCTCGATCGCGCGCCCCGACACTTCATCGCCCGCATTCTTCGGCAATCGAAAGATCGGCCAGAACGACGAAGCGGAAATCAGGCCGACCACCAGGAACGCTACCGGGAAATCGCTGGCGGTGACATTGGTCCGGCCGGCCGACGCGGTCATCGCTTCGAGGACCGCGGCGCCGATCGTGACGCCTGTCGAGAGCGCCATCTGCTGCGCGACATTGGCGAGTCCGGCAGCGCGGCCCATGTCGCGCCGCTCGATGTCCGCATAGCCGAGCGCGTTCAACGACGTGAATTGCAAGGAGCGGAAGAAGCCGCCGAAGAGCAGCACGCCGAGCATCCACGCGACCGGCGTGGTCGCTGTGAACACGCCGTAGCCGATGATGGTTGCCGATGCAATCAACGCGTTGGCCGACAGCACCGTGCGAAAACCGAAGCGCTTCAGGATCGTGGTCGCGAGCGTCTTCATGAACATCGCGGCCGCAGCCGACGAGCACGTGAGCAGTCCCGACTGCAACGCGCTCATGCCGAAGCCGAGCTGCAGCATCAACGGCAACAGGAATGGCGACGCGCCCACCCCGATGCGAAACAGCGTGCCGCCGACCACGCCCGCGAAGTAGGTCGGCACGCGAAGGAAGCGGAAGTCGAGGACCGGATATTTTCCTTCGCGCGTGTAGCGCCGCGCGTGCATGACGTAAGCCGCCAGCGATACGACGCCGCCCACGATGCACAGGCCGGACAGGGTCGAGGTCATCAGATGCTGGCCGAAGGTCGCGGCTCCGAGCGTCAGTGCCGACAGGCCGAAGCCCGACAGCACGAAACCCACCCAGTCGAGCGGCGTGCGTACTTCTTCGACGATCTCCGGCACGTAGCGGCCCGCGAGCGTCCAGCCCAGCAAACCGATCGGTACGTTGATGAAGAAGATCCAGCGCCAATGGAAGTAAGTGCTGATGAAGCCGCCCAGCGGTGGGCCGATGATGGGTCCCAGCAACGCCGGCATCGTCAGGTACGACAGCACCTTCACCAGCTCGCTTTTCTCGACGCTCTTTAGCAGCACGATGCGACCCACAGGCACCATCATCGCGCCGCCCATGCCCTGCACGAAGCGCGAGACGACGAAGCCCGCCAGCGAATTCGAGAAGCCGCACGCGATCGAGCCGACCACGAACACCGCGATCGCCGCGCGGAACACGGTGCGCGAGCCGTAGCGATCGGCCATCCAGCCGCTGATCGGGATGAAGACCGCGAGGCTGACGAGATACGAGGTCAGCGCGAGCTTCAATGCGATCGGATTCTCGGCCAGGTCGCGCGCGATCACCGGCAACGACGTCGCGATGATGGTGCCGTCGAGGTTCTCCATGAACAGCGCGCACGCGATGATCAGGGGAAGCGTGAAGTGCGGCGGCAGGCGCATGCGAAATCGAAACCGCGCTGGAAAGTTGAAAAATTCTGGATGCCGACTCGACGACGCGATCGGCTCGCGTGGGATACGCGCGACGCTGGTACATTCGCGACGCATGCCCGCCTCCACCCGAATCATCGCCCATCTCGACATGGACGCCTTCTACGCGTCCGTCGAGTTGTTGCGCTATCCCGAGCTGCGGGGCCGCGCGGTGGTGGTGGGCGGGGGTCGCAGGCATCAGCCCGAAGAGGTCATCGATCCACAGACCGGTGCGAGCACGCGACGCTTCGCGACGCTGGCACGTTACGCAGGCCGCGGCGTCGCCACCACCGCGAGCTACGAAGCGCGCAAGCTCGGCGTGCATTCGGCGATGGGCTTGATGAAGGCCTCCAAGCTCGCGCCCGATGCGATCTTGCTGCCCAGCGACTTCGATGCCTATCGCGAGCAATCGCGGCGCTTCAAGGCGGCGGTGCGAACCATTGCCGCAGACATCGAGGACAGGGGCATCGACGAGATCTACATCGACCTGACCGGGATCGTTGCGGCGTCGAGTCGTGGCTTCGACCGCGAAGCGATCGCACCGGTCGCGCGCGCGATCAATCGCGCGGTCAAGGACGCGACCGACCTATCGTGCTCGATCGGCATCGCACCCAACAAGCTGCTCGCAAAGATCGCGTCGGACCTGGAGAAACCCGACGGCCTCGTGATCATCGACACCACCGACGTGCCCGCCCGCATCTGGCCGCTCGCGGCCAGGAAGATCAACGGCATCGGCCCCAAGGCAAGCGTCAAGCTGGCGGCCATGGGCATCGAGACCATCGGTCAACTGGCACGAGCCGACATCGACCTGCTCGGCGATCGCTTCGGCCGCAACACCGCGCGCTGGATGCACGAGGTCGCGCACGGCCGCGACGAGCGCTGCGTCGTGATCGAAAGCGAAACCAAGTCGATCAGCCGCGAGACCACCTTCGATCGCGACCTGCACGCGGTGCGCGATCGCGCCGCGCTCTCGGCGATCTTCACCGACCTGTGCGAAAAGCTGGCGGGCGACATGCAGAGAAAGGGCTACGTCGCACGCAACATCGGATTGAAGCTGCGCTACGACGACTTCAGCATCGCAACGCGCGCGACGACCCTGCAGATGCCGACGCAGGATGCGCGGGTGATCCGCCGCGTCGCCGGCGAATGCGCGCGCCGTGCTCCTCTCGACAAACGCATACGTTTGCTCGGCGTGCGCGCAGGCACGTTGATGCGCGTCGACGATCTGGCGGCAACCGCCTCGGCGAATCCAGCAACGACATCCGATCTATTCGAGCATCTCGCATGACTTCCGCTCCCGGAGAAACCCTCTCCAGCGTCGATTCGCCCGACACCGTGGCGTCGGTCGCCGAAGCGATCGAGCTGAGCGCATCGATCGGACTGGTCTACGTGTCCGACAGCGATCCCGGCATCAGCCGCGTGAAAAAGGGCGAACGCTTCGCGTATCTGAACACTGACGAAAGGACCTTGCGCGACGCGAAGGCGTTGCAGCGAATCGCGAGTCTCGCGATCCCTCCGGCCTATACCGATGTATGGATATGCAAGCACGAGCGCGGACACTTGCAGGCGACCGGCCACGATGTTCGCGGGCGCAAGCAATATCGCTATCACCCCGAGTGGCGTACGGCGCGCGACAGCGCGAAGTTCGAGCGCATGATCGCTTTCGGCGAGGCGCTGCCGCGGCTGCGTCGCCGCATCGCGCGCGATCTCAACTTGACGGGCCTGCCACGCGACAAGGTTCTTGCCGTCGTCGTGAGCCTGCTCGACGCAACTCGCATCCGCATCGGCAATGCCGAGTACGCGCGCGACAACGCGAGCTTCGGCCTGACGACCTTGAAGAACAAGCACGTGCAGTTCGTGCGCGAAGGCCGTGCGCGCTTCTCGTTTCGCGGCAAGGGCGGCCTCGCGCACGACGTGACGGTCAACGACAAGCGGCTCTCGCGCATCGTGCGGCGTTGCCAGGACATACCCGGGCAGCAGCTCTTCCAGTACCTCGACGACGACGGCGTGCGCCACCCGATCACGTCCGACCTCGTCAACGCCTACCTGAAGGATGCGATGGGCGAGGACTTCACCGCGAAGGACTTCCGGACCTGGAGCGCGACCTTGTCCGCGATCGGCCTGCTGGCCGCGACCCCGCTGCCCGACGCATCCGGTCAACGCGCAAGCGAGCGCGCGTTGAAGTCCGCAATCGTCGCGACCATCAAGGCGGTGGCCGACGAGTTGCGCAACACGCCGACGGTAGCGCGCAAGTCATACATCAACCCGATCGTGTTCACGGCGTGGAAGAGCGGTGCGCTTCACAAGTCGGTCGAGGCCGACTTCAAGGGCGCGCCCAGGAAGGCCGAGAAACTGGCGCTCGCCTTCCTGCGTGCAGAAACCCGTGCGCAGGCGCGCACCGCGAAGCGCGCCGCCCGCGCCACCGCGTCTTCGGGTCAGCTCGGACCGACGGCTAAAGGCAAGCGACGTCTACGTGCCACGAGCGCCACCAGACCGCCGGCCGCGAACAAGCCGAGCGTGGCTGGCTCGGGAATCACCTGACGACACGATAGATCTCGAGACGGACCGCCGAGATCGTGGGCGGCGGCAACCCAGCAGGCCCGGGCTGGATCAAGCCGATGAAGGTCGCATGGTCGATCGACGTCGTTTGGCTCAACAAGAAGTCGTCCGCGCTCTCGATCTCGAAACCCGCGGTGTCGGGTCGCGAGGCCGACGCCATCGCATTGGTGACCTGGAGATTGTTGTACACGACAGGCGACGCCTGGACACCGGCAGCCGCAAGTCCAGCCACTGCAAACGCCACGGCCCGAAGCCGCGACCATGCAACCGTTCGCGCGCATGCCTCGCTCGAAATAGATTTCATGACGCCTCTCTGATTGGACGCGCCGCTCGAATACAGAAGCGTTCCGGCGCGAGAAGGCGCACGTGGAGAAAAATTCGTGCCTATAACTGAAAACTGCCGCGGATCAAATGCTTTTGTTGGCTCCCCGCTCGCGGCCGGAGGTTATCCGTAAAGTATTTCGAAACGGTTGCGGCTAAGAGCCCGCGTCAGTCGCCCAAACGCTTGAAAGCGGCGGGCATCGCTCGATATGAGAGTCTGTTGCTGCTGGCCCACCTTCACACCGCCGCTCTGCATGTCTCTTTCGATCCACGCATTGAAGTCTTCCCGTCTCCTGCTTGCGCTCGGCCTGACCACCATCGCTGCGGTGCTCGCGATGGCGGGATGCACCAGCCTCGCCGAAAAGGAACGCGAACTGGTGTTTCGCATCGAGCCCGGCGCGCGCTGGTACGACGGCATGCCCGACGGCATCCGGGAGCTCGACTTGCCGGTGCCTACGCTTCCCGGTGCGGATCCTCGGCGTCAATCGATCCACGCGTGGTGGTGGCCGTCGACACTAGCGCATGCGCCTGCCGTGCTCTATCTGCACGGCTCGCGCTGGAACCTGACCGGGCAACTGTTTCGCATCCGCCAGTTGCACGACCTCGGCTTCTCGGTCTTCGCGATCGACTATCGCGGCTTCGGCAAGAGCGAAGGCGACGCGCCGTCGGAGCGGGCGGTCTATGAAGACGCGCGCATCGGCTGGGATGCGATGGCCAGGCTCGAGCCCGATGCGCACCGGCGCTTCATCTATGGCCATTCGCTGGGCGGCGCGATCGCGGTCGATCTCGCTGCTTCATTGAGCAAGGAAGCCTCGAAGGCCAAGCTCGAACCGCCGGCGCGCGGTCTCGTCATCGAATCGTCGTTCACCAACCTTGCCGACATCGCACGCGCGTTTTCCTATTCATGGCTGCCGGTGCAACTGCTCCTCACGCAGAAGTTCGATGCGATCGACAAGATCGCCGACGTGCGCATGCCGGTGATCGTGCTGCACGGCGCGAGCGACCGTTACGTGCCGGTCGATCTGGGTCGCAAGCTGTACGACGCCGCAGCCTCCCCGAAGCGGCTCGTGGTGGTCGACCGCGGCACGCACAACAACAGTTTGCGGCTCGGTGAGCCCGATGTACGGCGGGCGTTCGGGAGCTGTTCTCGTTGCGGATACCGGCGTCGTAGGTTCCGGTTTATCGGCGTCGTGTTCTGATAGCGCCTCGACCAGCGGAGCGACGATGCCACCGAGGTTCGAACACATACACCGGTCCACGTCGAAGATCTTGCCGACGCGCCACGCAGCATCTGCGGCCACCTCATTCTTGTGATCGGTATCGCACCGACACGGCCCGCAGAATTCGTCATCCTGCGTATCGGCGCGTCTGACCCGTGCTGCATCTGCTAACCGATTTTCAGGAGAAATGATGAAGGCACTCGTTTACCGCGGTCCGGGACAGAAGGCGATCGAAGACCGCCCCAAGCCCGAGATCCAGGCACCCAGCGATGCGATCGTGAGGATGGTCAAGACGACCATCTGCGGCACCGATTTGCACATCCTCAAAGGCGACGTCGCCACCTGCGCACCCGGTCGCATCCTCGGACACGAGGGCGTCGGGGTCGTCGATTCCGTCGGCGCCGGCGTGACCGCCTTCCATCCGGGCGACCGCGTTCTGATCTCTTGCATCTCGTCCTGCGGCAAGTGCGACTACTGCCGGCGCGGCATGTATTCGCATTGCACGACCGGCGGCTGGATCCTCGGCAACGAGATCGACGGCACCCAGGCCGAGTACGTCCGCACGCCACACGCAGACACCAGCCTTTACATCCTTCCGGAAGGCGTGGACGACGAGGCGCTGGTGATGCTGAGCGACATCCTGCCGACCGGCTTCGAATGCGGCGTGCTTAACGGCAAGGTCGCGCCGGGTTCCAGCGTCGCGATCGTGGGCGCCGGGCCGATCGGGCTGGCCTCGCTGCTGACCGCGCAGTTCTACTCACCCGCCATGATCATCGTGATCGACCTGGACGACAGTCGCCTCGAGATCGCGCGACAGTTCGGCGCCACGCAGACGATCAACAGTGCCGATGGAAAGGCGGTCGAGGCGGTGATGGCGCTGACTGCAGGCCGCGGCGTCGATACCGCGATCGAGGCGGTTGGCGTGCCGGCAACCTTCGTGCTCTGCCAGGATCTGGTCGGGGCCGGAGGCGTCATCGCCAACATCGGCGTGCATGGCCAGAAGGTCGATCTTCACCTCGAAGGGCTGTGGTCGAAGAACATCGCGATCACGACCCGGCTGGTCGATACGGTCACGACGCCGATGCTCCTGAAGACTGTGCAATCCAGGAAGATCGATCCGACCCGCCTGGTCACGCACCGCTTCAGGCTCGACCAGATTCTCGACGCCTACGACACCTTCGCACGCGCCGCGGAGACCGGCGCGTTGAAGGTGATCATCTCGGCATAGGGGCGCGTGTTACGCCGCCTTGCCCGAAGCGCCCGCGACCCTCAGCAATTCGCCGCACCGCGCGTGCTCCGGGGCATCGGCCGGTACCCGCTGGCACAGCGCACGCGAGCGCTCGACAATGCGCGCCGCTTCGCTCAAGTGCGCGCCCTTCGCATTCCATGTCGCGATCTTCGACGCCATGCGCGACAGGCTCTTGCGATTGCGGCCATCGAAGCTCGCGGGCGCGGGCTCGACTTCATCGATGACCTGCGTAGCCGCGCGCTCGATGCGCGCCGCATCGTCAGGCGAAAGATCGATCAGCGCCGTGACGTAGGTCGCGCCCCATTGCAGGCGCGTCGCCGGCCCCTGGGCCGCGTCGTAGGCCTTCGCATACCACGCGATCGCCGCAGTCTTGTCGCCGCGCTTCTTCGCGTTCGATGCGAGGTCGAGCATGAAGTAGTAGGGCGAATGCGAGCGCGACAACTCGGCCGTGAGCAGGCGGTCGGATTCTTCGACCAGCCCGGCGCTGGTCAGCAGATAGGCGGCCGCGTTGATCACGGTCTGGCGTTCGTAGGGGTCCTTGCTCTCGCGATCGGCGCGCGCGACTTCGGCACGCGCCTGGTCGCGCAGCGCGCCGGGGATCGCGCTCGGTGCGGCTTTGTCGTCGTCCACGGCGGGCTTCGCATCGATGCTCGCGAGTTGCACGCGCGCGATCGTCGCGCCGAGCCGGTCGGTGTTCGACAGCGTCGCATCGGCCGCGAGCTGCGCGAGCGTGCGGTCTGCATCGGCGACAAGCTTCGCGCGCTCGAGCGAGGCGGGTGTGGTCGTTGCGCGCACGATCTCGGGCATCGCATTGGTGAGCATGTCGAAGTTTTCGCGCGCGGATTTTGGCGACGCGAGTACCGTCTCGACCTCGGCGCGTACGGCATTCGACGAGGCTATCGATTTGTTCTTCGCATCCCCCGCCGCCGCCGCAGTCTTCAATGCCAGGCGCGTGCGCGCATCCGCATAGCCGGCCGGGCAGTGCGCCGCGAGCGTCTTCAAGGTCGCGGGCAGTTGCGCAGTCGGCACGAGTTGCTGATCGTCGGTATCCCACGAGTACCACGCGAGCATGCGCCAGTCGTCCGCTGTCAGCCCCTTGCCATCGGACATCGCGGTCTTCAAGGTCTCGCGCACCGGACGCGTCGCGCCCATGCCAAGCGCCAGCATCTGCAGGTAGCGCTCCGCATCCGCCTCGCCGGGCAGCCGCGTGATCTCGGTGCCGTCGGACTTGAACAGCACCATGGTCGGATAGCCGCTCACCGAGAATCGCGTGCCCAGCTTCTGCGCCGCCGCCGTGTCGCCATCGACATAGACCGGCACGAAGAACTGCGTGCGCTCGATGAACTCGCGCTTGTTGAAAAGCGTGGCCTTGACTTGGTTGCACGGCGGGCACCAGGTCGCGCCCCAATAGAGAAACACCGGCTTGTTGGCGGCCCTGGCTTCGGCGAATGCCGCATCGACATCGCCACGGCGCCATGCGATTCCATCGTCGTGCCGATCGACGGGCGCTGACGTCGCTGCGGTTTGCAACGTCGCTCGCGCAGTTGCTTGCGAGTCAACCCCGATGGCGGCGGTCTTGGGCTTGGGCGGATCTTCGGGACGCTTCGAGCAAGCGGCGATGCTCGAAGCGAGGACCAGCAGCAATAAGCCGTGAGACGTTTGCATGGCGATCGGCTGTGATACGAATGGTGCGGGACATAAGCGTAGCGCACTAACGCCGGCGTTTGATGTTCCCGCGTCGCGAGTACGGCAGAATCGCGCGACCTCCCGTCACAACGTCTCTTCCATCGACAGCCTTCCCTCATGAAAATCGAAGACCTCAAGGACATCGCGCGCCACGCGATGCAGGACCGCGGCTTGTTGCCCGACTTCTCGCAGGCCGCGCTCGACCAGGCGGCGGCGCTGCAGGCACCGCACGATGCGAGTTCCGCGATTCGCGATCTTCGTCAATTGTTGTGGTGCTCGATCGACAACGACGATTCGCGCGACCTCGATCAGCTCTCGGTCGGCGAGAGGCTTGCCGCTGGCGCAAGCAAAGTGCTCGTCGCAATCGCCGACGTCGATGCCGCTGTTGCCAAGGGCACGGCGATCGACGCGCATGCGAGCGCCAACACGACTTCGGTCTATACCGCTGCACGGATTTTTCCGATGCTGCCCGAACGCCTCTCGACCAACCTCACGTCGTTGATCGAATCCGACGAGAGGCTTGCGATCGTGATCGAGATGACGGTCACACGCGACGGCAAAGTGACTGCCTCGGCAATCTATCGCGCGCGCGTCCTCAATCACGCCAAGCTCGCCTACGACAGCGTTGCCGCGTGGCTCGAAGGCGAAGCGCCCGCGCCCGCGAAGCTCGCGGCCGTTCCAGGTCTCGAAGATCAATTGCGGTTGCAGGACGACGTCGCGCAGGCCTTGAAGAAGCAGCGCATACAAAGCGGCGCGCTCACCCTCGAGACGATCGAGGCGCGACCGGTATTCGTGAACGGCACGCTGACCGACCTGCGACCCGACCCCAAGAATCGCGCGAAGGAATTGATCGAATATCTGATGGTCACGTCCAACGGCGTGGTCGCGAATTTTCTCGAAGTGGCTGGCTATCCGGCGATCCGCCGTGTGCTGCATACGCCCGAGCGCTGGAGCCGCATCGTCGCGCTGGCCGCATCGGTGCGGGAGCGCTTGCCCGATGCGCCCGATGCGATAGCGCTCGAAACGTTGCTCGAGAAGCGCCGTGCGGCAGACCCGGACCACTACGCCGACTTCTCGCTGGCGGTCGTGAAATTGCTGGGTTCGGGCGAATACGCGGTGGCGCAGCCGGGCGTCGATGAAGCGGGAAAATCCTTAGTCCACTTCGGCCTGGCGATGAGCAACTACGCCCACTCGACCGCGCCCAATCGGCGCTTCCCGGATCTCGTCACACAGCGTCTGCTGAAGGCGGCGATCGTCAAGGCCGCTTCGCCGTACACGATCGGTGAGCTCACGGAGATCGCGGCGCATTGCAACGTGCAGGAAACGATGGCCGACAAGGTGGAACGCCAGGTTCGCAAGTCGGCCGCGGCGTTGCTGCTGGCCTCGCGCATCGGCGAGACCTTCGATGCGATCGTCACCGGCGCGTCGGACAAGGGCACGTGGGTGCGCTTGCGCCGTCCCGCCGTCGAAGGCCGCGTCACGCAGAACTTCGCGGGCCTCGATGTCGGCGACGCGGTTCGGGTCGTGCTGCTGCATGTCGATGCGCAGCGCGGGTTCATCGATTTCAAAGGCGTGTGACGCCGGTCGGAGCGTATGCACATCAAAATATTTTCGGCGCCTGTCGATTTCCGAACGCGTCGCTCGTCGTGTCAATAGAAGCCGAGGCATGTCGCGTCCTTCGACGCGATGCGCCCTTCATCCGACCGAGGAGAAACCAACATGCGATTCATGATTCTGGTGAAAGCCAACAAGGACAGCGAAGCAGGCGTGATGCCAAGCACGGAAATGCTCGCCGCGATGGGCAAGTACAACGAGGAACTGGTCAAGGCCGGCGTGATGCTTGCGGGCGAAGGCCTGGAGGCGAGCTCGAAAGGCGCGCGTGTGACGTTCTCGCGCGGCAAGCGAACCGTCACCGACGGCCCCTTCGCGGAGACCAAGGAACTGGTCGCGGGCTTCTGGATGATCCAGGTCAAATCGCTGGCCGAAGCGATCGAATGGGTCAAGCGCGTGCCCTTCGAGGATGAAGAGCAGATCGAGATTCGTCGCGTGTTGGAGGCCGAAGACTTCGGCGCCGAATTCACGCCCGACCTGCGCGAACAGGAAGAGCGCATCCGCACGGAACTCGCAAGGAAGTCCTAGACCGACGTCGCCCGTGCATGGACAGTGGTCGGCTTTGGCCGTCGCGCGCCTCTACTCGTCGCCTTCGTCCATGCGTCTTCTCTCCCCCTTCAAGGAGTTTCAAATGCTCAAGACCATCCTCATCGTCATCGTGTTGCTGGTCGCCTCGGTGCTCATCTTTGCCGCGACCAAGCCCGACGACTTCCGGGTCGAACGTTCGGCGACCATCAAGGCACCCCCCGCGAAAATATCTGCGCTCATCGACGATTTTCATCAGTGGGCCTTGTGGTCGCCATGGGAGAAAATCGATCCGACCATGAAGCGCACCTTCAGCGGCCCCGCGAGCGGCGTCGGCTCGGCCTATGCCTGGACCGGCGACGGCAAGGTGGGTGCCGGCCGCATGGAAATCGTCGAGGCCAACGCATCGTCGAACGCGCCCTCGAAAATCCGCATCAAGCTCGATTTCATCAAGCCGCTTGAAGGTCACAACATGGCCACGTACACGCTCGTGCCGGAAGGCGCCGCGACCCGCGTCACGTGGGCGATGGACGGCCCGCGTCCCTACATCGCGAAGCTCATGAGCGTCTTCTTCAGCATGGATAAGATGATCGGCGGCGAATTCGAGAAGGGCCTGGCCGACATGAAGGCGGTTGCGGAGAAGTGAACCAACGGCAACGCATCATGCAATGACATTTTCAACCGGAGAACCACGATGAAACTCAATACCTATCTCATCTTCAAGGGCAACTGCAAGGAAGCCTTCAAGTTTTACGAGCAGGTGCTGCGCGGCAAGTCGATGATGACGATGACGTTCGGCGAGTCGCCGATGCACGACCAATCAAAGCCCGAGGAGCGCGACCTGATCATGCACACGAGTCTCCAATTCGGAGATCAGGTGCTGATGGGTTCGGACGCGCCTTCGCAGATGCCGTTCCAGCCGCCGCAGGGTTTTCACATCTCGATCGGCGTCGACGACGTCGCCGAGGCCGAGCGTATCTACAAGGCATTGTCCGAGGGCGGCAGCGTGCAGATGGAACTGCAAAAGACCTTCTGGGCGGAGCGCTTCGCGATGTTCTCGGACCGCTTCGGCATTCCGTGGATGGTCAACTGCGAAGCGCCGAAGTGACGATGGCGCAGATCTGCACGATGCGTGCTGGGTGATGGCCGAACACGTCCCACCTTCTTCCAACACGCATCGCGCGATCGAAGCGGTCTGGCGCATCGAGTCGGCGCGCATCGTCGCAGTGCTCACGCGCATGGTCCGCGACCTGGGCGTGGCCGAAGAGCTCGCACAGGACACGCTCGTCACCGCACTCGAACGCTGGCCCAACTCGGGCGTGCCCGACAATCCCGGAGCCTGGCTGATGGCCGCCGCGAAGAACCGCGCACTCGACTGGCTGCGGCGCGGCCAGTTGATCGATCGCAAGCATCAAGAGATCGGGCGCGAGCTCGAGATCGAAGGCGAGGCGTTCGACCCGCGGATCGCGGAGTCGCTCGACGAGGACATCGACGACGACCTGTTGCGCCTGATCTTCATCGCATGCCACCCGGTGCTCTCGACCGAGGCGCGCACCGCGCTCACCCTGCGCCTGCTGGGCGGCCTCACTACCGACGAGATCGCGCGCGCCTTTCTGGTTCCCGAGCCCACCATCGCGCAGCGCATCGTGCGCGCCAAGCGCACGCTGTCGGCAGCGCAGGTGCCCTTCGAAGTTCCGCGCGACGATGCGCTCGCCGCGCGCCTGGCGTCGGTGCTCGAAGTGATCTACCTGGTCTTCAACGAAGGCTACTCGGCCACGTCGGGCAACGACTGGATGCGGCCGTCGCTGTGCGAAGAGGCGTTGCGCCTGGGCCGCATCCTCGCCGAGCTCGCGCCGCGCGAACCCGAGGTGCACGGCCTCGTCGCGTTGATGGAGATCCAGGCGTCGCGCACGCGCGCGCGGCTCGGCCCGCTTGGCGAGCCGGTGCTGCTGCTCGAACAGAATCGCGCGCGCTGGGATCACATGCTGATCGGTCGCGGACTCGCGGCGCTGGCGCGCGCCGACGCGCTGGGCGGGGCGCACGGTCCATACGCCTTGCAGGCCGCGATCGCCGCGTGTCATGCGCGCGCGAGGACCGCAGACGAAACCGATTGGCCGCGCATCGCCGCGCTCTACGATGCCCTCGCACAGTTGACGCCATCACCGATCGTCGAACTCAATCGCGCCGTGGCGGTCGGCATGGCCTCCGGTCCCGCCGCGGGACTGAAGATCGCTGATACCCTGGTGGATGACAAGGCGATGCAGAATTACCACCTCCTGCCTAGCGTGCGTGGCGATTTGCTCTACAAGCTCGGGCGCAAGGAAGAGGCGCGAGGCGCTTTCGAGCAGGCGGCGGCGATGACGAAGAATGTGCGTGAGCAGAAGTTGATGCTCGAACGCGCAGCGGCGTGTGCGCCGCACTGAGCCCGATCTAGGTTCACGCGGGGAAGTGGACCATGTACGGCCGCGCTTCGCCCACCACACGCGCGAACGACGGCCGTTCGATCAGACGCTCGAAGTAGGCCGCGAGGTTCCTGCGACTATCGCCGAAGGGCACGACGCGTCCCGCAAAGAAGAGTGCTGGTGCAGCGGCGCAGTCGGCCATGCTGAAGGCTTCGCCCGCCGCCCACGTCCGCGTCGCCATCTGGGCATCGATGACGTCGTATGCGGTTGCCAGCGCCGACTCGGCATGCGCAACGCCGTAGCGATCATACTCACCGTCGGGTCGTAGCCGATCGGTCACGATCTTCTGCATCGGCACGTCGACATGCAGATCGTAGAAGCGATCGCGCAGCCTCGCCTCGCGCGCCAGTTCGGGGTCGGTGGGAACCAGCGCAAGCTTGCCGGGGTGATGCTGAGCAAGATATTCGATGATGATGGTCGACTCGGGAATCGCGAGGCCCGTCGCCGTGTCGCGCAGCACCGGGAACTGGCCGATCGGCCAAAGTTGCAGAAAAGCCTGGCGCGACGCGGCGTCCGAAAGATCGACGATGTTGGGTTCGAACGGCGTGTCGTTCTCGTAAAGTGCGATGAGCACCTTCTGGCAGAACGATGCCAGCGGATGGAAGTAGAGCTCGAGCTTCGATGCGGACGCCGCTGTGTCGTCTTCCGCAAGCGTGCGACCGAAGAACACCTCGACCGAGCGTATCCGATCGCTTGCGAACGTCAGCAGTTCGGTATTGCGAAAGCGCTTGCCCTTCTTCGTCCGGGCTTCATAGACGACGAGGCACTTGTCGGCATCCACCGTGACCTGTTCGAAGTCGAAGGCCTCGAACGATCCGGCGCCCGGCCAGCAGCGCTCGAAGTAGGTCGCACGATCGATGTGATCGTCATAGGGACTCGTGAACCTGAAGTCGTCGGTCAGCAGTCGTTCGACCGCGTCGCGGTCGGCCGTCACGTAGCTGTCGAACATGCGGCGAGCGCTATCGCCGATCACAGAACTATTCATGGAATTTGACCGAGTTGATCTTCAGGGGGTTCACGCCGCTTGTGAACCGGTGGACTTCGTCCCAGCCTCGCGGTCGTCGTTCGATTTGTCGGCAGCCGTTTCGCGACCGCCGCGAATCAGCAGGAACCCGAGTGCGGCCGCAAGCGCGGCGCACACCGCGCCGGCGATGAAGGCGATGTGATATCCCCCGTTGAGGGCGACCGGTTCGACGACGCCGACCGCGGTCAGCGCATCGGTCCGTGCCGCCGCGATGCTCGCCAGGATCGCAAGCCCGAGCGCGCCGCCCATCATGAATGCCGTGTTGACGATGCCCGACGCGATGCCCGATTCGGACGGCTCGACATCGCTCATCGCCGCGAGCAGAAGCGGATTGAGCGCCATGCCCGCACCCAAGCCAAGCAAGGTCATGCCGGGCAACACGTCGATCCAGAAGTTTCCATCGACCGGCGCCCGCGCGAAAAGCGCAAGCCCCACTGCCGCGCACGCGAGCCCGACCGCAAGCGGCCCGCGAAAGCCGAAGCGCGTCACGAGCCTTGCGGAAATCCCGACCGAGAAGATCGCCATGATGATGTTCGAAGGAAGGAACGCCAGCCCGACCTGCTGCGGGTCGTACCCGAGCACCAGTTGCATGTAGAGCGCGGAGATGAAGAACCACGCGAACATCGCGGCGGCCCACAACACGCCGATCACGTTCGAGGCTGCGACATGCCGTATCGCGAACAGTCGCAGCGGCATCAGCGGAGTGGCGCTCTTCGCTTCGATCACGAGAAAGAGAATCAAGAGCGCAATCGCCGCGCCGAGCAGCACGATGGTCTGCGTCGACATCCAGCCCGCCCGGTTGCCGTCGACGATCGCATAGACGGCGAGCATCAAGGCCACGGTCACCGTGACGGCGCCGGCAACATCGAGGCGGCCGCCTACCTGATGTCCCTGCACCGCGGGCAGCAGCGTGAAGCACAACACGCACACCGCGATGCCGATCGGAATGTTGACCAGAAAGATCCAATGCCAGCTCAAGGCGTGCGTAAGCAAGCCGCCCGCCAGCACGCCGATGCTTCCGCCCGCGGCGCACACGAAGCCGTACACGCCCATCGCTTTGGCGCGCTCGCCGTTTTCGGTGAACAGATTCATGATCAGCGACAGCGCGATCGCATCGACGATCGCGCCGCCCAGACCTTGCACCGCGCGTGCCCCGATCAGGAGCGACTGCGAGTTCGACAAGCCGCAGACGAGCGATGCGAGCGTGAACAATGCGGTGCCCAAGACGAACAGTCGTCGATGGCCGTACAAGTCGCCCAGCCGCCCGCCCAGCAACAGAAAGCCGCCGAAGGTCAGCATGTAGGCGTTGACGACCCACACCAGTGACGTCTCCGAGAAGCCGAGGTCGGTGCGGATCGATGGCAACGCAACGTTCACGATCGTCGTGTCGAGCACGATCATCAGCGTGCCGATGCAGACGACGGCGAAGGCGATCCAGCGTTTGCGTTGATCGAGTGCGTGAGATACGGAGGCTTCCATTTCCGGTCGATGTGAAAGGTTCAGGCCGCGGCATGAACAGGGTTGATCAGGAACTCACAGGCTTTGGATGATCGCCATGATGTTTCCTTCGGTGTCCTTGAACCACGCAGCCCTGGCGCCGCCGGCGGTGGAGATGTCGTTCGCATCCATTTCCGGCATGTCGTATTTCTCGAACTTCACGCCGCGTGCCTTCAGCTCCGCGACTTCGCGCTCGATGTCCTCGACCTCCCAGAAGGCCTGGCTCGCCTGCGAAGTGCCGGCGTTCGGGGTCGGATACAGGAAGCACGCAGTGCCCTTGCCGAACTCGTAGACCACACCGCCGGCCGTCTCCAGCTTGGGCTCGAAGCCCAACTTTTCCTCGTAGAACTTGCGTGCTCGGACGACGTCTTTCGCGGGTATGTAGGAATACATCGGGGCGTTTTGCAGCATGGGTTTCCTTGGGTAGTTGCGGAACGTGCTCTCGGCACTTTCGATGACGCCTGACGAAGTCACCGATGAAGCAGCATTGCGATCTGGGCCGCGACAAGTTTCGCCATGAACTTGAAGGGATATCCCGAGTAGCTGCGCACGTCACCCGGGATGCCGCTGTTCTCGGGCTTGAACTTGGTCTGGATCCGCATCTGCAAGGGCGGGATATCTCCTTCCAATCGCGCTCGATACATCGGAACCCAATGCCTCGAGTCATCGAATTGCATGGCCATGAATGAATTGCAACAGGTGGCGACGACCCTTTTTGTGGCCGACGTCTCGCTGATCCTGAAGTCCTGCAGGAACGGCGCTCCCATCGAGCATTTGACGCGATCCTTCCGGTAGAGCACGTGTGCGGTTCCCCCATCGGGACCCCGAACCGGTTGGGCATTCGGCAACGCTTCGATTTGCCGGGCACCTTCCTGGCAATCGTCGCAGTAGCAGACCGTGCTAACGATAGGCGCGCCGGTCGCTTCGAATTCGACGCTGCCGCATGAACATCGAGCAGTCGTTTTGGTTTTCAGTGGTTCGGACATCGGTTGCTCCGGTGCGTGGTGCTCAATGGGATCTGGATCAGAACTCCTTCGAGCTTGCCCTCGATCGTCGGGAGAAGGCCGCAACCGGCTTCTAAAGAAACACGACGAACGGGAATGACTCAAATCGACATCAGATCGAAAAAAAACTGAAGGCCGATGAAGATCGCACGACACGGCGCCGAACGTCCCGTCGCGATCATGGCCGCGGCGTTGTCCGCGCGTGCTGCGTGCGACATATGAGCGACGGTGCTAGACCAACGCTCGTAATTCCCGCAGCAGCACCGACAGCATCGCCATGTCGAGCGTCCCCGCAGGCTTGAGGTCGGCCAGCAACTCGCGGCAGCGACGAAGCTGGAACTCGCGCTGCGCCTCCCACGCGACGATCATCGCTTCTGCGCTCTGTCCTGCGCTCTGTCCTGCGCTCTGTTGCGCACTCTGTTCCGCATTACCCGCGCGCAGCACGGAGCGCGCCAGCGCGCGTGCCAGAACCGACAGATCGTCGCGCATCGCTAACCGAGCCAGACTCTGCCAGTGGCTGTCGGCCGGCAGCATCGCGATCTGGTGCGAGAGCCAGCCGAGGTCTAGCCTGCCGCCCACGCCGAAATAGACGCCGGCAACCAGATCCACCGCGCATGTGGTCTCGGTGCCGACCTCGACGATGTCGAGCGCCGCATACAGGGTCTCGAGTTGCGCAACTCTTTGCGCGAGCGCATCGGGCACCCCCTGCGCCACGATGCGCGCGGTGTCCGCCTCGAGCGCCGCGCTCTCCTGAGGAGCCAGCCAGCGCGAAAGACCCGCGGCCACTTCGGCCACGCCGGGTGAGAAGCGCTTGATGGTCGCATCGAGATCGCGCAGTGCTTCACGATGATGCAGCAGCCAGACCGTGCCGCGCACGATCAGGCGTACCGTCGCCTGCACGATCGCGTTCTGCACCTCGACGCCGACCTTGTTGTCGAGCGCTTCGTTGGCAAGCCACAGCGAGACCAGGTCGAAGATCTCGCGCGTGCCGATGTAGGCGCGCACGATGTCCGACGGCGCGCAGCCGGTCTCTTCGCGCAAGCTGTTGGTGAAGGTCGGGCCGACGCGGTTGATCATGCTGTTGACCACATGCGTGGCGATGATCTCGCGCTTCAACGGATGACAGCCGATCTGTGCGGCGTAGCGTGCGCGCAGCGGCTTCGGGAAATAACGATCGAGGGTGGTGGCGATGTACGGGTCTTCCGGCACGTCGGAGGCCAGCACGAGTTCGAACAACTCCATCTTGTTGTAGGCCAGTAGCACGGCGAGTTCGGGGGTCGTCAGCCCGCGCCGGGTCTGGCGCCGCTCGGTGATGGCGTCGTCGCTGGGCAGGAATTCGATGCGGCGGTTCAGGCGTCCGATGCTGCCCAGGTGGCGCATGTAGCGCGCCTGCTCGTCGAAGACTTCGGTTTCGCGCGCGCGCGTCACGGCCAGCACCTGATTCTGGAAGTAGTTGTCGCGCAGCACCAGTTGCGCCACCTCGTCGGTCATGTCGGCCAGCAGCTTGTCGCGCTGCCTGGGCGTCATCTCGCCTTCGGTCACCACCGCGTTCAGCAGGATCTTGATGTTGACCTCGTGGTCGGAGCAGTCCACTCCGGCCGAGTTGTCGATCGCGTCGGTGTTGATGAGCCCGCCTTGCAACGCGTACTCGATGCGCCCGCGCTGCGTGCAGCCCAGGTTGCCACCCTCGGCCACGACCTTGCAGCGGAGTTCGGCGCCGTTGACGCGGATGACATCGGTGGCGCGGTCGCCCACTTCGGCGTGCGTCTCGGTTCCGGCCTTGATGTAGGTGCCGATGCCGCCGTTGTAGAACAGGTCAACAGGCGCAAGCAGGATCGCGTGCATCAGTTCGTTGGGCGTCAGCCGCTCTGCATCGATGCCGAGTGCCGCGCGCGCTCCGGGCGAGAGCGTGATGGCCTTGGCGCTGCGCGGAAAAACACCGCCGCCTGCGGAGATCAGCGTTGCATCGTAGTCGGCCCACGACGAGCGCGGCAGATTGAACAGGCGTTCGCGCTCGATGAAGCTTGCCTCGATGTCAGGGTTCGGGTCGATGAAGATGTGCCGGTGATCGAACGCCGCCAACAAGCGGATATGGCGCGACAGCAGCATGCCGTTGCCGAACACGTCGCCCGACATGTCGCCCACGCCGACGACGCTGAAGTCCTGCGTCTGCGTGTCGAGACCCAGCGAGCGGAAATGCCGCTTGACGGACTCCCACGTGCCGCGCGCCGTGATCGCCATCTTCTTGTGGTCGTAACCGGCCGAGCCGCCCGAAGCGAACGCGTCGCCCAGCCAGAAGCCGTATTCGGCGGCGACGCCGTTGGCGATGTCGGAGAAGGTCGCGGTCCCCTTGTCGGCAGCCACCACGAGATAGGGATCGTCCGGGTCGTGCCGCAAGACGTTCGCTGGCGGCACGATTTCGCCCGCGACCAGGTTGTCGGTCAGGTCGAGCAGGCCGCGCAGATAGGCCTGATAGCAGGCTACGCCTTCCTTCATCAAGGCCTCGCGATCGCCGGCGGCCGGCGCGCGCTTGAGCACGAAGCCGCCCTTGGAGCCCACCGGCACGATCACGGCGTTCTTGACCTGCTGCGCCTTCACGAGGCCGAGCACCTCGGTGCGATAGTCCTCCATGCGATCGGACCAGCGCAGCCCACCGCGCGCGACCTTGCCGCCGCGCAGATGCACGCCCTCGACCCGCGGCGAATAGACGAAGATCTCGAACATCGGCTTGGGCTCGGGCAGCCCCGGCACCTTGGCTGGATCGAACTTGAACGACAGCACCGGCTTGGGCGCACCCGTAGCGCCGCGCTGAAAGAAGTTCGTGCGCAGCGTGGCTTCGATCAGCGCCAGGTACTGACGCAGGATGCGGTCCTCGTCGAGGTTGGCCACGTCGTCGAGCGATGCCGTGATGCGCGCGACGATCTCGGACTGCCGCTCGTCGCGGTCCGCGTGGATGGCCGGATCGAAGCGCGTGTGGAACAACGTCACCAACTCGGCGGCGATCGTCGGGTGGGCGGCGAGAGCCTGTTCGATGTACGTCTGGCTGAAGGTGGACGCGGCCTGCTTCATGTAGCGTGCGTAGGCGCGCAGGATCGTCACGTCGCGCCAGCCGAGCCCGGCCGAGAGGACCAGGCGATTGAAGTCGTCATTCTCGTTGTCGCCGAGCCACGTGCGCAGGAAGGTTTCCTGGAACGGCCCGCGCAAGCGCTCGATGTCGATCTCCTCCTCGCCCGGCACGCTCATGCCGAAGTCATCGACCCAGATCTCGGTGCCGTCGGAGCGTCGCACTTCGTACGGTCGCTCTTCGAGCACCTGCACGCCCATGTGCTCGAGCATCGGCAGGCTTTGCGACAGCGGCGCGAGCTGCCCCGCGCGGATCAGCTTGAAGCGCAGCCTTCCTGGCGGCGCCTCGAGCGGCACGTACAGGCTCATCGGCAGCGCGTCGGCATCGGCCAGCGTTTCCATCAGCTCGATGTCGCGCACCGCCACGCGCGGCGAATGTTCGTCGCGATACCCCGCGGCAAAGCCGACCGCGTAGCGCTCGTAGAGCGTATTGCCGCGCTCCTCGCCAACGGCGTCGAGCAGCGCCTGCTTCAACTCGTCTTCCCAGCGCCGCGAGATGCGCACCAGCCGCTGCTCGATCTCGCGCACATCGACCTGTGGCTTCGAAGGAGATGTCGCGTCGGATTGCGTACGCACCACGATCAGCACGCGCGCGAGCGGCGAGTCGGAGAACTGCACCGATAACTCCGACGACGTGCCTTGAAAGACCTCGATCAAGAGTGCCTGCATGCGCGCACGCAGGTCGGTGTTGTAGTTTTCGCGCGGCACATAGATCAGGCACGACCACGAGCGTCCGAAGCTGTCGCGTCGCACGAACAGGCGCGTGCGCTGGCGTTCGCCCAGACGCACGATGCCCATCGCTGTCGTGTAGAGCTCGTCGTCGGTGATCTGGAACAACTCGTCGCGCGGATATTGTTCGAGCACCGCGACGAGCGCCTTCGCGGCGTGGCTCTTGGCGATGAACCCTGCACGTTGCGTGACCGATTCGACCTTGCGCCTGAGCAGCGGGATCTCGCTCGGACTGGTGTTGTAGGCTGTCGACGTGTAGAGGCCGAGCAGGCGCCGCTCGCCGATCACGCGACCCTCGGCGTCGAAGCGCTTGATGCCGAGGTAGTCCATGTAGCCGGGACGATGCACGCTCGCGCGCGCGTTCGATTTGCTCAGGACCAACAGGCGCGGCTCGCGGGCGCGCGCCCGGACTTCGGCCGGCAGCGCGGCAAAGGTGGCCGAGACGGCGGCCTCGCCGCTGTCTCGCAGGATGCCGAGGCCCGAGCCGGGCACGACGCGCAGCCCGTCCTCGCCGTTTTCCTGAACCAGGTCGTAGTCGCGGCAGCCGAGCAGGGTGAAGTTCTCATCGGCCAGCCACCGCAGGAAGGAACGACCCTCTTCGAGATCGTCGATCAACGCGGGCGGCGGATTGCGTTCCAGGTCGGCCACGATGTCGAGGACTCTTTGCCGCATCGGCTTCCAGTCCTCGACGGTGGCGCGCACGTCATCGAGGATGTGCATCAACCCGTCGTGCAGCGCCTTCATGCGAGCGGGCTCGGTGACGCGATCGACCTCGACGTGGATAAACGATTCGAAGCGACCCTCGGGCTCGTTGCGATCGCGCGCCAGCCCTGCGACGTGGTGCTGGGCATCGCGCCGGATCTTCAGCAGCGGATGAATGATCAGGTGCAGCGTGAGACCCTGGCGATTGACCTCCATCGTGATCGAGTCGACCAGGAACGGCATGTCGTCGTTGACGATCTCGATCACCGTGTGGGTCGACTGCCAACCGTTCTCCTCCAGCCGCGGGTTGTAGACGCGCAGCTTGGGCGCGCCGCCCACGAAGTTGCGCGCGAAATGCCAGTGCGAGAGCGCGGCGCCGTAGAGGTCGGCGAGCGGTCGCTCGGCCAGATCCTCGGGTGCGACCTGTCCGTAATATTGACGGGCGAACTCGGCCGCTTCGTCGGCCTGTTCGAGGGGCAGCTTGGCGTGGATCAACTTCGCGAGCTCGACGATCAGTTCCGGTGAACTCGATTCGCGAGGGCGCTGCATTGCGATGGGCGCATCCATGTTCTTCTCCATGTGGGCGCGGACTCGGGCTATGGTCCGCTGCCGGTGATCGCGAAGTATCGATCAACGGCGCGTGGCGCGCGAGCGTCGATCAGCGGCTCTATCCGCCCCGAGGGTCGGCGGCTGCCATCTGACGGACGCCGGCTCGTCGAGGCGCAGTACGCGCTGCATGCGTAGTGCCGATTCGCGCCCATGGTAGTAGCCGGGCACGACGTAGCGTTCCGCGAAGCCCATGTCTCGGTAGAAGGCGCGAGCCGCGGCATTGCCTGCGCGCAATTCGAGGTGTAGCGAAGCGATGCCGGCGGACGCAGCGCATTCGACCAGCCATTCCAGCAGGCGGCGGGCAACGCCTTGGCGCTGATGAGCGGGGTGTACGGCGAGCAGCGCGAGATGGGCGCGCTCGTCCCCGAAGCTCATGACCGCGAATCCCACCGGCTTGCCGCGCCGCGCGGCAATCAACACGTTCGTGTCGCGATCCAGGATCAGGCGGGCGATGCGCGCTGGCCGATAGCTCCAACCCAACCCCGCCTCGATCAGGTCGCGCGACATCAACGCAATCGCCGACGCGTCCGCGGGTCGAGCGAGTCGCAGGATGATTGTTGCGGCTGTCATGGGCAAGAGATTTGAGCGGCTCGAAGGCGCGTAGCGCTCAGAGTTGCGAATCCAGCAGCGACGCGAACTTCTCCGCGATCTTCTCGCGCAATGGCCGCGCCTTCCACATCTCGAACGTGATGCGCCTGGACTTCGCGAGGTCGTCTTCGAACACGCCCACCTGCTCCTTCGCAAACGCCGCGTCGTAGATATTGAGGTTCGCTTCGTCGTTCAGGCGAAACGAGCGCTCGTCGAAGTTGGTCGAGCCGGTCGAGACCATGAACTCGTCGACGATCATCACTTTCACGTGATACATGGTCGGCTGGTACTCGGAAATCTCGGCGCCGGCTGCCAGCAGTGGACCCCATTTGGCGCGCGATGCCTCGCGCACCGCGTCCGAGTCGATGTGCTTGCCGGGCGTGATGATCTCTACCTTCACGCCACGCTTCATCGCCGCGAGAAACGCGTTGACCGCCATGTCGTTGGGCACGAAATACGAACTCGAAAGCCGGATGCTGCGCTTGGCCGCCGTGATCGACAGAAGGTACATCAACTCCATGCTCGCGCTGCCCCCCGAGGGCGAACTGCTGAACACCTGAGCGAGACCATCGGACACCGGCTGTTCCGGCTGCAGCGGCGGAAAATACTCCACGCCATGGAGCACCGTGCCAGCCGCCTTGATCCAGTTGTCCATGAAGACCGACTGCATCTGTCCCACCACGGGACCCTCGACCTTGAAGTGCGTGTCCCGCCAATGATCGAGGTCCTGTGCGTTGCCGGTCCATTGTTCCGCGATGCCCACGCCACCTGTGAATCCGACCTGCCCGTCGACGACCAGCAACTTGCGATGCGTGCGGTTGTTCAGCTTGCCCAGACCCGTCCAATGCGGCTTGTGATATTTCAGGACCTCGACGCCGGCCGATTTCAACTCGTCGATCAGCGCTTCGTCCATCTTCGCCGTGCCCACCCAGTCGAGCAGCACATGCACCTTGATTCCCGACTTCGCACGCTCGGTCAGGGCATCGGCGAAGGCTCTGCCGATCGCTCCCGACCAATAGATGTAGGTCTCCAAGTCGATCGTGTGCTCGGCCTTCCTGATCGCGTCGAGCATCGCCGGAAAAATCTGGTCGCCGTTGACGAGCACGCTGTAGCGGTTGCCCGGGATCACCGGCGGACCCAGCAGCGTGCCCATCACGCGCAGGAACTCCGGGTCTTCCGCCGAATAGAGTCGCTTGACCTTGTGATCGACCCTCTTCTCGGCGGTCATCAGATTGGCAGCCACGAAAACGATACAAAGGACGGCCACAACGGCGAGGGCGATGTTCACGATGAGTGATTTCCCGAAAGGTCTGTTCACGCGGATCCAATGATTTTGTTGATGCGCTTCAGATGATCGCGTGGCGAATCTTCGCAGAGACCCATTCGCCGATCACGACCGTCGAGAGGATCGCCAACAGGATCACGCTCACCTGCGGCCACGCGAGCGTGTTCAGCGACGCTTCCAGTTGCAGCCCGATGCCGCCTGCGCCGACCAGCCCGAGCACGGTCGATTCGCGGATGTTGATGTCCCAGCGAAACACGCTGATGCCCGCGAAGGCCGGCAGGATCTGCGGCACGATGCCATAGGCGACGACACTCGCGCGCGGCGCCCCGGTCGATACGATCGCCTCGACCGGTGCCTCGTCGGTCTCCTCGATCGCTTCATAGAGCAGCTTGGCGACGAAGCCGATCGAGCGCAGCGCAATCGCGATGATGCCGGGCAAAAGGCCCGGCCCGAGGATCGACACCAGCAGCAATGCCCAGATCAGCGAGTTGATCGAACGCGATGCGACGATCAGGAACAGCGCGATCGGTCGCAGCAGCAGCGTGCTTGGCGTGGTGTTGCGCGCAGCCATGAACGCGATCGGCACTGCGAGCACCACGCCGAGCGCGGTGCCCAGCGTCGCCATGTTGAGCGTGTCCCATAGCGGACGCCAGAGAACGTTCAAGTACGACCAGCGCGGCGGCACCATGCGGGCGCCGATATCTGCAGCCTGATGCGGCGCGTCCAGCACGAACGACCAGATCGTGTCTCGCGTCATGGCCTGCCAGCAGAACACGGTGAGGGCGACCATTGCGAGCCAGCCGGACCACGCGAAGATGCGCGCGCGCGGGGTGCGTCGTGTCCATACCAGCGCCTTCATCGCGGGTGCGGACGCGGCCATCATTGTGCCCACTTGCGCAGATAACCCGACGAATATTCCGCAAGCATCACGATCACGATGATGATGGCGAGGATCGCCGCGGCCACGTCGAACTCATAGCGATCGATCGCGGTGTTGAGCGTCGCGCCGATGCCGCCCGCACCCACGATGCCGACCACCGCCGACTCGCGGAAGTTGATGTCGAGCCGATACAGGCACAGCCCGATCAGGCGCGGCATCACCTGCGGCCGCACCGCATATTCGAGCCGCTGCAACCACGAGCCCCCGGCCGCCGTGATCGCCTCGACCTGTGCCCCGTCGATGTCCTCGATATCTTCGGCGAGCAGCTTGGCGAGAAAGCCGATGGTCGCGAACGTGATCGTCAGGAATCCCGCGAACGGGCCGAAGCCCACCATCGCGACGAACAGGATCGCGACGATGATTTCCTGCAGGCTGCGCGACACCGCGACGATGCCGCGACAAAGGTAATAGATCGCCGGATGCACAAGGTTGCGCGCGGCACCGATGCCGATCGGGATCGACAGCGCGACTCCGGCGACCGTCGCGCAGACCGTCATCGTCAGGCTCTCGCGCATCCCGGCCACGATCTCGCCCCAGCGCGCGCCGAAGTTCGGGTGCAGGAATGCGAGAAGAAGACGCCATCCCTTCTCGAAGCCCTGCGCGATGCGCGACCAGTTGATCTCGAGCGAGCCGATCGCGAGAACCAGATAGACCAGCACGCCGCCGATGATCGCGGCGCGCAGCGTCGCATTGGGAATCAGACGGGGGCGGGTCCAGGTGTGTGCGGGCATAAGTACCGAATCGGAACAGTACCTATGCGCTCTGCAAGCGATCACGATCGATCGTCACCTGCCCACGCGCCTGGATTTCCGCGTCGATCTCCGCGTCCGTCTGCGCCTCGTTCCAATCCTCTTCACCGTAGATCGACGTGAGCGCATCCGGCGTCAGTCCATCGGGCGCGCCGTCGTACACGACGCGACCCGCCTTGAGGCCGATCACGCGCTGCACGAAACGCTGCGCGAGCCGCACGTCGTGGATGTTGATAACGGCCGCGAGCCCGCGCTCGGCGCATAGCTCCGACAGCAGCCGCATGATCTGGCGCGAGGTCTTTGGGTCGAGGCTCGCGGTCGGTTCATCGACCAGCAACAGTTCGGGCGCCTGCATCAATGCGCGCGCGATTCCCACGCGCTGACGCTGCCCTCCGGACAGCGCGTCGGCGCGCTTGTCGACGAAGTCCGCGAGGCCGACGCGGGCCAGCAATTCGAACGCGCGTTCGATATCGGCATCGGGAAAGCGGCGCAGGAAACTCTTCCAGAATCCGACATAACCGAGCCGACCCGAGAGCACGTTCTCCATCACCGTAAGACGCTCGACGAGCGCGAACTCCTGGAAGATCATCCCGATGCGACGACGTGCCAATCGCAACTCGCGACGGCCAAGCGCCGTCAAATCGACATCGTTGAGCAGCACCCGCCCCGACGACGGCTCGACCAGGCGATTGATGCAGCGGATCAGCGTGGACTTGCCCGCACCCGAAGGCCCGATCAGCGCGACCACTTGCCCCGGCGGCACGTCGAGACTGACGGTGTCGAGCGCCAGCGCGTCGGTCCCGTAGCGCTTGGTCAGGCCGACGAGACAAAGCATCAGTGACCGGCGGGTTACTTGTGACGGGCGGTCGAAACTCTCACTTGCATTCGTACGACACGTTCATCGCGCTATCGACCTTGCGCACCACGTCCCAATCCTTCTGATAAGTGATCGGTGCGAACTTCGTCACGCCCTGCTTGCCGAATTCCTTGGACAGTTCCGAGCCGGCCCAGGGGAAAGTGAAGAAGGCTTCCTGCACCTTCTTCGCGAGCTCGGGCTTGAGGTTGTAGGCATAGCCGTAGCCGGTCGTCGGAAAGGTCTGCGACTTGTAGATCGTGACGATCTGCTCCTTCTTCACCACGCCGCGATCGACCATCCGGTGCATCACTTCGTTGGCGATGGCTGCCGCGTCGTAGTCCTTGTTCGCGACGCCGAGGATCGAGTTGTCGTGCTTGCCGGAGAACACCGCGTTGTAGTCCTTGCCGGCCTCGAGCTTGTACTCGCTGCGCAGCAGGGCGGAGGGCGCCTTGAATCCGGAGTTCGAGGTTTCGGCCGTGAACGCGAGCTTGCGACCCTTCAGGTCCGCGATCTTGGTGATGCCGCTGCCCGGGTACGTGATGATCTCCATCTCATAGCCGAACTGGCCTTCGTTGCCGGCCATGATCGCGAACGGCACGAAGCCCGCGCAGTTCACCGCCAGCGGCGTGGCCCCGGTGTTGAAGCCAGCCACATGCAGGCGACCGGCACGCATCGCTTCGATCTGCGCGGCGTTGGACTGCACCGGAAAGAACTGCACCTTCTTGCCGGTGACCGTCTCCATGTGCTTGATGAACCCGTCCCACACCTTGGCGTATACCGCGGGATCCTCGACCGGCGTGTAGGCAAAGATCAGGGTCGCGGGATCGACGAAATTCTTCGCATCGATCGGCGCGTCGGCGACCAGGTCTCCGTTCGCATCCTTGAAGCGCGCCGCGTCGAGCGCGTTGGCGAGGGGGCACAGCAGAAAAGAAAGCGCGACGAAGGCGAACTTGATTCGCAGCGATGGACCGTTCATGAGACTCCCCGAAAAGATGGTGCGTATCGACGACGCGTACGCTAACAGTGTTCGGAGTCTTTTGAAATCTCGGCAGCCAGGATTATTGGGTTCGGACGCCGGCGCGCGCATTGACTGTTGCGCTGGCATGCCCCGTCATCAGGGCGCCTTCGGCATTTCGAGATACACGGCCGGGTCGCCGGACAGGCCCGCGTGGATCAGCCGGGTGCGTTCGTCGGCCAGCACTTCGCTCGCACCGGCTTCGAGCGCGTCGAAGGTGCGTGCCACGACCACATCGGGCGCGGTCTTCGGGACGTCGAAGTCTTTCGTCAGATCGGTATCGACGAAGCCGACATGCAGCGCGAGCACCTGCGTGTTCTGCTCGCGCAATTCGTTACGCAGGCCGTTGGTCAGTCCCCACGCCGCCGACTTGCTCGCGCCGTAGGTGCCGAGCAAGGCGCGATTGATCCAACTCGCGATCGACAGCACGTTGAGGATCGCGCCGCCCCCGTTCGTAGCCAGGATCGGCGCGAACGCGCGGCTCATCAAGAGCGGCCCGAAGAAGTTGGTCTCCAGGTGCGCGCGTGCCGAGGCCACGCTCTTGTCCTCGAGAAATCCGCCCGTCACCGCGATGCCGGCGTTGTTGATCAGCAGCGTAACGTCGCCGCAGGACCTCGCAGCGACGCCGATGTCGTGCTCATCGGTCACGTCGAGCTTCACCAGCACCACACCGGGCAAGGTGATCGTCGAAGGATCGCGCGCGCCCGCATAGACCTTGCTCGCGCCGCGCGCCAGCGCCTCGCGAGCGAAGGCCAGGCCCAGCCCGCGATTGGCGCCGGTGATCAGGACGACTGCGTTTTCGATCTTCATGGCATTCCTTCCTGGGTGATGATCCTTTATCGTACCGATCGAGCGTCCGCGCCGTCGCCTGCAAGACCCGGTCCGCTCCATACCACTGACGCCACTCGCATGTGCTGGAGAGCTCGATGACGATACTCATATTCTCGTTACTGATCGGCGTGATCGCAGGACTGCGTACCCTCTGCGGCACGGCACTCGCGGCATCGAGCTTGATGGCCGCGCGATGAACAACGCGACAAATGCCTTCGATGCGATCGTCATCGGCGCCGGCCAGGCCGGCCCTCCGCTGGCCGTGCGCCTCGGCGCCGCAGGAAAGCACGTCGCGCTGATCGAGCGCCACCTGTTCGGCGGAACCTGCGTGAACACCGGTTGCACGCCGACCAAGACGCTGATCGCGAGCGCCTATGTGGCGCATGTCGCGCGTCGCGCCGCCGACTACGGCGTGGACATCGGCGGCACGATCGCGTTCGATCTGAAGAAGGCGAAGGCGCGTGCCGATGCGGTCGTGATGGACTCGCGAACCAAGGTGGAAGCCTGGCTGCGCGATGCGCCCGGCGTGACGGTACTTCACGGCCACGCCGCATTCGAAGGGCCGCACAGTGTCCGCGTCGGCGACGATGTGCTGACCGCATCGCAGATCTTCATCAACGTCGGTGGCCGCGCGCTCGTGCCCGATTTTCCCGGCGTCGGCGACGTGTCCTATCTCACCAACACCTCCATCCTCGCGCTCGATACCTTCCCGCGGCATCTCATCGTTGTCGGCGGCAGCTACATCGGCCTGGAATTCGCGCAGATGTATCGACGCTTCGGCGCCGAAGTCACGATCATCGAGAAAGCGCTGCGCCTGATCACGCGCGAAGACGAGGACGTTTCGGACGCCGTTCGGAAGATCCTCGAAGACGAGGGAATTTCAGTTCGCACGCAAGCCGAGTGCATCGCCTTCAAATCGCATCCGGACGGCATCTCGGCCCGCGTCGACTGCACCGGCGGCGAGCCGGACGTCATCGGCAGCCACGTGCTGCTCGCGGTGGGGCGCGTGCCCAATACCGATGACCTCGGGCTCGAACGCGCGGGCATCGCGACCGATGCGAAGGGCTACATCACGGTCGACGACGAACTGCGCACCAGCGTTGCCGGCATCTGGGCTCTGGGCGACTGCAACGGACGCGGCGCCTTCACGCACACCTCTTACAACGACTATGAAATCGTCGCCGCGAACCTGCTCGACGGCGAGCGCCGACGCGTGAGCGAGCGCATCGCGGCCTACGCGCTCTACATCGATCCGCCGCTGGGCCGCGTCGGGATGACCGAAGCGCAGGCACGCGCGTCGGGCCGGCCCTTGCTGGTCAATCAACGGCCGATGACCCGCGTCAGCCGCGCGATTGAGAAGGGCGAGACCAAGGGCTTCATGAAGGTCGTTGCCGATCGCGAGACCAAACGCATCCTCGGCGCGGCGATCCTCGGGACCAGCGGCGATGAAGCGATCCACGGCTTCATCGACATGATGAGCGCGGACCAACCGTACACGGCGTTTCAACGCGCGGTGCCGATTCATCCAAACGTATCCGAGCTGATCCCCACGCTGGTATCCGAAATGCACGAGCCGAAGTGAGCGCTATCGACCGGTCGCACGCTTCGCAACTGTTTTCCGCGCAGGCTTCCTGCTCACGGCCTTGCGCGAGGTCGTGCCGTTCGCCTTGTCCGCGGTGCGCGCAGGCTTGCCGAACAACGCGCGCAATTCATCCTTCGCGGTCTCGAGTCGCATGTGCTGCGCGGCCGTCAGATTGTGTCCCGCGCGATTGATGTAGAACGTGATCATCGACATCGCGGAGCGATAGGGGTCGGACTTGCGACGGTCGCTGTGCTCGGCCGACGACTTGACCGAGCGCGCGATCGCCTTCGGATCGGTTTGCGTGAACACGTCGGGCTTGAGATCCATCGCATCGCTGGTCTCGGTAACGTGCTGCGACCAGCGTGCGGTCTGGCCGGCGCGATGCGACTTTGCGGAGGATTTCGCTGTGGTTGCCATGATGGAAGCTTTCGAGTGGACGGAGGAACATAGACCCGCGCGCTACCGCGAGGCTCCCGTCGACCACATCGGAATATCGCGTCAGCGCATGACTGACGATGCCTCCCACCCCGCTATAGCAACGCCTGCAACCGAAGCATCGTGCGCCGCCGTTCGCCGGCACTCAGCGTTCGGGCCGTGCTGGTTTTCGGTCAGATCAGGCGACAGATGATGCGCAGGTTCGCGGCGAACAGCCCGCCGAGCCACACCGCAACGCCGGCCACGCCGAAACCGAGCGAAAGAAGCGTGCGCTGCAGAGGTGGGAGCCTGCGACTGAACGCCAATGGAACGACCATCAGCGCAACCACCGCAACCACGCCCGCGTTGAAATAGGCGGTTAGCCCCCACTCGCAGGAATGTGGCGCAGCAACGAAGGCGAAGGCGAACAGCGCTACGCAGAGCGCGGCGCCAAGCGCGAGCGACCAACCGGCTCGTCGCACAGTCACCCCCTCGTGAAGCGATGCGCGAATGCCATGGGCCTCGACGGCCTCAGCCGCGATCGCCTTCGAACGCAGCGACCTCCTCGAGGATCTGCCGACACACTTGAGGACTCAGTCCCGCCTGCTGCACCCACGGCCGGTCCTGGCCGTCATCCGGCTCGCCGACCAGCAGGTGCGCGAGGCGATTCGCGTGCCACACGCTGGCGGCCATCGGCTCTTCGGGCTCCGCGACATCCGCATGCTGATGGGTGGCCTGCACCATGCGCTCGGGCACACCCCAGAGTTCCAGTAACGCCGCGCCGACCTGCGCATGATCGAAGCCGAAGCGCTTGCGCTCGCTCTCCACGCTCGAGTCGTCATCGAGGCTGGCACGCTGCAGCAGTTCTTCGGAATCCTTCGGCTGATGCATCAACATCACCAGTCGTCCGACGTCGTGCAGCAACCCGGCCATGTACGCCACCTCGCCGTCCTGGCCCTTGCGGCCGTGCAGATGGCGCGCGAGCGCCGCGCATACGAGTTGGTGGCGCCAGAATTCGCGCGCGGCCTGCGTGTCGTGCAGATAGGCAAGCAGCGGGCGCTGAAGGACCGCCGCCGTGACGACCCGGCGAACCAGATCGAGGCCCAGCACCGCAAGCGCCTCGGTGACAGTGCCCACGCGCCGGCTCAGTCCGTAATACGACGAGTTGACCAGGCGCAGCAGGTGGGCAGCAAGCGCCGCGTCCGTCGAGATCTGGCGGCTGAGCTCGGCCGTGGTGATGTCTTCGCGCTCCACGCTGCGTACCAGTTGCGCGGCCATGCCGGTGAACAGCGGCAGGTGCTGGATAGACGCGACGAATTCTTCGAGCGCGACGGTATCGACTTCCGGCTCTTCGGGCCCGCCTTCGGGGAGTTCGCTCATGCGCAGCATTTCTGTCTTGAGGTCGGCTTCGATCGCTGACTATATTGGGTTTCTCGTCCCTTCGACCAATTCCGGCTTCGTCAATATCGAATTCAACGCGACGTTGACGTAGTAGTTGGTCCTGCCGACCTTGGCCTTCGCGACGAAGCCGGCTTCGCTTAAGCCATCGAGATACTTCGTCGCCGTGATTCTCGAGACCTTGAGATCGCGCTCGACGAATTCGATCCTGGTGTACGGATGCATGAAGAGGTTGTTGATCAAGTCCTGACTGTAGAACCTGAATGCGGCCCGAATGCGATGCTTGTAGTCCGTGAGCGCGGCCTTGATGCCGGCGATGGTCACGATGGTCTGACCGGACGTTTGCTCGACCGCGTCGAGCATGTACATCACCCACTCCTGCCAGACCTCGGGCGCATCGGCGCTCTCTCGCACCGATTGCAGCAAACGATAATAGTCGGGCTTCGTGCGAACGATGTGGCGCGACAGATAGAGCACCGGGATATCGAGCAGTCCGGTCATCACCAAGTAGAGCACGTTGATGATCCGACCGGTTCGGCCATTGCCGTCGTAGAACGGATGGATGCTTTCGAATTGATGGTGTGCAATCGCCATCTTGATCAAAGGATCCGCGTCGAACGCACTATCGTCATTGAGGAAGCGTTCGAGATCCGTCATGAGATCGATGACCTCGGTAGGGTCTTGCGGCGGCGTGTAGATCAAGTTGCCCGCGCCGTCCTTGAGCGCGGTTCCCGGCCGCTTTCGAAAGCCGGCATCGTTGCGTTCCAGCTCGGCCTGGATCTCGAGCATGTGGTTGGTCGTGAGAAGGCCGGTTGCCATGACGCGCGAATAACCCACGCGCAGGGCTTCCACGTAGTCGCGTACCTCTTTCGCGGCGGGCGACGCCAGAAGGTCAGGATAGGTCGCGCCGCGAAACAGTTCGTCGTGCGTCGTGACGATGTTCTCGATCGCCGAGCTGTCCTTGGCCTCCTGAAGGATGAGCGTGTTGATCAGAATGCTCTGATTGGGAATGGAAGCGGCCAATCCCTTGAGCTCGGCGAGCTTTCGGCTTGCAGTCGCCGTCTTCCTGAGCACCGCGGACGACTCGATCTCGGCGGGGCGCAGGCGAATCAGCGACTTCAGCGGCAACGGTTTCGGCATCGAAACTTGATTGATAAGGAAAGCGGCATTATCTATGCACATTCTTGTGAGGCGCATAGAAATCTGCATTTTTCTATATGTATTTGAATGAAATGCGCAGCATCTGCGCGCTTCGGTCATGCCGACCATTCGGCAAACGCCTGAAACGAGCGGAGCGTTCTTGTTTGAAGATAACGGCCTTCGCTAAAACAAGAGCGCTCGCTATTTCAGCTTTGCCGGCTCATCGGGACGGGGCGTCTGCTGCGCCCGTCTGAAGCCACCCCGGAATATCCCGCTGTTCGTGAGGACTCGCCACACGTCCACATGGTCTTCGTGTTCGACGTAAAACACCAAATAGGGAAAACGCTTCAACGGCCAATACCGCAATCCCGGCAGGCCCAATTCGGTCGCGTAGCGTGGCGATCCCATAGCAGGCTGGTTGCCCACGCGGAGGAACGCGGTTTCGAGCGAGTCGATGAAGCGCAACGCCAGTGCATCGCCGCCTTCGTCGACGTAATGCGCAACGGCTTCCTCGACGTCCTTCTCGGCCAATCGCCGGAGGGCAATCGGCTTGGCGCTCACCGTGCCGTGCGGTAATGAGCCTGCTTTCGCAAGTCTTCGAAGTAGGCCGCGCCAATCGGCTTGCCCTGCGTCGATGCTGCGCCCGCAAGCAACAGATTGCGAAGCGCGCTACGGTCCTGGTCCTTGCGAATCAGAGCGCGCACGTATTTACTGCTGGTGCCGTAGCCTTGGTTGGAGACCTGTTCGTCGACGAACGCCTTCAACGAGTCCGGCAAGGAGATGTTCATGGTGGTCATGCGGCGATGCTAGACAGCTTGCCAAAATTTGGCAACTCTCGAATCAGTTCGACAATACTGCGTCATTCATCGAACAGGAGATACACCATGTCCGACCAAGCCCTCTATGACAAGGGATTGCCGATCCGCCGCGACGTGCTCGGCGCCGAATACGTCGATCAATCCATCGCCAACGCAGACGATTTCATGATGTCCTTCCAGCGCGCAACCACCGCGTGGGCGTGGGGCTGGGCCTGGGGCGATCCCACGCTGGACCGCCGCACCCGCAGCCTCTTGAACTTGGCGATGTTGACCGCGGCCAATCGCACCCATGAGATCAAGCTGCACGTGAAGGGCGCGCTCAACAACGGCGTCACGGTCGACGAGATCAAGGCCACGCTGCTGCATGCGACCGCGTACTGCGGCATCCCGGCAGGGCTCGATGCGTTCAAGGCGGCGCACGAGGTGCTGGTAAAGGAAGGCGCCATCAAGGGAAAGGCGGAATAGCCATGTGCCGAAACATCAGGACCCTCTTCAACTTCGAGCCGCCCGCCACGGAGCGCGAGATCCGCGACGCGTCGCTGCAGTTCGTGCGCAAGCTGAGCGGCTTCAACGCGCCGTCGAAGGCCAACGAGGCGGTATTCGATCAGGCGGTGGACGACGTGGTGTTGATGGCGAGGCGGTTGATCACCTCGCTCGTGACCAATGCGGTGCCGAAGAGCCGCGAGGTCGAAGCCGCGAAGGCGAAGGCGCGATCGGCGCTGCGCTTCGATGCGTAAGCCAGCGCACGTCCGTTCAACCCGGCAGCCCATCCGCCATCGATCGCGGCGAGTGGATCGTGACCCCGCCGAAGACTTTCGCATAAGCGCTGCCGAAGTGCGTCCTGTCTCCGGTGACCAGCGCATCGCATTGCAAGCGCATGGCCGCCGCGAGCACTGGCCTGTCCTTCTCGGGCAACCAGTCTAGAAGCTCGGGGTCCGGCAGTGGCCGGCTCATGGAACCGCACTTGAAATACGGCAGCAGGGCTTCGAAAGCCGCCATCGCCTCGCCACCCTTCGCGCCGAGATTGCGACGCGCCTCGGTGACACCGTAATCATCGATCCGGCATTCGTGCCCGCCATCCACGAGCTGGTGCACCAGCGCGCGCACCGCGCCATCGGTCTTGGCGGCTGAGAACAATATGTTGGCATCCAGGAAAATCCGCATCGGACCCACGGCCGGTCAGCGAACGTTCTTGCGAGTCGTGCCGTGCGCCGTCTTCCGGGCCGCCGGGCCGCGCTTTGCCTTCTTCTCCAATGCAGCGGCCAGCTCAGCCTCAGCCGCATCGAATTCCTGTTCCCGCTCGGCGGTATAGAACTCGATCGGCATCGTCACGGCCGGACGCAGCAGCAAGCCTTCCGGCGTGATTTCCGCAATCAACTGATCGTCTGCTTTCAGGCCGAGCATCTGCCGTAACTTTGCTGGCAAGGTGACGACGCCGCGGCTGGTGATCGTGAGGGTTGCTTTCATGCATTGCAGATTAGCAGAAATACAGAAAAGCGGGCGGCTCGCCTTCACACCATCTGGTTAACGCCGTCAACCGCCGTGCAAGTCCAACGTTGTATGGTCTTCGCACCACGCAGCAACGGATCGGCCGTGCTGCCCCCCGCGATTCGACCATCGGAGAATTGAATGAACAAGATCATCGCTGCCGCCGCAGCCCTCGTGGTGTCCAGCGCCGCCTTCGCCCAGGTGGGCACGGCCGTGAAAGAAACCGCCAGGGGCGTCGGCCAGACGGCCCAGCAAGCCGGAGACAACACCAAGGCCGTTGTGAGCAACGAGCCCACCAGGACGGTCAACAAGGCCAAGGCCAAGATGCACAGGGCGCGCGCCAAGGCCCACTATCACAACGCCAAGGTTGCGACGAAAGAAATCGGCAAGTAATCGCCGACTGCGAAGAGCGTCCCACCGCTTCGGTGGTGGCGCTCTGCCGCAAACCCCGCACGGCATCGATCCGCTCGCGGGAGCCGTATCTACGTCGTTGCAGCGAATTTCCCCGACTGGTAGTCCTGCGCCGCCCGGACAATTTCATCCTTCGTATTCATCACGAACGGACCGTACTGGGCGATCGGCTCGCCCAACGGCTTGCCGGCGATCAGCAACGCACGCGTAGTCGTCGCAGCGTTCAGCTCAACCCCATCGCTATCTGCGTCGTTCTTCAGAATGGCCATCCGCTGCACCGGCACCTGCGTGCTGCCGATCCGCAAGTCGCCCCGATACACGTAGACGAACGCGTTGTGCGACGGCGGCAACGCTTGCGTGAAGCTGGCGCCCGCCGGAAGCTCGAGGTCGAGATATAGCGGTTCGGTCACTTCGCGCAGCATGGCGCCATCGATGCCGTGGGTCCGGCCGGCGATCACCCGCACCTTCACGCCTTCAGCGGTCGTGAACTCCGGGATCTCCCCGCTCTGAATGTCGCGATACCACGGCTCCCGCATCTTGTCCTTCGCGCCAGATTGAGCCACAGCTGAAAGCCTTCCATACGGCCGTCTTCCTGCTCTGGAAGCTCGGAGTGGATCACACCGCGGCCGGCAGTCATCCACTGCACACCGCCGTTCTGTAGCAGCCCCTCGTGACCCGCGCTGTCGCGATGGCGCATGCGGCCGGCGATCATGTAGGTGATGGTCTCGAAGCCGCGATGCGGGTGGTCGGGGAAACCGCCGATGTAGTCCTGCGGGTTGTCGGTGCCGAACGCATCGAGCATGAGGAACGGGTCGAGCCGGCGCTGCAACTGATAACGTTTTTCCATTACTCACATCAAAATCGATCTAATGTCCCATGAATAAACTCTAGTTTGTCGTTCGAAGCCGCTGCTCTATGGAGCGGAGCGTGTTTTGTAGTTCGCGCTCTTGAAGCTCAGGATCTTTGTCTTGTACGTACTCCACCCCAGACAGGTCATCCCCCCGTTTTCTGTTTTGTGGAGGCTCTAAAGATTCGATAAGGACGGCTTCTAGGGTGCCAATGATTGACGCTAAATCAGTTGGCATGCGGACTGAAGAAAGTGAACCGTCATCACTGACCTCCAACAGGCCGAACCAAGAAAAACGATTCCAGCGGCCACCCAATCGATCTGTCGTGTGTTCGTAAAGCCGCTTACCCAACGGGCGATCAATCGATCTTCCAACATATAGCACTGTGTGATGGTCGTAGAGAATGTATATCCCACGCTGTTTTCCAAAGTCAACCCGCTTGGCGTCGGCCTGCTGCTTGCCGAACAACTTCGGTTCGTTACGCCACACAACGAGATCGCGTTGCCAATACATACCGAACGAGCGAACAATTAGATCTGAATCTTCTACCTCCGCTTCGGTTACGGTCGTCGGCAACTCCGAGTCCCTCGGAGGTAGGCCGTGCGGCTCGTCTTGGTTAACTAACTCTCGAAGCCCATATGTGCCTTTACCAACCTTCACAAACGGGGAAGCAAATCCTCGGTG